>JAHEZZ010000094.1 GCA_023250815.1 Bdellovibrionales bacterium
AGCAATTGATGATAGGCCAGCATAATATGACCTTTCGGTCCGAAAGCTTTGCTTTCAGTGGCCTCGGTTTTCGTCGACTCTCTCTACTGAACTGTAGATGCTTTTGTTTAACGGTCCACAGATTCAATATAATCCTAAAATATGCTATGGATATTCTGCCAATAAAATGTACTCGAATTAAAATAACAAAACCTATCGTTTTGATTTGTGAATTTCTATTGCTAAAATTTTACAAATATATAAGTTCTTTTGGGGAAGCAAGAAAGTTCATGATAGGTTTTTAGTAGTGCGCTTGAATCAGAGGGTAAGATGGCCCGAAATGAGCTTTTGATAATAATTAATGGGTGGTTTCTCTGCTAACGACTTGCGAAAATATTTTACAAAAAATAGTGTCCAATTTTTTTTCCGCAAATAATTGAGCATTGGAATACGCCGATAGCATCGACATTTTTCTGAGATTGCAGGGGCTATTATTATTAAGGGTTTCCTTCTTAAGAGAATTCTTTAATTTCTTCTTCTGTCGCTTTTGCGGAATTAAACATATAGGGAATAACTCCTAAAATATTGATACAAATATAACTTATGAAATAAATATTAAAAAGGGATGCGCCACCTTTGACATTAAAAAAAGAAAATAGTGTTTCAAAAATGGCATGTCCTACTCCCAATCCCGCAGGAGTGATGGGGATGGCCATGGCCATAAAACCTACGGGCATAAAAGTAAAAGCGTGAATGAGCGATATCTTGGTACTGTAAAAAGGCGAAGTAATAGTCCAAAGGGCCAGTACTGAGAAAAATTGAGAGCATGTACTGAGCAAAAAACAAATTATAATTGTTTTCGTATTTTCACCGATTAGCCAAACTTGCTCGAGAGTTTTATTAATTTGCTTTCCAAGAAGCGGAGCTTTGATAGTGATTGTTAGAATTTTTGCTTGAATTGTCTTTGGTAAAAAGAGCGATATTAAGAAAAAAATGACCCCAGCAAAAAGAGAAAAATTTAAAAATAGCAACTGCCTCATTTGTGGAGCAAGAAGAGTAACCTCATGAAAAGAAAAAATGCTCATGATTCCCATGAGACATAATAAACCGATTAAACCGATCACTCTATCCATAAGTATAGTGGTAAGTAGAAATGTTTTGGATAAGGTTTGGTCTATATGACGAGCATACACTAGTTTTACTAAATCGCCGGTGACTACGCCGGGTAGTACTGAGCTGAAAAAAAGTCCGATCCATGTTAGCCCCATTACTTTTTTGAAAGGGAGTTTGTTGTGAGATTTAATTTCCACTAATTTTTTCCAGCGATAAGTGCTGAGACATATTTGGGCCAATAAAAAAAAGAGACACGAAATCCATGCTTTTTTGTTTTCAAATGCCCTTCCTACTAATGAAAAATCTAGTTTGCCATTTTTGATCAGAAAAAGAATTATTCCAATAGAAAAAGTGAGCTTAATAATATTTCTAATAATGTTTTTTATTTTCTGAGGCATTTTATTTTTTTTCTTCTTCTTTTAAGTAGGCCAGTGAGTATTTCATAAATTGAGAGTAGCTTGCATTAAAAGCGATTAAAAGTCCTAAAACTCCGTCTAAAAATCCTCGTTTAAGGAAATAACATTCTATAAATTTCCAAAAAGGTCGAACGACAACCGCCCAAAGTTGTATGTTTTGATTGTTTTGACGTAGTTTTTTTGCCCCTAATTTGGCGAATTTTAAATTTGTTAAGACTTGGGATTCAAAAGTAGGGAAAGAATAATGATAGAGAGGGGCATTTAATTGCAAAGCAAGCAGAGAATCTTTAGGAACTAAATTTTCATGCACTTCTGGATTGCTAAAATAGGCCTTATTTTTTGGGTATAATCGGGGAATTCTGTCAGGGTACCAGCCGCCGTGTTTGATCCATGAATGGGCAAAAAAATTTTGCCGATTTATAGAGAAGTAACGATCAGGTTTCAATTTAATAGCTTCGCTTATTTCCTGTTTTAATTGGTGAGAAATTTCTTCATCAGCATCCATGGAAAAAATCCATTCGCCTTGGGCCAACTCTGCTGCGCGATTTTTTTGTGCTCCATAACCCAAAAATTTCTCCTGATAAACTTTGGCACCAAGTTGCTTTGCAATATTGACAGTGCGGTCGCTGCTAAAAGAATCGAGTACTACAATTTCGTCGGCAAATTGCGCAGACCGCACAGCGCATTCAATGTTCTGTTCTTCATTCAAGGTAATAATAGTGACGGAAAGTTTCATAAACTGCTATTGTAGCTCAGTTAAAAATGAAAAAGCAAAGGAAGCATGAATGAAAGTTTCGGTGATAGGAACTGGTTATGTTGGCCTAGTCAGTGGCGCCTGTTTTGCTGAAATGGGACACAATGTAACCTGTATCGATTTAGATCATAAAAAAATTCAAAATTTAGGAGAGGGTAAATCTCCCATCTATGAACCGGGACTTGATGAATTATTAAAACGGAATATCAAAGCAAAACGTCTCAAGTTTTCCACTCTCTATGATTCAGTAAAAGTGGCCGATACTATTTTTTTGGCGGTGGGAACACCTAGTGCAGATGATGGGCGTGCCAATCTTGAATATTTGCGAAATGCTGCAGTTTCTGCGGCCAATGAATTAAAAGAAAAAGCGATTGTTGTTATTAAATCAACCGTACCTGTCGGTACTTGTGAAATGATTGAAAAATTAGTCGGAGAGCATACCAAAAAAAAATATTATTTGGTGAATAACCCAGAATTTTTAAAAGAAGGTTCAGCGGTAGAAGATTTCATGCGCCCCGATCGTGTCGTGATTGGCTGTAAGGATGAATACGCAGGGCGAATTATGCAAGACCTCTATGCTCCATTAGTTCGTCAGGGAAATCCCATTTATATTATGAGTAATCATTCAGCGGAGATGACGAAATATGCTGCTAATTGTTTTTTGGCGACGAAGATTTCATTTATTAATGAGATTTCTCGCTTGTGTGAATTAACTGGTGCCGACATTGAAGAAGTAAGGCGTGGGATTACTTCGGATGCGCGAATCGGCAAGCATTTTTTGTACGCTGGCCCTGGCTATGGAGGGAGTTGTTTTCCAAAAGATGTTAAGGCGCTGATGAGTACCGCCAAAGATTTGGGCATGGAATTGTCTATCGTTAAGGCCGCTGAAGATGTTAACAATGAGCAAAAAATTGTGATGGCCCATAAAATAAAAAAATATTTTGCTGGAAATATCAAAGGCAAAAAGTTTGCTTTTTGGGGCGTGGCCTTTAAGCCTAATACTGATGATGTGAGAGAGGCACCCTCTATTAGTATGGCAGAATTTCTTTGTGCTGAGGGAGCTGAACTACATTATTACGATTCTGTCGCTGCTGAAAATTTTCATAAAATCATGGAGCATGGCCCAGTTACCAAGGGAAAAACCAGAAGCTTTGAAGATAAATACGAGGCTTTAAATGGCTGTGATGGCCTTATCATTATGACAGAATGGAAAGAATTTCGTTTCCCAGAATTTGAAGAAGTTAAAAAGAGACTTCGAGCGCCTAATATATTTGATGCCCGAAATATTTATAACCCGGAACATTTAATTGGGGATGGATTTAATTACTTTGCAATAGGAAAAATTATTCCTTCTAGGAAAAAATAATGAAAGTTAAAGTGGCCGCTCTTCAGATGTGTTCCGTTTTAGATTTTGAAAAAAATTTAAAAAAAATTCGACAGCTTTTTGTAGAGGCAAAAATTTTGGGGGCCACCCATATTTTTTTACCAGAGTCTTTTTACTCTCTTTCAGATGGATTGACACCGACTCCTTATTTAGTTGAAGAGAGTAAGGGTGAACATTTTGAAAATATAAAAAAGCTTGCAACAGCTTCGGGTCTTTATGTTTTGGCAGGGTCTGCTGCGACTAAAATTGGCGATAAAATTTATAATCGCAGTTATAACTTCGCTCCCGATGGGACGGACTTAGGGATTTACGACAAGAGAAATTTATTTTCTTGTGAGCTTGAAAAAAATGGGCAAGTCCAAAAAATTGATGAAGGTGTTATTTATTCTCGGGGTAGTCAAGCTAAAATGATTACTGCAGGAGAACTAAAAATTGGTCTTTCTATTTGTTTTGATTTGCGATTTCCGGCACTTTATCAGGAATATGCTTTAAACGGATGTAACGTCCTTTCCATTTCATCTGCTTTCACTATTCCAACTGGTAGGGCCCATTGGCATACTTTGGTTCGTGCACGAGCAATTGAAAATCAATGTTTTGTGGTGGCCTCTGCTCAGTGGGGAATGCACAACGATCGTGTTTCAACTTATGGCCATTCTTTAATTGTTTCTCCTTGGGGAGATATCTTGGGGGATGCTAAAGAAAATGAACGGGTGATCGTCGCTGATTTAGACTTAGAAGAAATCCCTCGCATTCGAAAAAGCGTTAAAGTATTTGATCTCTAGGTTTGAATTGGATGAGTTTTTCCAGCGCCATCTCAGGGGTAAATTGATTTAAGCAGATCATGGAATCACAGGTTTCAAGAGGACAGAAGTGTGAAAGCTTGGTTCGGCATTCAAGCTTAGAAATAAAAAAATAAGGATGGATTTTAGGGTCGTAAGGATGCCACTCTTCTGGATTTTCTGGCCCAAAAAAAGTCAAAGTCGGTACCCCCAGTGAAGCGCAGATGTGTTTTAATCCAGTGTCATTACCAACATAAAATTTTGCGGCACTTAAGCATTCTGGAAGTTCTTGCAAGGACAGTTTGACGATTTCAACTTTTGGCCCAAGATTATCAATAATTTTTTTTTCAATCTCACGATCAATTGATGAGCTAGATAGGGGGATGATGATTTTATTTACAATACCTTTTTCAATGAGAAGTTTGCCGAGATTGGTGTAGTTTTCAAGTGGCCACATTTTGGTGGATCTTGTGGCCACTACTCCAAATACAGCGAAATTCTTTTCTGGATTTTTTCTCTCACTTTTCAGAACTGGTGGGTAATTAAAAAAATGGGGATGAGCAATTTTAAAATTATATTTTTTAGTAAGAATACTCCAGATGGCATCCAGGTCCCTTTGAATATTTGCTTTGGGTTTTCCTTGGTCGATAATAAATCCGCCATTTTTTTGATGGTGATTATGAAAATAATAGGGCACGGAGGTTAAAAAGGAGAGCAGTTTTAAAATTTTACCGCTGCTTCCCGATTGGTTGAGTTCGATAATCAAATCGTATTTTTCTTTCCAGCAATGGATAAAAAATTTCGCCCGTCCTCTGCTTTTTTTACAATCAAATCCCCAAATTTGATTGGCGGCACTTTTTGTATTTTGATAAAGCGCTAGAGTCCAATCGGGTACAGCGTATTCTATTTGAATGCTGGGAAGTATCTCTCGCAAATATTGAAGAGAGGAGAGAGTAAGCACACTGTCGCCTAAAGCGCGATTTTTAATGATGAGTATTTTTTTAGGCGGTAGCAACATTAATGTTCTTTGTGATATGATTCTAACCTAAGTGTAGAAAAAAATGAGGCCCCATGTCCACTCCCTTTGTTTCTGGATTCACCTTTATTAAAAACGCTCTTACATTGGGTTATCCGATTAAGGAAAGTTTGGAGAGTCTTGAGCCTTTGTGCGATGAAGTGATTGTCAATGTTGGTTTTGATGATCGCAACTTAAAAAATGATGATGGTACCTATGATTATCTAAGAGATCATTTTGCTCACTCTAAGTTTAGATTTTACCGATCCTATTGGGATCCGAGTAAAACCAGCGGTGGAAAAATTTTGGCCGAACAAACAAACATCGCCCTTTCTTATTGTGAAGGAAAAATTTGTCAATATATTCAAGCTGACGAAATTCTTCATGAAAAAGATTATCCTGCCATTCATGATGCCTATATTAATTGGGATAAAAGATCTGATATCGATGGATTGGTTTTTAATTATATTCATTTTTATGGCAACGTCGATATTGTCAAGCACACCCGTTCGATTTATCGCAAAGAAATTCGAGCGATAAAAAATCAAAAAAATATTCGCAGTTGGAAAGATGCTCAAGGATTTAGATACCAGTCCGGTACCAAGATTCATTGTTTACCAGTTGAGGCCTCTGTTTATCATTATGGTTGGGCGAGAAAAGAAATGGTTATGAATAATAAAGTAGTGGCAATGGATCGACTTTATCATGGCAACAAAAATGAACAGGCAGCTTTTAAGTATGAAAGAATTTGGGGATTAAAAGCATTTAGAGATCATCATCCTGAGGTTATGAAAAAATGGATAGAAGAACATCGAAATGATATTGATATAATGAATTTACCCTTTAGGTTAGAATTAAAAAATATGGGATTATTGATTTCTGATACCGTGGAGGAGTTTACTGGTTTTAGAATTGGTGAATATCGAAATTACTTTCTAGTTGATTAAATCATTCGGCCATTGCAATTGGTATAAAAATACTCATCGCTCTTTTTCAAATTAAGCCTAGAATAAAAATATACCAGAGGAGCATTTTATGAAAAATATTTTGATCGGATTATTGTCTTTTTTTTCTTTTGGTGTATCTGCTGGCATTCCAACTTTGAGCAACGTTACCCAGGCCGAACTCGATAATATTTCTAAAGAATTTGCCGCAAATTTTGTTCATACTGTTGTTGCTCCGGCGAAAAGTCTCGGGCACACTTGGGGATTTGAAATTGGAGTGTTTGGCGGAATTACTCAGACCCCAGATTTAGAGGCGGTGGTTAAAAGAGTTAGTTCTTCTACCATTGTTAATAAAGTGTATCACGGAGGAGCTTTGGGTATGTTGACTATTCCCTGGGGGATCACCATGGAAGCAACCTATTTTCCTAAAAAATCAATCGCTGGAATTACTGCGGATAGTTGGAGTGTTGGGGCCAAATGGACGGTTACAGAATATTATCCTCTTTCTCCATGGATAGATTTGGCCATAAGGGCCCATACCTCAAATGCAGGTCTTAGTTATTCTCAGTCGAGCACAACTGCGACTACAGTCGTCAGTGGTACTATTAATGTTGATACTACCGTATGGGGAGCAAATATAGTTGCCAGCAGTGATATTTTATTTTTTGAACCTTATCTTGGACTTGGATTTTTAAAGGGAAAAACTGATGTCAAGTTTAATGCCACTGGAAGTGGAACAATTTTTGCTACCAATGTAACTTTATCAGGTGGTAATAGTGTTACTTCAAAACAAACTAGCACTCATCTTTTTGCTGGACTTCAGCTGGATCTTTTTTTATTCCACATCGCAGGGGAGTGGGCCAGCGCCTTTGGCACTAACAGTTATACTGGAAAAGTTTCGTTTTATTTTTAAGCTAAGAAAGCTTGCCTAAAAAAAAGTTGAATGCCACTTCTGATTTTAAAATGGCAGGGGCTAATTTTATAAATTGAAAATCATAGAGTTTTATTTTTTTTCTTTCTTCATCAGTGAAACCTCGTTCTGGGCCCATTAAAAATTGCAAATCATTTTCTTTGAACATGGAAAGTTCATTTTGCTCAACGCCGCAAATTGGATCGAGGGCCACTTTTTGACAATTCTCCTTCCAGGCCCTGGGAAAGTATTTTTTTATTTCTACTTCTGGCAGCGAATAGTAATAAGCACTTTGCGCTAAGGCCTTTATCAGTGTTTCATTTATATTTTGAGCAGTAAGCAGGGGAGATGACATATAACTTTTTTCAGAAAGTTGGCATTTTATAATTTGAAACTTATTGATTCCAAGTTGGGTACCCCATTCTAAAATTTTGAGCATTTGTCTAGGGCGACCAAGACCAATTATCGCTTCCCGATAGGGCCTTGTGGGATTTTTTAAAAGAGCAGAATTAATTTCGATTAATAAATTTTTATCGCTTAACTTTATGATTTTACCTTGGGCCAGACCCTCATTTAGCAGGGCCATTTTTAAAGTACGGTCCTGGGTCAGTTTGAGATGATTTTTAATATGCAGATAGCGAGGGTCCGTTGAATTTAAAATATATATTTGTTTATTTTTTTTAAACTGATCTTTTGGCAAAAGAATTAATTGATTCATCAATGTTCTTTATCATAGCAAAAATATTTCGGCATTAATTTTTAAGAGGAGAAAAAAAGTACCTGATCATAGGCGCTTAGGTTTTTAATTGAAAGTTAAACCTTGCTAATTCTTATTTATGATAATTATACAGAGTATCCCTCGCACTTTTTTAATATCTCAAGTTTCTCCCGCTCTAAGGAAAGAGCTTTGGGGATTGCTCCAGAATGTTTATTCTGAAAAAAATGAACATATTTTATATTGTTTGCCTGATCAAAACTTTAAACCCATTCTTGCAAGTTATCTGACTCCGGATATTAAAGAGCAAATTGTTTTTACTTTTTCTGGTCAAAAAATTGAAGTAAAAAATAAACGGATTGAAATAATTGTAATTGACGGCCCTCATCTCTTTTATCTTTCAGAGTTGATTTTTCTTTTGCAGTTACGCCTGCCAATTGTTTTTTTATCTCCCTATTCATTTGACCATATTTTAACAGGACAATTATTTTTTAAATTAAAAGGTTTTGGACTTGCCCTGCCAGAAGAAGCCCCTTCTTTTATTCAGAAATTATTGAATTATTTTAGAAAAAAATATTTGCCCCCAAATTTTACTCCTTACCTACATTGCATTGCTTATATTCTCTCATTGGAATTTTGTGTTCTAGTGAGGAAGCATAATGTTATTTGGCCTTTTATTTTGGCCTCTCATAAAAAAAATAAATTTTTGAAAAATTATGTTAGAAATGAGACATGCAAACAAAAATAGAGGGGATTGTTCTCTCTAAAAGTCTTTTTAAAGAACGTAATCTTATCGCTCATATTCTTCTTCGAAATGGAGAAAAATGCCCGGTGCTTTTTTATGGCGGGGCCGGAGGTGGGGCAAAGAAAAAAAGTTCCTTGGTGGAAGTTGGCCACTTATTAAAAATTGAACTTCGTCCATCGCAAAATTCTAAAGGAGAGAGTGCTCTTGCTACAGCAAAAGAATGGAGTTTAGTTTGGTCGGCAGAGAGAATTCGCTATTCTTACCCTTCATTTGTGCTTTCTTGCTTTTATTTAGAGGTTTGCCAAAAAATATCTCCTGAACTTTCTTCTTTTCATCATTTGCTCAATAATTCTAGCGGAGAGGGAACTTTTCGGGTGCTAAGTAACGCACTCTTTTTTTTAAATGGTGATTTGAGCGATGGGCAAATACCTTTTAGTGATTTGCATTTAGCGCTATTTTTAGCAAAAGTTTTGGCGGAAATGGGACTTTACCCTGCTTATCGTGAGTGCTTGTTTTGCGCTTCATCTTTTTTTGAAAGTGGCCCCTTGGGAGATAAACTTAATCTATGTCCTTCTGGGATGTTGTATTTAGATAAAGGGGGAATTTCTTGTGCCGATTGTGATTCTGGTATCGCAGATTCAGGGGGTCGTGTTCATTGGCCGAAGTTTTTTTATCAGATTTGGCATCAAAAATATCCTGAACTTTTAAAAAAATTTAAGCAAGAAATAAACACCGGAGAAAATGAATTTAAACTTATTTCTCAAATTCTTTTAAAATATTTTAAATTTCACACCCAAGTGGATGGCCCAAGTTTTTTGGCCTTACAGCAAGAAGAATTTCAGGCACAATGATTTTTCAAAATTTATGACAAAAGAACTTTTTAAATTTTTATGGCCTTATGTTCGATCAGAGAAAAAAAAAGTTTTTGGAACAATTTTTTTCTCTTTTGTGTTGGCCGGAATAAAATTTGCTCAGGCCTATCTGGTAAAACCAGTTTTTGATAATGGGCTTGGACAAAATGCCAGTTTTCATGATGCTGTCAAGTTGGCGGCTTTTCTTTTGATTCTTGGAATTATTAATTTCCCTTGTCGTTTTTATCATTTTTATTGGATTCGCTATGTGGTGGATTTATCCACCAATAATTTACGAACAGAGCTTTTTTCGAAACTTCAACGACTTCCTATTTCTTTTTTTGCTACCAGTAAGCAAGGTGAAATCATTTCCACTTTGACCAATGATACTCATGTTTTTTCCGGAGGATTTAAATCAGCTGTTGATCTTATTCGTGAGCCTTTGACCGCCTTTTTTATGTTGGCCTTGGCCTTTTATCGGGATCCGGCCCTGACGGTTGTGATTTTATTAGTGGCCCCTCTTTTTATTTGGATTTTTGGCAAAAGTGGAAAAAAAATTCGAAAGTCTCAAGGAGAAGTTCAGTTAGAACTGGCCTCTATCACTCACA
>JAHEZZ010000095.1 GCA_023250815.1 Bdellovibrionales bacterium
TGTTCCAAGAAATGTGAGGCCCCGGTAGTACCTTTCCCTTCATGTCGCCCACCAATATCAAAAAAGGTAGCGTAAGCAGCGATAGGCAATCGTTTATCTTCAACGACGATAACTCGAAGACCATTGCTTAATGTTTCTTTATGAATTTGCAGGTCGATTTTGAGATTTTCATTAGGGGAATCAAAATGGGCCATGTGATCAACAAGGTGGCCATTGGCAGTCATATTATTATTTTTAATTTTAACAGAGCAGGCAATAAGCGCCAATAAAAGTAGCGTCAGAAATGCGCTTCTCCTTAACAATTCTTTTCTCTTCATTGAAAACTTTCCTTCTTTCATTCTGTAAACTATTATTTAAGAGCACCTTCTTCATAGGCACAAGGAAAAGATTAAATTTTTTATGACAAAGATTAAAACTGTCACCATACTGGGAAGTGGGACGAGTACGGGGATTCCAATGGTCGGGTGCTATTGTGCCGTCTGTCTCTCTACTGACCCAAGGGATCGACGTCTTCGCTCTTCTATTTTATTAACCACAAATGACAACAAAAAAATTCTTATCGATACTTCCCCTGATCTTCGCCAGCAGTGTTTTGCTCATAAGATCGAACACCTCGATGCAGTCATTATCACTCATGGCCATGCTGACCACACCCATGGCATCGATGAATTGCGACCACTCACTTATATACGCTCCTTTAAAAAACTTCCTATTCTTCCCCTTTTTTGTTCAAAAATTTGTGCTGGTATTTTAAAACAAAAGTTCTCATATATTTTTGACTCAAATTACAATAATGGATTAAAAATTTTAGGAGGGGGTATTCCTCTACTCTCATTATGTCCCATTAAATTAGAAAAGAGAAAATGGACTGAAGTGAAAATTTGTGGACTAAAAATAAATTTTTTTCTATGTCCCCATGGCCACGGTCAAAGTATGTCCTTTGCCACTTCCAATTTTGCCTACATTGTCGATTGTCATCAAATTCCAAGTTCAAGTGTCAAATTATTGAAAAAGAAAAAATTAAAAATGCTAATGATTGATTGTCTTCAAAAGAAAGTCCAAAATACCCATCTGACAATGCAACAGTCTTTTGACTACATAAAAGAAATTAGGCCAAAAAATGCTCTGCTATTTCATATGAACCACGATCTTTCTCATCAATTTCTAGAAGACCAAATTAAAAAGAATTTTAAAAAAAGAGATACCAAAGTCGTTCCCGCTGAAGATAATACAATTATCAAACTTTAAGGAAGAAAAAAAAGATTGTCTTCATCCCCATTTACAGCAACAAGTGCGGGGAAAGATGGAGGATTAGATAATTCAATATTTTTGATAATTTCCTGATAAGATTTCAATTCACCATTTATCATAGGCAAAATCAAAGCGAGGGTATTTCCAATTGATGAGCCACTCAAGGTACTAAGACCTGAAGTAATAATATCCAAATTTGCGGGCCCACCTTTTTTCTTAAAATATGTAAGATTATAATAAGGATAAGAGCTGCAACTATTAAAATAAAAAATTTGATATTTGTTTAAATCAAATTGAATTTTAACGGGTAATTTACTTAATGATAAATTGGCCCCAAGCCCCGCATGGCCATCATAAATAACAACATCTGAATCCTTATATGCCTTGGCCAATACCTGATGAAAAGTTCCATCCCCCGTATAAAGATCGGTATTAGAAAGCAGAACTTCAATTGATACTTTCATTTTTTCGCCAAACTTATTGAAAACTTCTTTGTAAAATAATTTACGCTGGTTAATACCAATTCCTTTTTTACCTTTAAACCATTTATTTTCTTCCTCCAATATAGCGCCATTTGTGCTCAATACTTCACTCAAGCGTTGATAATTGAGAAAGGCATTATCGTTTTCAATTAACAATTTTTTACTTAAGTTTTTTTCCATATAACCCATAAAAATACTGATTTTCAATTCCCGGTTTTCTTGCCCTTTTTTATACAAGCGATTGTATTCGGGATAACTTTTTATAGTAGAAGAAGTCCGTTTGGCCCGTGCAAATGTTTTTATCACCAATGACTCTGGTATATTACTTTGACACTCTTTTGAAAAAGGAGACCAGTAATAAAAAAAATCATAATATTCGACAGGATGATTATCTGCACATTGGCGACGTGCCTCGGCAGTTTTTAAAGAGCTAAAAATAGATGCAGGAATGAGAGGCAAAATAAGCGGTACTTCAATGCTATCTTGATTGCGAAATGCGCTTGCAGAAAAAAGCATTTTTCCTTTCGCCAAATAAGTAATTGATGAATAGCTTGAATTTTTAGTCTTTTCTATTTTTAAAAGAGTTATTTCAAAACTATCAACCTCGGCCGGCGAACCATAAAAATGAAAGTTTTCATTCATATTCTCAGACCCATACAATCCAATAAGGTATTTTAACTGGCCCTGAATATCATTTTTTATAGCTGCCGAGAGATTGCTTGGTAGATTCCTCAGGTTAAAGTTTCCCCCAAGAAATTTTAAAATTTTTGCCTCAAATAAGAAATCAGATGGGGACACTTTATCGCCGTAAAATTTGTCGATACTCGTCGCCCAACAACAATTAAAAATCAAAGATAAGATAAAAATAAACTTCATTTTTCCTCAAAATAGCTTTAGCAATTGTAAAAAATATTTCAAGCAAATGATTTTGAGAGTAAAAATTATTCAACAAAGAAAACAAATACCGATATAACCCTATGTTATCAGTCGGATTTGGACGACCTTTTTTTAATTCGCTAATCATTTTGCTTTATCTCAGAGGGCAAAAGATTTATATTTTCAAGCCAACATTTATTTTTTTGAACATGCCCTAGATTTTTGAAGGAGACTCTTATGAAGATCGGTGTACCAAAGGAAATCAAGATTAAAGAAAACCGCGTAGGCCTTGTTCCCGGCGGAGTTTTGCAATTGGTTCACGACGGCCATCAAGTTTATGTTGAAAAAAAGGCAGGAATTGGAGTCGGCATAAAAGACGAAGAATATGCCAAGGTCGGTGCCACTATTTTATCTTCTGCCGAGGAAGTTTTTAAGGTCTCGGAAATGATTGTTAAAGTAAAGGAACCACAACCTTCTGAAATTGCCATGCTTAGAGCACATCATATCGTTTACACTTATTTACATTTAGCAGCGGATCTTCAGCTCACCACTGGACTTATGAAAAGTGGTTCCACATGTGTTGCCTATGAAACTATCCAGACTCTTGATGGCGCACTTCCACTTCTCGTTCCCATGTCTGAAGTGGCAGGCAGAAT
This sequence comes from Bdellovibrionales bacterium, assembly GCA_023250815.1. Classification (GTDB taxonomy): domain Bacteria; phylum Bdellovibrionota; class Bacteriovoracia; order Bacteriovoracales; family Bacteriovoracaceae; genus JAHEZZ01. The sequence goes on from JAHEZZ010000095.1 coordinate 3,266, forward strand.
GTCCACCCAAATTGGCGCTCATTATTTGCAGCTGGATCAAGGAGGAAAAGGAATTCTTTTAGGTGGCGTACCGGGTGTAAGACGGGCCAAAGTATGCGTGATAGGTTGTGGCATCGCCGGAACTAATGCCATTAAAATGGCGATGGGAATGGGCGCTGACGTTACCGCTATTGATCTATCGACAAAAAGATTAGCGGAACTTGATGATCTTTTTGACAATCGAATTACTACTTTATTTTCCAACATGGGCAATATTGAAACTGCTATTGTCAATTCCGATTTAGTAATTGGCGCAGTTCTTATTCCTGGGGCCAAAGCACCCAAATTAGTAACCAAAGAAATGATTGGCAAAATGTCTCCGGGATCAGTGATTGTAGATATTGCAGTTGACCAAGGTGGCTGTATTGAAACTTGCCGTCCTACAACACACGAAAACCCCACCTTTCTAGTTGATGGCGTTATCCACTACTGTGTGGCCAATATGCCAGGAGCTGTTGCGAGAACATCAACCTATGCCCTAACTAACGTTACCCTAAAATATGCCAGGTTAATTGCCAAAAATGGAATTGAGGGGGCCGCAAGATTAGATCCCGCTTTAAAGCTGGGAATAAATATTTACAAAGGCGACTTAGTTTATGAGCAAATCGCTCGGGATCTGGAACTTCCCTATCGGCCACTGGCATTTTAAAATAAAGAAATTCTAGAAATATTTTGGCCGTGTTATAATTTTATAATTATGACTGGAAGTCTTCTATTAGATCGAATCATTTTGGGAATTTGTCTAGCATTGTCCCTCGCCGTGTGTGGACTTTTTATTTACACCGAATCATTTTATAAAAAAAAATTACCTAACAACAGAGAAGAGACCTCCTTGTTGTCTTCTGATTCTAAAAACGTAGTGGTAACTCAAGGCCACACCATAAAAAAAATTATTGTGAACTTGCCAAACGAAGGTTCCAGACTGCGTTTTATTAATTTAGCGATTATTTTTATTCCTTTCGAACAAAAACAAATAGCATTTTTAGAAAAAAATAACGATATCTTACTCGATATTGTTTTAACAACGACCAGTAGCATGAATGCTCAAGAACTAAATAGCATCACAGGAAAAATTTTATTAGAAGAAAGATTAAAGAAAAATATTCACTTAAAATTAGGCGACGATCTCATTAAAGAAATTTTTTTCACAAACTACGTTATTCAATAAAATTATTGGGGGCTTTTTTCAACAGTAGGTCGTTCAGTATAAGTAACCGACTTGGTATCATCAGGAAGAGATGTTAAATATTTTTTAATTTCTTCAAGAGATAATTTGCCTTCCGCTAACATTTTATCGTGCAATCTTACATCAAATGTTTTGTCTCTAAGGGCCTCACTAAGACGCATAATATTGCTCCATGAAAACTAAAAAGTGGTTTATAGCTCAAAAGATTTAGCAAAGTTGAAACCATTTGGCCATTATAATTCTTTAGTTCCAATATTTTGGAGGATTTTGAGTTTCTTCACTCTTGGTATCATTTGGCACGATGCTTAAATTGCTTTTTTTAATTTTTAAACGTCTGGGCCCAGCGGAACCTGCGAGCAATTTTAAACAATAAAGATAGCTAAAGGCCACGAGCATTGCCGGAAGATGCCCCCATGCTGTTACTTGTCCAGGGGTGCGAAGTCCTGCATAAAACTGAAGCGCAATAATAATCCAACAAAATATTTTGGCGGGGATGGGAAATAACATAAGAAAAGTAAATGGCCGTTCAGGGAAGTGCCAAGCATAGGCCAGACAAAGAGCATTGGTAAGCCCCTGGGGGCCAAGAAGGGGCCAAGAAATTCCTAGCGCTGTAGCAATCAAAAGATAAAAGGCCCCTCCCAAAAAAGAAGAGAGAAGTAAAAATTTTATATATTGTTTTGTCCCCCAAAGAGATTCAATTTCGCTGCCCACAAACCAAAAAAGCATCCCGTTAAAAAAAAACTGCAAGAGATCACTGCTCATAAAAGAATAAGTCAAAAAAGTATGAACTTTAAAAGATAAAATACCAGGCAATGATAATCCAAACCAAAATGGCAGATTGAGCGAAGGAATAAAAGATGCCAATAAATTTAAAAGAACAAAAATCCCAGAAACAATTAAGATCAAACGATTTGTGCTAGAAAGCGGAGGGTAACTGTATCCTTGCATATTTATTCCTTTCACTCTATTTTTTGAGACAGCTCAATCAAAACTCCCCCGGCCGATTTAGGATGAATAAAATTTACCAGTCTCTTTTTTGCGCCTATTTTTGCCTGGGAATAAAGAAATTGCACTCCTAGCGCTTTAAGTTCAAAACATTTTTGCTCTAGATTCAAAACGGTAAAACAAAGATGATGAATGCCTGGGCCTTTTTTTTGTAAATACTGAAAGATTGCCCCATCTTCTTTTTTTATTCCGTAGGGTGTGAGCAATTCTAAGTGGGTATTGTGATCGATTGGCGAAAAGGCAGTGATTACTTTTTGTTCTTCAACAACTTCTCTTTCATCTTCAAAAACTAAACCAAGATTTTGATAAAAAAGCACTGATTTATCTAAATCATCTACTGCAACAGCGATATGATCAAGAACCAGGTTTTTTAAAGCATCATGAATCGTCATCTCGGTTCCAAAGGTTGATGATACGTTCCAAATTTAATTAAAAGGGCCTCAAAATCTTGGCGGTCGAGAATTGAAGAAATACCTACTCGTTTAATTAAATCTTTTTCCTCTTTTAGAAAACTTTGGTAATTTTTTTCTTCCAAGACTAGAATATATTTTAAAAAATTTTTAGCATGATGAATGCTTTTTTCCTGATATCTTTGAGAAATATATTCTTTTGAATAATAATATTTAATAGCATTCAGATCTTTATTATCATAAGCAAAAAGAGCAGAGGAAAATATAATTAGGAATGTTAAAATCAATTTCATAACATTATTATACGGGCCAGAAAACTATTTGCCTATGATATATTTTATACCAATTCCATTATGGAATTAGATCGAAGTAGGAGGATTAATCGCCTTAGAACAATCGGGATTCAGGGGATCAAAGGCAGGCACCTGAGGTGGCGTAGGTGATTTACAAATACCAGCAACGCATTCTCCATTAGTCGGAACATTGTAACAGCGAAGCGCACATTCTTGTTTTCCCACGGGAGAAAGACCGGTTTTAACCACGTAACATTTGCTGACATTTTCTTTCCTGCACCATTCTTTAGCGACACATTGTTGGCCCGGAGATTTTGAACAAAGTACTTGCTCCTGAGTAGTGCTGATATGTACTTGGCAAGTCCCCGATGCGGCCCCACAACACAAGCTTGAACATTCAAAATCCGAAGTACAAACCTGCCCTACGGCATGATTGCCAACAGAGCTAGCGTCTTCTGGGCAAATGGAAACCAACGTTTTACTCCAGCAGCGATTATTAAAACAACATTCATCAAAACCACAGGCATTGCTAGAAGAACAGGTTTTCATAGCACTAAAGAGAACATCCTTACCTTCGAAGTTTGTCAAACTTGGCCTAATCAATTGCAATTTAACTTTTGTACTTTTAGTATTTGGAATTTCTACTTCAACACCATTAGCATCGAGATAAATAAGTTCGATAGTGGCGGTGACATTACAAGAAGAAATACCTTCATTGCTGTAAGAGTCGTAGTTCATCACTCGAGCATTACACCCGTCCATCCATTTTGTAGTTCCAGAATCTATTAAGTAATCCAGTGTCCGAGTAATATAGCCGCCAGCTAAATCAAAAGGATTTGTACTTCCAAAATATTGAATATTACTTCGAAGAGCAGTTCGACTTGCTTTGGGAAATAAAAAAGAATGATAACCAGTACTGCCATTATAGACTGTTTGAAAAAGGCCGGTTGGATAATTGAGAGTAGAAACACCAGGAGGCGTGCCAAATAATGCCGCAGATGAAATGGCCCAAGCTGTCGGAGTTACCGCACGGTAAGGGCCCCGATATCGATAAGAAGTAGCACCAATGGTAACGGCAGTGTCGTAGGCTATTCCTCCCGCACCGGGAATACCAACTGCTCCGACGGCCGGAAAATAAACAGAATTAAAACTGGCGATTGTCGGATTTTCAGGAAGACACTTATCGAGATTACTTGTGGCCGCTAAATTGGCATACCCAGTTCCAGCAGAATCAATTTGCGGTTTTGTCGGGATGAGAGAAAGATAATTTATTCCATCGCTATAATATAAACCTGCATCTAAAATTTTAGCATAAGCATAGTGACATTTTTCATTGGTGGCATTACAGGTGGTATTGGTAGCAGTTCCTAAAAAAGTAGAATCATGCTCTAACTTAAGACCTCGACAAAATAGGCCGGTATTTCTGGGATCTTCAGTCGGCGTTAGGCTTTCAACTAAAGCAGCACTGGAAGCTCGATAATCATTGTAATCAAAAAGATCATAAATAAGTCTGATATCCTTAAAAGGTTGGTTACTCATATCGATAATGAGAAGATCAATATCTGTTTGCGGAGTAATTCCTGGCGCCTTTCCAACAGTGGCATCCAAAGTAATCGGCTCTAATTCTCGTCCAAATTTAAAACGCACTTTAACAATTTTATTTGAAAGCGAAGTGATATTTATCCCCGACAAATAAAAAAATCCTTTGTAATTTTTGGGTATCGTTACTTTTGTTTTGTAGGTACCATCAAATGGATCGACAATATGTCGTAACTCGGCCTCACCTTCAGAAAGAGCATTCGACAAAACAGAATCTGAAGGACAATTTGCCGAATCACAAAAAGCATTTTTGCCAATCGTCGTTTGCCCCCCCCCCCTACTGCTGGCATCAACTGGTACATTCGACAACTTTGAAAGTGATCGAGTTACACGTGGTGAACCGGAATCTTGCATGCAGGCCAAACAAAGCACCAAGGTTGCAAAAAGAGGGCCCATTGTTGAAAAAATCCGATTCAACATTTTTAAAAATGGCCGCCTTTTTTTCATTAGCATTAGTAATTTATCCAATTGATCCACCCTCAAGCAACCTTATCGACAGCATAATATTATTATTTAAAGACTATCATGGGCCTGGGACAACTGGAGATTGGGACTCGATTCAATCAATGTATTCCAGGGGTTAAAGTGATATGGAAATTTTGTGGCCTTTAACTTTTAAAAAAAATGGCTACTTTTTGGGGCATAGAAAAGAGGTCTTTTTTTTATACCTTAGGGGGTGCGACTGATTCAATTCCAAGGCCACCTGCAGAATCTTTTTCAGCTTTTTTCTCCAAAGAGATTTCCAGTATTTTTTTCTCTTTATTATTTTTATAGTAATTTTTATCTTTTGAAATATTTAAACGATGTTCATAATCTAAATATTTTAAAGCAAAAGGCCCGTAATTTAAAATAATGGGAATTTTAACCCACTCTTTTTGAATATTTTCCGATTCAAAATAATCTCCTTTATAAAGTTCCATTTGCAAAAGAATTTCTTTGGCAACTACCATTTTAAATTGCTCTGTCCAAGGTGACACCCTAAACTTGTCGTTAGCAAGATCGACCTGTCCTTCAATGTGCTTACTTAAATTCTTAATGAGATTTTCTCTTCTTTTAGGTTGAGTTGGATCAAAATTTACCCATTCAAAACGCAACCAACGCATCAATGATTTAGGCAATTTTAAATTCATCACCGTTTTAATTTTTCCCACCATTTGGTTAACACGGTCAAATTCTCCTAGATTGATATCAAAAACGACTTGAAAATTAGGACGATGAGGATTAAAAAAAAGTCGTGAATCAACCTTATCTATGGATAAAGTTTCTTCATAAAAAAGATAATTATTAAAGGAAGATAATTGCCCTGCTGCCCACTGATTCCAGGATTTATCGATATTAAATCGCAAAAAATTTTGAGCATCAATAAATTTATCAACTCTTAAAATAAATTCAGGAATCCCAGTAACAAGGGCAATAAATTGCCCTTGCATAAAAATTTCATCATCTAGCGATTCACTTTTAATCCATTTGGCAACTTGAGGAACCTGCCCATTCGTTTTGTAACTTAAATCCCTAAATTCTTCACAATAAGTTCTTTTAATATCATCATAAACATTTTGTGAACCGACAGGATGTGGGAGTTTTCGTTCAAATAAGTCTTGCGTGACCTGGCGACAAATCAAATTACTACAATAAATGGGATTATTTTTTATTCTGTGTTTTAAACTAATACTGTTATCAATAGCATTCCAATCTAAGTCAAGGGAAGAAAATTCCCTTGCCACCTGAGCAACGATAAAAGGATTCTTGAGTAATGGAGCTAGCATTCGCACATTATCGGCCTCCCCACCCCATGAGCAAAAATTTCTAAAAAGTTTTATGGTCTGATAAAATTCATGCTCCCGTGTTTTGCTTTCTGGCGCCATTTCATCTAAGGCGCTGGGAAAAAGAGAGTTCTTCGAAATGTGAGGAAGTACAAAATAATTCTCTTTGTTAAATTTAACTAAAATATTTCGCTTTAATTCTTTAAGAGATATTACACTTAAATTTCTGCTGCAATAATTCCCCATCAATGATTCCACAAAACGGGTGTATTCTTCCTCCGTAAATTCAAAATATTTTGCATAAGCTGCAATTGCGCGAGTTACGACATCTAAACCATAAAACTGCATTTGAGCTAAGAAGGCCCGCAATGCTTGATCATGATCCCAAATACTAGAATAGACAATTCCGCGATTATGAGTACAGGAATTGCGAAAATTTAAACCTTCGTTAATGAATCCACGGTAAAGTCCAAGCTGCCTTCTCGATTCAAATGGAATTTTATTTTCATCCTTAAAATTAAATATATTCTTTAAAGGATC
>JAHEZZ010000096.1 GCA_023250815.1 Bdellovibrionales bacterium
TTTTGAAGTAAAAACTCTGCTAAGTAGGGGCCATCTTGGCCGGTAATTCCAGTTATTAGAGCTTTTTTCACCGCCATGATTATAACTTACCTTCTGCCACCAACCTCATATCATTTTCCATCATCAAATTTACCAGCTCTGAAAATTTTGTTTTCGGCGCCCAGCCTAATTTGGTTCTTGCTTTAGAATAATCTCCAATTAATAAATCAACTTCTGCTGGACGCATAAGTTCTGGAGAAATTTCTACAACAACTTTGCCACTCTTTGTACAAAAGGCCTTCTCTTCAAGTGAACCAGTCTTACCACGCCATTCAATATCGATATCAATGGCCCTAAAAGCCTCGGTGATAAATTCTCTCACTGAATGTGTTTCACCTGTTGCCAGGACAAAGTCTTCTGCAATATTTTGTTGCAACATCATCCACATGCCTTCAACATATTCTTTAGCGTAACCCCAATCTCTCTTGGCATCTAGATTTCCCATTTTTAAAACGCTCATTTTATTTTGCTTAACTTTTGCCACTGAACTAGTAATTTTGCGTGTAACAAAGTTAAGACCTCTCATGGGAGATTCGTGATTAAAAAGAATTCCATTGCTCGTAAACATTCCATAAGCTTCGCGGTAATTAACCACGGCCCAGTAAGCGTAAAGTTTACTAATCGCATAAGGACTCCGTGGATAGAAAGGAGTTTTTTCATTTTGAGGGATAGCTTGCACCTTCCCATAAAGCTCACTGGTTGATGCCTGATAAAACTTTGTAAATCCTTCTAAATTATTTGATCGCAGGGCCTCTAGCAATCGCACGGTACCAACTCCGTTGACGTCTGCGGAATATTCCGGTTGAAAAAAAGAAGTCGCAACGTGGCTCATCGCCGCTAAATTATAAATTTCGTGAGGCTTCACTAGCGAAATGGCCTTATGCAAAGATGAAGAATCGCAAAGATCCGCTTCAATAATTTTTAGACCAGGATGAGATAAAAAATTTTCAATACGACTGGTATTAGGGGTTGATGTCCGTCTTACAATCCCCGTAACTTCATAACCTTTAGCGAGAAGCAGCTCTGTCAAATAGTATCCATCCTGTCCTGTAATCCCAGTAATCATCGCTTTTTTCACGCAATTTCCTCTTAATAAAATGGCCAATAGAAACCCAAAAAGACTATTATTTCTCCCAGCATTTTACAATGAATATTTACAGAAATTGATGCAAAACCAATGTTAAAAAAATACGAACGTTCTTTTAATTATCTTCAAAAATCTACTGACGGATTTATGGTAATGCTTACCTGGATATTCTGTTACACATTCCGCTTTCGTCTTTTTGAAGGGGAGAGAGGACTGGAATGGATTTTTTCACGCTGGGGGATAGTACTTGTTGTACTTACAATCTATTTTTTCTCCAAAGAAGGTCTGTATAAATCACAACGTTATCCGTCCCGTTTTAAAGAAATTTTCGCAGTTATTCAGGCCAATATCAAATCGCAAATTGGATTGATCATTTTAATCTATTTTTTTGGTGATAATAGAATTTCTCGTTTAGCATTAGTTTATTATTTTGTTGTTTCCCCATTTACCTTAACAGCAATACGCCTAATAATTAGAAATTATCTTCGCCATATTCGAAGTCAAGGTAAAAACCTAAGATACCTAACCTTAATCGGAACAGGAAAACAGCTAGAGCTATACTTAGAAAATATTAAAAAATTTAAAGATGCCGGACTTAAAATAAAAGATCATCTCCCCCTTCCAAAAAATACCTCATCATTTAAAGAATTTATTTTAAATATTGAAAAAAGCAAACCTGATGCAATTATTATTGGGCCATCTGTCGAAGAATCAAGAGAGCTTGATCATCTTCTAGGTGAAGTATACAACACAGTTATTCCCATTCAGATATTGCCGAATATTGAACAGGCAATTCTCGGACATCAAATTGACGAATTTAATGGGCAAGTCGTAATTCATATAAATCAACCCAAATTTTCTGCGCTGGAAGTCTTTTGTAAACGACTTTTAGATGTCATTATTTCTTTGTTTGGACTTATCTTACTTTCTCCGCTAATAATTATTATTTCCATTATCATAAAAGCAACTTCATCCGGCCCTATTTTTTACGGTCAAGAACGTATTGGAATAGACGGACAAAAATTCACCATGTGGAAATTTCGGACTATGAAAGTAGCGAAGGCAAGCGAAGACAAAAATACTTGGAGTTCTGAAAATGACCCCAGAAAAACGCTTTTTGGAAATTTTCTTCGAAGATCTTCATTAGATGAACTACCCCAACTTTGGAATGTCCTCTCTGGAGAAATGAGTATCGTTGGGCCACGCCCCGAGCGCCCCTATTTTGTGGAACAATTTAAAAATGAAATCCCCGCCTACATGCTACGACTCAAAATGAAGGCAGGAATTACTGGCTGGGCACAAATTAATGGCTGGCGAGGAGATACCTCACTGCCAAAAAGAATTGAATGCGATTTATACTACATTAAAAATTGGTCAATTTGGCTAGACGTTAAAATAATTTTTTTTACTTTTTGGAAAGGCTTTTTTAACAAAAATGCTTATTAAATTATGATTTACTTAGAACTTTTTTTCGCCGTAATTATTTTGCTAGTACATTTAAAAAAAAAGAATTGGCAGCTTACATTGTTTTTAGTCCTCATTTTTTCTTGTTTTATATTCACAATTGTACGCTTTCCCTTGGCAATTCATTTATCTGAAGAATCTGAAATATACTGGGCCTATATCGGTCGCAGCAAAGGGCAACTTCTGAAATCCCTGCAAAATACAGAAATGCCTCTCTTTTATGTCTTCTACTATACCCTTATTAATATTTTCAAAATCGATCCAGCAACATCAATAATACTTTTGAGATTTTTAATCTGTATTATGATTGGATTTTCATATCTTCATTTTTCAAAAAACATCCTTAAAAAACAGAGCATGAATAAAAGTCTGGTCATTTTTATTCCAACATTTTTTTGTCTTTATGATTGGAACATTAATTATTTGGCCTTAGGTGATGAGCTTCGAAATGCCTTGGCGCTACCATTCTTAATTTTGCTTCTCGATTCAATCTCGGAGTCCAAATACTACTTCGCAATATTTTATGCCCTGCTGGCATTTTTTAGCCACAAGCTTGGAATTGTCTTTAGCCTTTTAACATTCCCATTATTTTTTCTCGTCAAACGATTTCAATTTAAAATTAATAAATATCATATTTGTATATTTCTTCCCATTCTTACACTCGTATTAATAAAATTATTTAGGAAAATTATTTTTTTGGGGGGCAACCGATATATCATAAGTCAAATTAACCACAATATATTGCTTGGAATTTTAGATGGATTATTACGACGACCTGGAGTAATTTTAGCAGAAATTATCTATTTATCTCTTTTTTATATCAGTATAAGAAACTTTGAAAAGATTAAACTAAATGCAACACTATTAACCTCACTTACCCTTAGTATTATCGTTTTCACCGCAAGTAATTACGGCATTATCATGCATGAACGTTTTCAAGAACCAAATAGATTTTACTTCATGCTGGGAATTTATCTCCCGATCGTCGCAGGATCTTCTCTTATAGAATTTAGCAAAAAAATAATAGCAATGTATGTAGTTGGTTTTTTCTTGGCCAACTTTTTATTCAAACAATTTGCAAGAGATGTCATCAATATCTATGCTGCCCACGCTGGATCCCCATTGGCAGATTTAATCAACTATATTATTTTAAATAAATCATATATCGGTTGCATATTTTTAATATTAATTTTAATTTTGTTTTCAGCTCTATTTAAAAGAAAAATATTTTCTAAAGAAACTTATCCCCCCATATAACTTCTCGTTTAAATTTAGCAGGTACACCGAAATGCATCTCACAGTCAGAAATATCATGATAAAGTAAAGAATGTGCTCCACAAATACTATAATCTCCAATTTTTTTCCCATGAATCATACTAGATCCAATTCCCACCAATGATCCAACTCCTACCTGGCAATTACCGCCGATGACTACTCCTGGAGAAATATTTCCAAATTTTTTTATCAAACAATCGTGCTCAATAATGCTTCCTGTATTTAAAATAACATGATCTTCAATCACCGTATTTGGATTTATAATTGTTCCAGCAGAGATAACTAATCCCACACCTAATTTTACATTTTTTGCAATAATTGAAGTTGGATGAATTGCATTGATAAAATTAAAATGTGGTTTAATTTTTAAAATTTCTTCAACTACTTTTGACCTATTAAAGTTTTCTCCAATCCCCACAATCCCAATATCATATTTAACAATGGCCTGTTCAAAATTTAAAACTTGAATTCCGCTAAAGGTGTCATTTGTAAAATTTAATCCAGAAAATGCACTAACTTGTATATTGGGATTACTACTCAAGATATTCTGAACAACCAGCCCATGCCCGCCAGCTCCAAAAATAACAACCTCTTTCATTAATCAAGCTCGCTACTACAAAGTAGATCATCAGCAACATAAGAAGATTTTGCGCATCTGCCAATTAAATCCTCCCAAAAAATAGGTGAAATACCACCTGAAGGCCTTTTCACCGTTAAATTTTCTTCGCTGAAAATTTCACCATTTTTGATTGTTGTTTTCGCCACAACTGATTTTCTAGCAAGTGATTTATTTTTTATTTCACTTGATGTAATTGTCTTTTCACAGGTTCCTAGACCTAACTCTACCCTTCTAATAGACTTAACCATTTCTAGTAACTCCAAAGGAGCGAGACTTGCCTTATGATCTGGCCCCTCCATTTCCTTATCTAGTGTAAAATGTTTTTCAACAACACTCGCACCAAGAGCGACAGCAGCAATTGGCATCGTAATGCCAATACTGTGATCAGAAAATCCGACATTTACTTGAAATTGATCTCTTAGTGTTTTCATTGCAAGTAAATTAATATCCACATCGGGGGTTGGATATTCAGTAGTACATTGAAGAATTGTTATGTTTTCTCTTTTGCTTCCATTATTTATTAGAGTATTGAGGCAGTATTCAATCTCGTGAATTTCCGCCATTCCTGTTGAAAAAATAACTCTTTTATTAAATGAACCTATTTTCTTTAACAATGGAAAATTAGTGATTTCGCCAGAAGGTATTTTAAAAATTTTCATTCCTATTGAATTAAGAAAATCCGCACTTTCTAAATCAAAGGCAGTTGAAAGAAACTCAATTCCCTGTTTTTGACATTCTTTGATCAATTCAAAATGATCAGCATAACTTAGCTCTAATTTTTTTAGCATTTCAAATTGTGTATCATTACCTTCGATGGCCTTCATATTTATTTTTTGATAGGGGGCCATAGCCGCAGCTTTGGTGACTAAAGCTGCGGCTTTAAAAGTTTGAAATTTGACAATATCAGCGCCAGCACTCGCAGCAACTTTAATTAATTTTTTGGCAATTTCAAGATCACCATTATGATTGACTCCGGCCTCGGCAATAATCAGAGTTTTCATCCCTAATCCTTGTTTTTAGATAATTGCTATAAAAAGAAATTTATCAAAAGATCAAGTTTAAGGAAATAAAAAAAGGCGCTCTTTCGAGCGCCCTTTTTGTTATTGGTCGAATTCTTCTCTTTTAGGAGAAATTTTAGAACCAGTAATGAACTGCAACACGTGACATTACAGAATCAAGTCTTAAGATACCTGTTTCTCCAGCCGCACCTGCAAGAGTTTGCCCACCGATAGAACCGTCAACTTTAAGTTTACCAAAGTTAAAAGTTGCACCAGCAGAAACATCTGTATTAGCAGATTCAGCAATACCTGCAGTACTTGCCAAGTCACCATTTAAGTTACCATTTTTAGCAGATAAAAAGTTGACGTTTTGAGAAATAGATCCCCTTAAGGTCAACCAAGAAGTTGCATCTGCTTCATAGCCAAAAGTAATCGGCATGTTATGAAACAGCGTTCTACCTTGAAAAAGAACATTGGTAAGATTTCCTTTGTATTGATTGCGAGTACTCAAATATTTGAGTGAAGTATAAATTCTTGCTCCACTTGAAACTTCGTGAGTTTTACCTACCCCGACGTTCCACTCATAATCTTTCCAAGTAGATTTATTAGAAGTTGCAGCGCCATCAGTATATTCTGCGCCTTGCTTTTGATAATCTCCCCAAGCTGTCCAACCCATAAAGTGGTAATTAACACCAAGATTTACGCCGGTGTCTGATTCCCATTTGTCGGCAGACATTGTTGCACCTTTTGCTTCGTTAACTAAATCGAGGTTAGCATAAGCTTGCAAATCTCCAAAAACAGCACCTAAGCCCAATTGGAACTGCTTAGCAGTTCTTTCAAACTTCGTTCCATTGGTTCCAGTAATACCATCTTTATCATTGTTATATGCATAACCAAGACGAGCACCCCACTCAACTGCTCCAGCATCGCCAGCCAAGAAAAAATCAAGCTTGTTGCCTGGATCTAAGAAAAGGGTCTTACCTGTAGTAGCTGCAGTTGTTACAGTTGAAGACGTTGGTGTGAATATGTAACCAGGGGGTGTCGTGTTATTCCTCTGAAGTGTATTATCATTAATGTTTGATCCTAAATAAAGACCATAAGAAAATGCCCCTGCTTCACGAAAAAATCCACCCTCAGCTTTTGGAGCCGCAGCAGAATCGGCAGTTGCTACAGCTGCAGTACCCCACTCAGTAACAACATAATTTTTCATGCTGTTTACTTGAGCTGCATTCCTGAAGATGTTGCGATTGTCCTGGATAAAAAACGAGCCGCGGTTTGCGTTTTCACCCAAAGCTTCCATGCGAGCTTTTGTCGCGAAAGCTGAAGTTGAAAGTACTGCAAGACCAACGGTCAATACGAGATGCTTTTTCATTCGATCTTCTCCTTGAAGTATGACCGGATTACCCTGTTATGAATAATCACTGTTAACAAAATATTTGTCTCAGGATTAAGTCTTGGCCTTTAGTAAATATTTGTCAATAACTTTTAAATCAGTTTTTTTAGAAAAGTTGTTGAATTTGTTCAGCACAGAGGACTGCGCGAACTAGTCGAGATGCTTGCGCTCGAGAATCTCCGAGATGTTCTGCCTTTTTTTCAGTTCTTTCAAAAGGTGCATTCTCTCCTACAAAACAAATATTTTTAAAATCTGAAATAGCTTTCCAGTAAAGTAAATCGTCAATCCCCTGACACCCTACTTGTTCCGATAAAACTATATACTCATTTAAAATATTTTTTTCAAAAAAAGGAAACACCCTTTCTAAATTTTTTCTAAGAAGTCGAATATTGCGAGAAATTGATTCTTCATCGGCCTTCTCAATATCCTCGCTCATGTAGCAATCTAAGTATTGTTCACAAAGACAATTCTTAACAAGCTCTCCCTTCCCATGGGAAAATTCTACTACAGCATGACCAAGTTCATTGCTTACGCTTAGGGGAATATAGAGCGTTTCTAATTTATCACTTAATTTTTTTGCCAAATAAAAGCGCACTAAAATTGCGTGCTTCGCTTTGGACTTTTCACAAAACTCAATGGCCAGATTTGATAGATCATTTTTGTTCTTATACAGCTCCAAATAATTATAAGGGGCCTGAGCAAAAAATAAATGTTCACAAGTTATAAGTTCACCACTTGCCAATTGAACTTCAAAATTAATTGGAGAAATAAAATCGCTATTGCAAGTTCTATTAATAGAAAGCACTTGGCCCTTTTTTAAAACCTCATTAATTAAATCCAATCTTTCCATAATCTCAAGCGAAACAGAATCAACATAATATTTTTCTACAGATTGACTGGTTCCTCTTAAAGATTTTTCTAGAAAAAATTGTTCATCAGCCATTAACGTCTGTGAACGATGGCGGCCATCAAAAGAGCGAAAATTTTGATCTTTATAAAACAGCGCTGAAACTTCCGTTGGCACATCCCCAAGATTGTCAAATTTATCTTCAAAGTATTTTTTCCACAAAGAAATATTTTCCCTGCCTCTAACTAATCCCGGCCCAAGTAACATCAAATTTTCTTTTTCAATTTTTCGTGAATGAACTAAAGCAATATCTTCAGCAGGGTATTTCGCCAAAAAATATTTAAGCAAATTAAGAATATAAAAATCGCCCCCGATAAAAAGATAACGTTTATAAACGGTGGCAGAAGTTGAATTTTTTGTTCTCTTCAGTTGAGTTAATTCTCGAAGCCTCACGCTCCCTCCCTTGGATACTTACGGCAAAACTAGTGCACAACCAAGCGATCGCCAGCGCGAATCATACGGTTATTCAAAATAGTTAAGTTAGAATTAATAATAGTGTCCAGATCTGTCCCCGTTTTTTTAGAGACATCCCACAGGCTGTCACCTTTTCTAACAACATAGTATTCTTTAGGTGACAAAATTCTTTTGCCTTTTTTTTGCGCCATTTTAATACGGCCACTATAACTTTTTCTGCGAGTCACCTCTTTGCGTGGACGATCATAAAGATCAGCGTACATATTACTTCGAATATTATGGTTTTCTCTAAAGGGCAAAAGTACCTCAGTTCCTTTTGAAATATATTGATGGGCCGATTGGCCATTTAAATCTTCTAAAACATAGGATTTGATTTTGTATTTCTTGGCGATGGCATCGAGATTAGTCCCTTTCTCCACATGAATTTTTTGAAATTGAGTGGCCAAAAATGGCCGATCTTTACAGCACTCATCCCACGTTTTCTTTAGGCCAACAGGAACACGCAATTTATAACTTTCTATGTTGGGTGGAGTATACCACCTCATCAATTCCGGATTGAGCCTTTGAATTTCTTCAAAATCAACCCCGATAGCAACGGAGAAATCTTCCAGGTCAGTATTTTTGGGCAGCTCAATTTCATCGAAATCAAGAGGTTCATGAAAATCGATATTTTCAAGACTAAAAGAATTTAAATTTTTACCAATAATTGCCAGCGCCATAATTTTAGGAACATAATTTTTGGTTTCTGATTTTAAATAACGCCCCTGTCTTAAGGTCCAAAAATTTTCGCTATTGTATTTGCGTATCGCTTTGGAAACTTTTCCTTCCCCTGCATTGTAGGCGGCAGCAGCTAATTCCCAACTGCCAAAATCGCTATACAGTTTTTTAAGATAAAGAGCGGCGGCAATTGTCGCCTTAATGGGGTCTCTCCGCTCATCAATATACCAATCTATTTTCAGGCCAAAACGTTTTCCAGTGTAGGGCATAAACTGCCATGGCCCAACTGCAAAGGCCCATGATTTAGCGTTGGTTTGAAAGCCTGATTCCGCCATTGCCAAAAAAATTAAATCCCGAGGCAATCCCTGCTCCTCTAAAATTTTTCCCATAAGTGGGGCATACCGACCAGCACGTGCGCTATAACTTTCAAAATACTCACGACCTCTATTTAAAAAATAATCAATCCACTTTTTTACTGACTCATTATAGACAACAGGAATATCAAAATAATAATTTTCTAATTTTAATTGTTCTGCTCCATAAAGATAATAAGTCTTTCCTTGATACAAATTAACATCTTCAATATGCGCACTCCCTATAATACGAGAACGGTTTACTGGCCGAGAAATAATCTCACTATCACTTTCTGAATCTAATTTTTTATCGGCGACTACCTCTGGCCTCTCGCTCTTGAAACTCGGAGTACTGCAAGAGAAGATTAATAATAGGGTTGGAAGAGAAATCAAAACTTTATTTAAAATTATTTTTTTGAACATGAACACTCACTTTTTAGATACCGTCCACAACTTTGTTCTTTTCGGGTTGCCACTTATTTTGTTTAAGCCTCGACGCAAATAAATTTCAAAAACAAATATTACCCGATGAGAGAAGTCAAAATGGCCAAAAATTCTATCGGCCCACTAAAAATACACCGTAATGTATAATAGTAACGATGAATAGATACCTGGGTCAATCAAAACTGCATTTTATCAAGCATTGCACAACAATCCTTCTCATCTTTAATTATTTTTTTTTTATTGTTCCAAAAAATGCCAACTCCAAAATCGATCCTCCTAATTATAATTTTAGCTTTGAGGAATTGGCCATTTTTAAACCTGGAACAATTTTGTCGGATATTCAAAAAAA
>JAHEZZ010000097.1 GCA_023250815.1 Bdellovibrionales bacterium
GATAGATTTTGCGAAGATCATAGGATGCTTCAAGGTACTGTATGTTGTTAACTCCGGATGATCGTGGCGTTTTTAAGTAATTATACTGAGAAGAAAAGTAGTTATGGATTTTTCTGTTTCCGTATGAGGCATGAACGAGTGCTGAACGTTTATCTAAATCACTAAGAGAAAATAACTCTTTGGTAAGATCTTCAATGTCTGAGTTGTTATAATCTGCGCCAAGTGAAAGGTGGGAATCAACATAATGCTGAAATTCAAAATGAAATGCAGGAGACAAAAACTTGCGATCGCCAGATGCAAATGAGTAGTGAATTTGGGCATAGTTTTTTTGTCCGACATATTTTACAAATGGAGAAAAAACAGAATAGCGAATTGATATCAGAGAAAGTGATTTTTTGTAAGAACTATCCAAACCATACTTAAGTAAGCTGTTTATATTTTTGCTTATTTCTAGGCCAGACTTAAAAAGGGAGAAATTATTTAATTCGGTGAGCTTGTTATATTGTGTAATTTTCCAAGATAGTTGTTGGTTATCATGCCAAATGAGTTCGTCTAGATAATATTCTTGGGCGTTGTTATATTCATTAAATTGATCGCTCTTTTTTAAATCTTTGAGATATTGTTTGGCCTTTGGTAAATTTCTTATTTCTAGGGAAATATCAATCGCTTGGGATATCTTCTCATGATCTTTTTTAAATCCCGTTGTCTTTTCAATCCATGAAAGGGCATCTTCTTTCATCTCTTCTCGGTAGAGACATCTAAATATGAGATCATTTTCAATATCTTTCAGATTTGATTTACTTTTTTTCTCAATCCAGTCTTTGCAAATTTTTTTGTGTTCATCTTTATGTTTAGTTAAAAATATTGTCTCTTCAAAATAGGATTGAAAAAGTATAGAGTTAATAATCTCCTGGTCATTAACCATCAATAATTGTTGATAGGCCAAGTCGAAAGATTCTTTTTCAAAATACCATATCCCGAGATAAAATTGGGCCTTATTATGATCTGGCCTGATTTTTAAAATTTGTTCAAAAATATTGTAAGCTTCAATTTTTTTATTATACCAAAGATATCGTTCTGCAATTTTTTCTAAAATACCAATGTCAACAGGGTTTTCTTTGTGTAATTTTTCAAGTTGTTCCATTGAAAGGTCGGTTTTTTTTAACTCTTCAGATAGGTCTGCCACTTTTAGTCTTAGCCAGATGATATCATTTGGATCAGTTTTCTTTTTAATTTGTCTAGAAAATGGTGCATCTGTTTTTGATATGTCATTTTTTGCGTAAAGAATATTATAAATAATGGATACACTTTCTTCTTTAAGCTTTAAGAGTTTTGTGTAGTATTTTAAGGACAATTCCTTTTGCCCAAGTAGTTCATAAATCTCGGCAATTTGTTTTAGCATAATTTCATTTGAGGGATCTTTTGTTTCGATGATTAAAAGTAATTTCAGTGCTTCTTGAAATCTTTTTGCATCATTTAAAATATTAACGATATCTAGTTGATATGTTCTCGGCGAGTTCGTAGACATAAAAAAATTAAGATGTTTTTCTATTTTGCTGTCATGACTTTTTACATATTCATAAATTAATTCCATTCTTACCTGATCCCAGTGTGGATAGGTCGTCAAAATGTTTTCGTAAAATTGATAGGCCAATGTATTTTTGCCATTTTTTTTTAAAGCCAAAAAGATCATCTGTAGGGCGTATCTTTTATTTTTGTTGAGGGTTATGGCATTGCTTAAAAAAGTGAATGGATAAATGGGGCGATCCCATCTTCTTTCCAGGTAAGGCCAAATAAAATAGGGAATAGATTCTTCATATCTCTTAGTGAAGAAGAGTGTTTCTCCCATTGACATAACGGAGTCAGGACTAATGTCCTTGATCTTTTGATACTTGTTAAAAATAATTTTAGCAGAATCGATGTCTGAAATGGCGCCAAAGAATTGCTGAGCTTTTTGCAGTATTTCTAAATCTCCAGATTCTATAATTTTATTATAAATTCTTTTTGCATCATCATATTTTCTTAGCCATCTTAGTCCTTCGGCGATTTCAGAATATCTTTTTGATTTTTCTTTTGGACTTAATTGATGATCCATTAAAAGTATTTTTTCACTTTCTTTTAATTTAGAATAATCATCACCGACCCAGCCATAAAGTTTTTCTAGTTCGGAGTGATATTCTAAATTGTTTGGGCGAAGTTCTGTTAATTTTTTTTGGAGTTCAAGTGCTTTTTGAACCTGTCCCTTATAAAGCATGTAATCTTTTAGCTTTTTATAGACATAAATATTACTTGGCTCTAACTCTTGTGCCTGGGTTAAATAATTAAAGGCCTTTTCAAATTCATAACTTTCAAAGAAGATTAGTCCCAACATCGACGCTCTGGGAAAAGTATAATAGAGTAGAACTGAAAAAAGTACAAATAAGAACAATAAAAGACGATTCCCCAAGATTTGAGTTGATTTCATTGTTAGACTTTTACCTCTAAATTAATTATTCCTTTTCTTTTTATTTGGATTGATTTATTCACTTTCCCATCAAAAAATAATAATTCTCCCGGCACGTAGCTCCTCCCCTTAATTAAAATACTATGATGTTCAATTTTAAATGAATCAATAATTCCTACAGAGCTAATCAGATGGGGAGTGGTTGCTCTGTTGCCCGTAAGCGAAATCTTACTATGGGTATCACTGCCGAGATAGATCCAAAGGTAGTTTTGAAAAAACTGGTGACCTATAATATTTTTTGAATTCTTGTAATCGGGATAAAGCTTAGTTTTAAATTTTACAGTTCTTATTTTTCCTTGATTTTCAATCTCAAACACTTCTGGTCTAATTTCTGATATCTTTGCGCTCTCAAAATCCTGCACCATTTGAATATAATCTGAGGCAAATATGGGATTATAGTTTTGTTTTTGTACCCAATCATAAACCGCTTTTAGCGCTTCTAAAGATGCTAAATATTCTCCAGAATAAAAATGATAATAAATATTAACAGGTCTTATACGTATAGGTGATTCGGTATTTCTAAAGGTATCTATAACTTTAGAAAAACCCTCATAAGGGCCTTCCCACAAATTGGTATAAATATTTTCATTTCCATTTGCACTGTAAACCTGCAATTTATTTTCCAGCTTCCTATAAAGCGGAGAGAGTCCGCTGTAGGATGGGAAAAAGCGATCCATTCGAGAATCACCACCATTCATATTCAAATAATTATTTTCTTGGGCGACTTGTAAGGCCTCTGCTGGCGGTCGACAAGAGCCACTCCATAAAATAATTTTGGCCTTTTTATTGGTTGGCACTAGATTTTTGTTGATAAAAGTAATTGATTCTTGAATTTCTCGTTTGTAATCTAAGTGGTAATTTTTTTGAGGGAATGAGAGTATTGGCCCAGTATCCTTATTTCCTTTTCCTAAGTAATTTTCTCTTTCAAATAGCGAGGGATTTTTTGACCAACTTAAAGGATGGGAATAGGTGTGAGAGGCAATTTCAATATTGGGCAGTTCGAAAATATTTTGCAGCATTTGTTTTATATTGGGGGTTATTTTTCCTTCTGGTGCAATTTCAGCTTCTATTACAGAAACGGTATGGGGAACGTCATATTTTTTTAAAATCTGTTGATAGATAATTTCTCCGCATTTTTTTTCTTGATTTGACCTTCCGACATTTAGAATTCCATCGCCGTCTATATGATTGAACCAGATTCTTTTGCCATTTAGTGTGGTGATATCGAGAATGGGGTAGAGTCGAGTGTTAATTTCAAGAAATTCCTCTAGGGCCAAAAAGGGATTAATCCTCCACTCGCTTTGTTCATTGGTGGGATTTTCAAAGAGGTTATAACCTTGTTGGGCGTATAATAGTTTTTTTCCTACGATAATCACATCCGCATTGTTATGGGTAAATTGATTGTTAATCGTAAGCCAGGTTTTATTGATAGTTGAAGTATTTTTTATCAAATCTATTTCTAAGATTTCATTTTCTAATTTTCTTTCAAATTCAACTTGATCCTTTTGAAAATTTTTAGTTAGCTTCAGAATAATTGAGTTACCCGAATAGATATTTTCATAGTGTAGACCTAATTGGGCAAATAAATGACTATAGATATTTGCCGCTGTTTCTTGCCCTGTTTTGTTTTTTAAAAATGGCCATTCTCCAAAGACCATAAATTTCTTTTTTTGATCTGCAAAAATTTCTAAAAATGAAATGAGTTTTTGAGGGGTTTCAAAAGATTGGAATCTAAACCACAAAATTATTCCTTTATATCTTTTAACGAAGTCTTTAGTTAACTGATCTTGGGTTATTCCTTTGCTGATATCTAAATAATCAATTTTTTGGCCGTAAAAGTTAAAAATGACTTCTATTTTTTTATGGATAAGGGTATTAGATAAATCAGGTGTTGCCGGATCATCTGAATTATAGAGTGCTAAAAAACTTTGATTGACAATTTCTCCGCAAAATACAGTGCTTGCAAAAAAAATTAATAAGCTTACTGTAAAATTTTTAAGCATTTTTAAATTTTAATAATTTGTGAATACTCTGACTACAAAACAAATAGAGCAAAAGGCCGAGGGTGGTTGTCGGACTTACGGAGAATAACCAATTTCATCCAATAATTTATTGGCATTGGTAATGTACACTCTATGCATATCACAATTTCTATTATGATACTTGACTAGAATGGTAATCTCCTTGCCATTGGCAGATAAATTGACTTTGCCATCACCTGCTTTGGAGATCGCGCGACCCCAAGCAATTTTAGAAACGATAATTTTTCCCTTGGCGGTAATTTCTGAGTGCAAACGCAAATCGACAATATGATTATCTACCATTGAAAGTGGTGTGTAGCGCTGAAAAATAAAGCGTGAAGGATCTTGTTCAATTCTTTTTTTCAACACAGGTATAACACTTTTATCCATTTTGGGGCCAACCCAAACGGCGTCTCCACCCCGCCCATCAACTCCTTTTATTACCCAATGATCGATGTCTAAAAAGACTTCCTCCATTCTTTTTTTTCTAAGTACAACTTTGCCATCAGTTAAAAATTCTGCAAAACTTTCAGTTTGGATATTAGGAATAATAGGTTTTTGCTTAAGGTAGTATTCAACCATTCTGTCGACGTACATATATAGTTCTTTATCATTTACAAATTGTAGTCCAGGGGGGTTTGTCAGCCCTACTTTTCCATTGAAGACGGCATCAAGAAGGCCAGAAATTCCTAGTTTTTTTCGATTCAAAAAATGATCCTCTGGCCACTTCTCAATCATAAATTTTTCCAAAAGATCAATATCAATTTTTCCATTTTTATCTGGTATGAGCAATTCCTTTAGTTTTTTTGTACGTTGAAGTTCCTCTTTTGCGAATTCTTTATTTTCCAGGGCCTCCCTTGCCGCCGAAATGATGCGGTAACGGCGATTAGCAGGATGGGTGGGTTCAAAGTCTTGTACGTTCATATTGCCAGCGATATATCCTACTTTGATTCGCTTAATATTTTTTTTGCCCTTTTCAATTAACCAGACACCCTCTTTGTCAGTTTCAAGGCGTGGAATTTTTCTAGTGTTATTGGTATAGGGGTCAATTTCTACGACTTTAATCCCTCTATCTTCAAATATCTTTTTCATTCGATTATCTTCATTATCAGCGGTTATTTTATCAGGGTAAATAACCATTACCGGAATACCGCCATATTTTTTTGCCCTTTTAAAATAAGACTCTGCCAATTCGTCATAATATTTTTTGGGATCTGGCGAATTAATATATTTTTGATAACCTGGAATATTTTTTTGTAGGGATTCTTTGGCCAATTCTAAATCGCCAATACCTCCAATAAAATCAGTGTTATCTTCGACAATTCTAAATTGAGGAATTTTGGGATTTTTTAAGTCTGGTGGGGCACGGATAATATCTGGGCCATACCAAAAGTTGAGATGTTGAGGTCTTATAAATGTTATCCATTCTTCTTCTCCATGACGCTGAATAATTCGATCTAAAACTTCTTTGGGAATTATTCCGGCCTTAATAAAAGTGTTTTTTCCAGAGTAATAATCTTTTAAAAATGCTTGCAGTGCTAGGCCCCTTTGTGCCACCCCTTTTTGCAAAATTTCTGCTTCTTCTTGTGACAGAATTCTAGGGAAAGGAAGGAGTGCATTGTCTTTTTGAAAATCAATGAACCCTTTTTTTTCTAGCGCCAATTTTTCTTCTGGGGAATAAGAATCATAGATTTGGCGGAAATTTTTATAGCGCTTTTTTAAATCATTTTCTGGATTGCCTTTTTTATATTCTTCAAAATAATGATTTTCTTCAGTTTGGGCATTAGCGCCAACGCTGGTGAGCAAAGAAATAAGTAGAATTATGATAGTTTTCACTGGATGCTTTTCGTAAACCCATGCAAAATGCTTTATAGTTTTATATGCGCCCACAATTTTGGGCACTTTTTAAAAGATAAAGGATTCTATGAATTATTTTACAGACGAAAAAGAATGGATTTGGCTTTTTAATAATGCCATCTATTGGGATAAGTTAATACCACTTTATTCTTCTCGCTTTCCAAATGAATTGGGGTTGAATAGTGCAGATGAATACAAGGATTATTTGCGAGATATTTTAACGACAACAGGAAAATGGGCCAGCGAAAAAGTTGCTCCGAGAGGAAGACGTTTAGACAGAGAAGGTGCTGGAGAATTAATTGATGGAGTGACAGTTCCCGGATCGGCACTTAGAGAGTTGTACAAAGAGGCCTCTGAGCTTGCGGTTTTTGGCCCGAGCATTCCCATGGAATTTGGCGGGCCGGAAATGATTGTCTCTTCTGCTTTATTTATTCATGCTCAAGTGGCCCGTGCTTGTATTGCTTCTTCAACACAGCTTGGTTTTTTTAGTTGTATCGCTGATATGGTTCACCGTTTTTGCGATCAAAAAACTCGTGATCGTCTTTTGCCAAATATTTTAAATGGTAAATTAAGTGGTGCGATGTGCATGACAGAGCCTGCATGTGGTTCTGATTTGGCACAGATCAAAACATCGGCAATATTACAAAACGATGGAAGTTATCAGATTAGTGGAACTAAAATTTTTATTACTAATGCCGGAGGAGGAATCAATTTTACATTGGCCAGAGTAAAAGGGGCGGCAGAAGGGTTGGCCGGGATTTCACTTTTTTTAGTTGAACAACATGTCGACGGCAAACTTAATTTTAGAGTGACTAAAAATGAAGAGAAAATGGGACTTCATGGATCTTTTACCTGTGAAGTATTATATGAAAATTCGAAAGCACAACTTATTGGGAAAGAAAATGAAGGCCTAAAATTGATGTTTCATCTGATGAATGAAGCGCGACTTGCGACTTCTCTTCAGGCCCTTGGGGGGATAGAGGCCTGTATTCAGTACGCTAGAGAATATGCTGAAAGTCGTACTGCTTTCGGAAAAAAATTATTGGAGTTGCCTCTTTTTGCACGTAATTTTCATGATATTGAAGTGGAGCGGGATGCTCTTCGCGCAGTCGTCGTAGACTCTCTTAATTGGTTTGATATTTATCAAAAATTGGATTTAAAATCTCGTCACACAAATGATCTTACTGAATCAGAAACAAAGCTTTTAAAAGAGGCCCTGAGATATTCTAGAAAACGAACCCCGCTACTCAAATATTGGGGAACCGAAACTTATACCCGCATTTCAAAAGAAGTCATTCAAATGCTAGGCGGTCATGGCCTAATGAAAGATCATCCAGTAGAGCAGTGGCATAGAGATAGTTTTGCCCCTCTGCTTTATGAGGGAACATCACAAATTCAAGCGTTGATGGCCCTTAAAGATATTATTAAATACGCACTTCAGGATCCCAAAAAATATTTTGGAAAACTTTTTTTTCAAAACACTTTAACTTCTACAATTCAAAGAGAAAAGAGCTGGCATAAAGAATGTACAAGAGTGGAGTTTAGATTTAAAGCACAACTTGGAAAACTTTTATTTAAATCTCTTCGTCCTAATAAAAAAGAGATATTTAATCCTAAGTCTTGGATGCAAGAAGAGAATGTTCAAAAAGTTTTAGTTCATGCTGAAACTGTTTGTCAGGGACTTTACATGATGGAAACTTTGAAAGTGTTGGCCGATCATTGTGATAAAGACAAATCTCGTGAAGCTCTATTTGTAAATTATTTAGGCCTTTGTGCTCCTCGCTTTGAGTATATTTATAAAGATTGGGAAATTCGAACTAAAAATATTGAGTCTTAAAACAAAGTATCAAACCAAGGTTTTTTTATTCGTTCATCGCAATCAGACTCCCACAAATGTTTTACTTCTAAATAATTCATGAGTCCTTCTTTGCCCATTTCTCTTCCAAGTCCTGATTCTTTGAGTCCCCCAAAAGGCATAGCTGGACTCAGCAAGTGGTATTCATTTATCCAAATTGTTCCAGCATCAAGTTCGTCAGCAATTTTTTTGGCATGCTCGTGATCTTTTGACCAGACTGCTGCTGCCAACCCATAGCTGGTGAGATTTGCCAGCTTTATCGCTTCTTGGTCATTTGAAAAACTAGTTATACCCACCACTGGCCCAAATATTTCTTCGTGCCAAATAGTATGGTCAGGAGTAATTTCAAAAGCGGTAGGAGCGATAAAAAAACCTTTATCAAAATGGCCGCCGGTGATTCTTTCACCACCATAAAGGAGTTTTGCCCCTTCCGATTTAGATTTTTGGATATAACTCATTACTGTTTTAAATTGTTTTTCGTTAATCAAGGGGCCAAATCCCACTGCGGGATCATTAGTTGTGCCGATTTTTATTTCTTTGATTCTTTTTAAAAATAAATCGATAAATGATTTATAAATATTTTGATGAACTAACAGCCTGGTGCCAGAATCGCAGGCCTGGCCTTGATGGTATAAAAAAGCATAGAGTGCTCCGTCAACTGCGGCGGTTAAATCGGCATCTGCTAAAATAATATTAGGTGATTTTCCACCTAATTCCATTGTTGTTCGTTTTAAAGTTTTAGCAGAACTTGCGACAATTTCTTTTCCAACTGCCGTTGATCCAGTAAACGCTATTTTATTTATTTTAGGGTGGCCTACTAAATATTTACCAATCTCTGCATCTCCAGTAACAATGTTTACAACACCCTTTGGCACCCCAACCTCTTGCAATATTTCAGCAAGTAAGGCCGCTGTGGCCGGGGTTTCAATTGCCGATTTTAAAACCGTGGTACATCCGGTGGCCAAAACTGGGCCAATTTTCCAAGCGGCCATGACCAGGGGAAAATTCCAAGGAATAATTTGACCGCAAACGCCGACAGGTTGATAGCTTCTATAATTTACAGAGAAACCTATTCGAGAAGTACTTTCATCTTTTTCTAAAAACTTTAAATTTTTGGCCATGCCTGAAAGTATTTTAAAATATGAAATGGTATTGAAGATATCTGCTTTTGCTTTTTTAAGCACTGATCCGCTATCTTTCATTTCTAGTTCTATAAAATTTTCTTTTTTTTCTTTAATTTTATCGCTGATCGCGAGAATTAATTTAGCGCGATCCTCTTGTGATCTTTTTTTCCAGTCAGAATTTAAGGCCAGGACGGCAGAATCTACCGCAAGATCGAGATCGTTTTTAGAAGGCCATTCAACCGTGGCAACAATTTCACCGGTCGCTGGATCAATACTGGGTGTGGATTTTTTGTCACCTGAAAGACGAAACTCGCCGTTGATGTAAAGTTTTGCGTGGTACATAGATTCTCCTTAATGGTTAGAACAGGCCCTAGGAACAATTTTCAAAACTCACCGCTATACCTTGGCCTACGCCGACACACATCGCTGCTAGGCCAAGTTTATGGTGAGGGTTTCTTTTCATAATATGAGCAAGGGTTGTGGTAATTCGAGTGCCCGAACAGCCTAAGGGGTGTCCTAGAGCAATTGCCCCGCCATGGATATTTATTTTATTTTTATCTAAATGTAGCTCTTTGATACAACCTAATACTTGAACAGCGAAGGCCTCATTTAATTCAATCACATCAAATTGATTAACAGTTTTATGAGTTTTTTGACATAATCTTTTAACAGCTTCAACTGGGCCCAGACCCATGATAT
>JAHEZZ010000098.1 GCA_023250815.1 Bdellovibrionales bacterium
AATTCAATTTCAAAAATTGAAAAAAAAGATTCAATATAGGCATTTTTATTCGGGCATCTAATCGGTGTAAATTCGTGGGCCAAATCAAGTGAGTCTACATATGCCTTGAAGGCATTAGAAAGGATAAGTCAGATTAGCGCTATATTTTAACGAAATCCCAACGAGGCCGCCCCCCTAAAACAAAGAAAACGGAAGGCCTAAAGGCCAACTTTTGGAGGTGTTATTTATCTAGGATGATAAATAATACCGAACAACACAGAGGCGACCATGAAGAGAGCCTCAGTGATTAAAATATATTTTTCTAAATTTGGATTTAAATATAAAAACTGCTCAACTAAGCTTGGCAATAATTCCGAATTTTAATTGAATAAACTTAGGCCACTTAATATTATTTTATTTTTTCACAGGTAGGAGTTCCATACACATAAGCAAGGTCTCCTCTGGAAGTGAAATTGGTTAATAACGGATGGTTGTCAACAGCATCATTATTATTTCGTTCAACAAGCAGTAATGTAGAAAAGTTGTATTGGTCTAATATTGAACATCTGTCCATTATCGGAAATGGATATCTCGATAATTCTTTGACAAAAAAAGCAGGAGCTAAAAATGTGTGATCTTTAATTTTATCAAAGAGGCCTAACCACTCTTCAGTCGTTCGGTTCACTCCAAAAAGCTCGCAGTTGCGAGGCATCGACGATTGAATTGCATTGTTATTTTTAACTAAGTAATAAGCCATCTCTGAATTTTGACAATAATAAACCGAATCAGAAGATGCTATAATTTGTTCTTTTGAAAGTGTCGGCGAAAGACATTCTTTGTTGGTTGAAAAAAGACAGCCAACTAGTTTTCGAATGGCTTTTGAGGTTTGATCAATAACTCGATCGGAGTTTTCCACAATACTATTTCTAATAACATAGTAAACCGCCTCGTGGATTTTAGCTGCCGCCAAATCAGTGTTAGTCGCCAACTTATCAAAAACGCTTGGACTAATCTGAAGTTGATCAAAGTCGCCATCGTAAAACATCATGCCTTCAAGCGGGCATCCCCTCATCTGATAGCGATTAGCGGCATCTTCTGGCGCCGGAAGGCTAATATCATCATCCAGCTGACGAGCATTCAAAAAAAGAATAGGGATATATTCTGCGGTCTTTGCCGCCAGTAAGGGGTCGGCGCTTGCTAATTTTGCCAAGGCCTGGGCAATTTGCGCTTCCACACTGTCATTTGAAATGACAATATCTAATTTAAAAATTTTCTTTGCTTCCCATAGATCTAACAAGTGTGATGATTTGATATTTTGATCGGCATCTCTGCAAACAAAAGCTCCACCACCGCCACTGGTTCCATTGCCCGCTAATGCCAAGTTTGTTAAAAAGAATGTCAGCGCAACAATTTTAAAGATAATTCCTCCATTGTTATTATTGTTGTGTATTTCGGATTTCTCTTAAAGTCATCTTACTAGATAGTTTTTATAAAATACTTACATTTAATTGAAAAAAGAGGCCATTTGTTTTAGTATTTACTAAAATGAATATCTATAAGTTCAATAGTTATCGAAAATATTTAAATTCCTGCTTTGAGGATAAATCAATCGGAAAAAAGAAATCTGAACTGGCAGAGTACCTGAGTTGCGGGCCTGGTTTTATTTCTCAAGCTCTAAGTGAGGGCAAAACTCATTTTAGTTTGGAGCATATCTATAAAGTTGGGATCTTTTTTCATTTAGATGAAGCTGAGATGAATTATCTTATTTTGCTTTCTCAATATGAAAAGGCCGGCCATCTTGAACTAAAAAAACATTTAGAAAAACAAATTAAAGAAATTCAAAATAGCAGCACAGAAATTACATCAATGATAAAAAAAAGCAATCGCAAATTAATAGACAGTGAAAAGGCCATTTACTACAGCCACTGGACTTATATGGCCATTCATATGGCGGTCTCTTTGCCCCATTTAAATAGCATTAAAGAAATCAAAGAACATTTTTCTTTGGACTTAGAACATTGCAAAGGAGTGATTGGATTTTTGTTAGATGCTGGATTAATTGAAAAGAAAAATGAAAATAAATTGATCATAGGAAAAACCAGAATACATCTGGAGCGCACCTCTCCTCTGATCAAATCTCTTCATCAAAACCTCCGGCAGAAGGCGATTGATTCTCTGATTAGTAACGACGAAGTTAATTTGCATTATTCTTCCATATTAGTTTTATCAAAAAGCGATATTCAAAAAATTCGATCTTTAATTTTGGAATTGATAAAAAAGAAAGAAGAAATCCTGATGCCCTCCCCAGAAGAAGAAATGGTGGTCTTTAACGTGGATTATTTTAAAATCTAAACCTTTAAATTAGAACCATATTCTAATGAAATTCCTACTATTAATAAGAAGAAAATTGCAAGAAGTAGCCCGTATTTAGCCCGTGATGATTTGCACTGATTAAAAATAATTTTTAAATTATTTTTTAAGTCTCTAGAATCAGAAAGTTTTTTGAATTTTTTTTAAAGAGTTAATTATGATTGGTGCCCGGAAAGAGACTCGAACTCCCACGATGTTGCCACCGGCGGATTTTGAATCCGCTGCGTCTACCATTCCGCCATCCGGGCAAAGAATTTACAAGATTTTGATCCTATTGGAACTTAGACTTTACGTCAATAATTTACTCAGCGCTCAATCTTAGTAAATCAATGGCCTCTTGAGATGTGTAGCGGAAGCAGTCTTGGCCTAAATGTTTTTTTAATTCAGCGTTGGAAATAAGACAGGGAAATTTAACATAATCGATTAGATATCGCGGCAATTTAAAATAATTTTTGCTTCCTACAAGTTTTGCTAATTGTTCGGCAAGAAAAATGGGGATGTGGGGAGATGTCGGGGAAATAATTTTTTTAGCATCTCGAAATGAAATCACGCCATCTGGTGCAACATTATAAATTCCAATGGGTGCTCGTTCGATACAGCCGATAATAATACTGCCGATATCAAATTCATGTATAAATTGAAAAATGGGATTGTAATCAAGAGGTGTAGGAGTGTATTTGCTGAGTAAATAAGAGGTCATTGCATTTTTTATTTGTGGCCCGATAATGCTGCAAGGTCTGAGCACAATTGAAGTTAAATCTTGTTGATGCTTCCACATGTTATTCGTCGCCACTTGATCCATTTCAACGACGTCGCGAAGTTCTGGATATTTTATGGATGCCCTAAGAGGAAGATCCTCAGTGATGAATGCTTGATTGTCGGGAAGTGCACCATAAACGTGATAGGTGCTTAGAATAATCGCTTTTTTGACTTTAAATTTTAAACATAATTCTAAAATTCTTGCAGTTTCTACAACATTTATATCTAGTCTTTTTTTGCTTCTCATTGATTGTGCATGACCAATTCTTCCCAGGTGAAGAACAATATCAAAATGACAGGAGCGAAAAAGTTTTTCAAAATTGCTTCTGGTATATTTTATTTTTTGGCAAGAAATATTACTGTAGCTTGGTTTCTCTCTGACTTCTCTTTCGTCAATGCCAATGATTTTTAAATGTGGGTATTTTTTTATTAAGAAGGTGGAAGTAATTCTTGCTAATCCTCCTGCCATTCCAATAACTAAAATATTTCGACATTTTAAAAGATCAATAATGGTACTCATTTTTTTATCGCTCCAAAAAAATCTCGTCTTTCTCGTAGACCAATATCAATCATTTCTTGGATTTGTTTTTGGATTTCATTGACATGAAAATCAACAAATTCATCAGGCGCATCGGCTTCAATATTTTTGGGGATGGAATAAATTTTGCCAATTCTAATATCGATAGGAGAAGGTAATGGTATTATACCCAAGGGGCCAAGCAGCAGGGAAGCACTCAAGGGGAGTGCTGGAAGGTTTAGAGCTCTGGCAATTGTCCATGGGTGATAAACCAAAGGATAGAATTCTTCTGCACCAATAACTGAAATAGGCAAAATATCTACGCCGGCATACAGTGCCAAACGAAAAAAACCGGAAGTAAATCTTTGCATTTGATAATACTGTGAAGTGCTTTTAGAAATACCACGAACACCTTCAGGGAATACTAAAATAGATTCCCCTCGCTGAAGTAGCCATTGACAATTTGAACGATCCCCTAAGACTGCACCTGATTCTGCCGCCCATGTTCCAAAAAAGGGAAGAGTATTTAAGAATCTTTCCACCATACTTCTAAGAAGTCTTGGGGGATTAATATCTGTAACAAAAGCTATTGTTATTAGCATGGCATCGATAGGAATTTGCCCTGTATGGTTAGAGATTACCATTAAGGGCCGATCATATTGTGCATTTTCTGGGTTGATTATTCGCACCTTAAAATAATTGCGATAAAGAGGGAGAAGTAAATTGATTTTTTCTTTTGTCTTGATGATATCTAGTCCAAAAGGATCAGAGTGGGCCTTGTATTTTTCAGAAATAATTTGAAAATTACTCTCAACTTTTGCCATATCAGTGACACTAAATAGTTTGTCGATGGCCAATTTTTGTGAAATCTTTGAAAGAATATTGTTAATACTATTTGGCTTTATCATTTAGACGTTATTTCAATTGTTTAAGTAATTTATAAATTTTACCAAAGGTATTAAAAGTTACAAGGACAGGCATTTTTGTTATGCTATAAGCCCGTTAAAATAATTATACCCTCGCACTTTGCTTTTCAAGCAAATCGCTATGGGGATACCACTCTTAGTACTAAGTTTTCCGATACGGAAAACTTAAATGTGATAAGTATATATGAATGATTTTAAAAAAACTTACAAAAATGGCATTTACCTTTGTGGAACAAAACTTAAGTATTTCGCTCATTATTGTCGCAATGAAATTAATCGAACTAAAAAAATTGGCACGCATATGATCTTTGCTAGCAAAATAAACTCAGAACTTCGTGAAAATTATGAAGAATTAGGAAAAAATATCGTTCGGGCATATGAGGCAGGTCAGATTATTTTTCCCAATTCGAAGTGTAGTGACTTGTATTACAAAATAACTCAGGCCCAAAAAGAGATTTCTGATTTAGATTTTGAGATTAATAAGATCAAGTTTTCATCAGGCCCGGAGGTGATAAGAGAAGATTCGGATCACGGTTCTAGTCTTCATTAATTTTCACTTAGTATGGCCAAAATAGATTCTTCCAGCAACTCAAGGCCGGATTTACTTTCCGCCGAAACAAAATAGATTTGACGACACATCTTATATTTTTTAGAAAGTGTTGGGATCATCTTTTTTAATTCATTTTTTTCTTTTTGAGTTTTTAATTTATCAATTTTATTTAAAACCAAAAAAGCATCCATCCCAGAGTTTTTTAAATAATTGATTAATTGCTGATCGGCTTCCATGTTTGGATGTCTGGCATCTTGAATTAATAAAAAAAGCAATTTGTCAGAAAATAATCGCAAGAATAAATCCATAATTTTTTGCCAATCTGACAACATCGCTTTGGAAACTTTTGCGTGCCCATAGCCTGGTAAATCAAAAAGAAAAAATGCAGATTTATTTTCGTTAATGGTAGTTTGAAATTTGAAGATAATAACTTCACGAGTTCTTCCTGGAGTTTTTGATATGCGAGCAGTCCCTTTTCCAAATAGGGCGTTAATTAAACTGGATTTTCCCACATTTGAGCGACCCAAAATAGCTATGCCTTTAGGTTTATCAGAGCTTGAGATAAACTCGTTTCGAAAGTTTTT
The DNA here is from genome assembly GCA_023250815.1 of Bdellovibrionales bacterium. GTDB lineage: Bacteria > Bdellovibrionota > Bacteriovoracia > Bacteriovoracales > Bacteriovoracaceae > JAHEZZ01. The sequence goes on from JAHEZZ010000098.1 coordinate 5,686, forward strand.
TATTTGATCCAAACTGCTCAGTGCAAATTTAAAATCACAGCTCCCTTTAATTATATTATTTTTCATAAGTGAAGAGATATCACAGTTGCTCTTCGCAAGATAGAAAAAAAATGTCATGAGCATTATAGGCGCATAAGAACAGAGGAGGAAATTATGAATCAAGAAACTTGTGACAGAGTGCTTTCATTTGAATTTTATAAAAATCGAGATTCAACATTGTTGGGCATAGGGGACCAGATAGAAATAAAACCTTTTATGGGGAAAACGCAGAAAATTATTCTTAATCGAACAACTGTTAAAATTTTATCATACAATGGCCCAGGAATAAGAAAAGAGGACAATCATATTTATGTTCCATCCCTTGTTGATCAAATCTGGTCTCTCTCTTTGACATTATGTAAAACACAAAAAGGTATACATGATCATGAAAACTCTGTGTATCTCCTTAAAACAGACGGGGCAAATCCTTTTAATTTAAATGGATCTATCGTTTATGAAAGTTTAATTTCCACAAATGATCAAGTTAAGATCGGGCCAACAACGTTAATTTTTAAATCCTCAAAAAAAAATGATATGTTTGATCAGGAAAAAGAAAAGCAAGAAATTTTACAAAACCCTCAAGTTATTAATTCAGATAAAAATATTTTACTAGAAGGGGAAACTGGAACAGGTAAAACATTTTTAGCACGTCAAATCTATGAGTGTTCAAACTTTTCAGGAGAGTTTATACATCTTAATATTAGCTCATATACTTCAGGTCTTATTGAAAGTGAACTTTTTGGACATGTAAAGGGCGCCTTCACTGGAGCAGTAAATGACAAGCGAGGTGCACTTTCTGCTGCTAGTAATGGAATTCTTTTCCTCGATGAAATTGATTCATTGAACTTGGAAACTCAAACAAAATTATTAATTTTTTTAGATACTAAAGAATATCGTCCGGTTGGAAGTGAAATGTTGAAAAAATCAAATGCAAAAATTATATTTGCCTCGGGAAGACCGCTTAATGAACTTGTCAGTCAGAATAAAATGAGGAAAGATTTTTATTTTAGATTAAATTCTGGATTTAAGACGTCCCTTCCCTCTTTAAGATCAAATAAAAATTTAATTTTAAAATATATTCAAAGTTATTGTGATCAAAAATGCATTGGAATTTCTCAAGAGGCCATTGATTTTTATTTTGAATATGGATGGCCGGGCAATATTCGTCAACTATTGAGTCATCTCGAGAAAAAGAAAATTATGTTAAAAGGCCCTCGGATTATTTTAGATGAAGTTGATGCTGAATTGACTCAAGATAATTCATTTCTAAATGTTGGAGTTGATGAGGGGACAATCTTTTCACTTCAGAAAATTAAAGAACAATATGCTTTTGATATTTATTTGAAGCTAAATCGGGAAATTTACGCAACCTCGAGGGCCCTTGATATTTCACCAAATACCTTAAAGAAATTAATTGGGAAAAAATCTAAGTTGTAAAAATATTGACGATAACCACTTCTTCAATGTGGCCAGGGACGTTAAATTTTTTTAGAACATTTTCAATTTCTTGTTTTATTTTACCTTTAAGAATTGTTCGCCCCTCTACGGTTAAAGGAAATTCTGGAATGATCGGCTCCATTGTCATACTGAATTGGTCTCTAACTAATGTTTGATTTTTAGTTAAAAATTCTTTTGTATATCTAATTGAAGTTACGACTTGTACATCGACTGAAAGGGTTTGATATTTATTTGAACCGGAGGGATAAACTGGAATGTAAATATACATCATAACCATATATCTTTTTCCAGCTTGATAATAACTCGGTCTTGGTTTTATATAGACGTCCACACTTGCAGGGCCTAGTTTTATACCTTTTTTAGTTAAAATTTGATTAGTGTTTTTTAAAATAATGATAACTGAAAGACCAGTGATACAGACACTAACGAGAGAGGCAATAACAATAGCTGGTTTTGCATGAATCACATAATTATATATTTTTTCCCTTAACATTTTTAGTTGAAGTATATACTTGTGAGGTTCCCCTTTTTCTTTTTTTTCTCCATTTTTGGCCCGCCTTGCTTCCTCGACCCAAGATGAGAGAAAAATAACAAGAGTAGCTTTTATGTTAAGTAGTTTGGCCTTTTGAGATTTTAATTCAATCAATCTCAAATTTAATTTTTCTTTTAATAATAATTTTTTTTCATTTATTTTAATTTTTTTAAAATGGAGTATGTTTTTAAAATTATCTAATTTGGTGAATACTTTTTGAGGGATAATTTTATGAAAAAATCGATTTAAAACGATCGCCAAGTATTCAAACAGCTTAATCAATAAGGCATTTATTTTTTCTTCAATGGCAATCAGGAGTTTCATTTAATACCATTTACCCTTCATTGTTATCTCTTCGGAATTTTGAAGATTTTTTTTAGTTTGTTGAGTGAATGTGTCGGCCAAGTCGAGGAATTTTTTTCCCTCTATACAAAGAAGGGAGGAGAATTCTTAGTTGCTAAAAATTCTCCCCGATAAGCGAGCTGGGTCTTGTTTTTAGTTGAGGCGCAACTATGAGATATTTATTAAATGTCATAATCTTAACCAGTGTATTTGGCTGTTCTAATATGTTTTCTGCACGTTCTTTTCAAGATGAGATGGAGCGAAATTCAGAAAATTTTTGGTCACCTAATGATGATTTTCCTGTTGTTTCTGGAGATAGCGGAAGCACCCACAGAACTAGACGAGAGGTTTATGCTAGAACACCTGGTAGTGTGAATGTTGCTGCCAAAGAACAGCAAACCTTAAAATTAGAAGAAGAAATTGAGGCCAAGATTGATCAATTAAGTGAGGAAGAGCGTGGTGAATATAAATCTTCTGAAAAATATTTAGAAAATAATTCCGAAAAAGCCTACTATTTATCTTTATCTAAGTACAAGAGATGGTCTTATGTTGCGGAAAAAAAAGGTAAACAGCTAGGCACGCAGGAATATTCGACTTTAGATTATTTGCAAATTCGACAAACTCAAAATGGAAGGCTCGATCTTGGCATGAGTAAAGATGAAGTACTTTCAAAATTGGGCCGACCTGGGCAAATAGATGTTGCCGGCGACCCGCGCAATGAAAATGAAAGGTGGTCATTTAATCAAGGAAAATTTCGAAAATATATTTACTTTGAATCGGGCAAAGTGCAGGGCTGGTCGCAAGATTGAAATATCCCCTCGAACGTAATATGGTAAAAAACTAATATTATTACAGAGAGATATTTTTGAACGAAAACCATTCATTTAATTGTTTAGATTTTGAAAGGCCAGTCATTGCTCTTGAAAATCAAATTAAGGAACTTAAAGAAGTGGCCTTAGAAAATATTGATTTGGGAAGCGAAATTAAACTTTTGGAAAATAAAGTTCAGGGGCTTATTGAATCCACCTATTCGTCATTGGCGGAATGGGACAGAGTACAACTCTCTCGTCACCCATGTCGACCGCATACTACAAATTATATAGAATCTATTTTTGGAAATTTTCATGAGCTTCATGGTGACCGAGGGTTTTCTGACGACCGAGCAATTGTAGGCGGGATTGGGCATTTAAATGACCGCCCAGTGATGGTCATTGGTATTGAGAAAGGGCGGAAAACGAAAGAAAAAATTGTTCATAATTTTGGAATGCCTAGGCCGGAAGGATATAGAAAAGCTTTGCGTTTAATGCGAATGGCAAGCCGTTTTAAGATTCCTATTATCACTTTTATTGATACTCCCGGGGCCTATCCAGGAATTGATGCAGAAGAAAGAGGGCAATCACAGGCCATTGCAGAAAACTTAGAGGAAATGTTTAAGCTGGATGTTCCCTTGATTGCATTGGTAATTGGAGAAGGAGGGTCGGGGGGAGCATTGGCCTTAGGTATTTCAGATATAGTACTAATGCAAGAGTATTCGATTTATTCAGTGATTTCTCCTGAGTCATGTGCCTCAATTTTGTGGGCCGATCCAAAACGTGCAAATGACGCTGCAGCTGCGCTAAAATTAACCTCACAAAAGGCATTAGATTTGAAGGTAGTTGATGGTATAATAAAAGAACCACCTGGCGGTGCCCATCGTGACCCAGAACTGGCCGCAAAGTTGATCAAGTTTGAGTTGCTTAGCCGTTTATCTAGCTTAGAAAAATTGGATAGAGCAAAATTAAAAGAACTTCGATTTCAAAAATTTAGGGAGATGGGAAAAAGCACTTTAATTTAGCTAGGGTAAATTATTAGGAGCTTTCTTGTCTTTAAAAATTCAATCCATGACCGGTTTTTCAAGAATCGAAAATAGCGATGAAAAATGTACTTATACAATTGAACTTAAATCAGTAAATGGAAGATTTTTAGATTTAAGATTTAAGATTCCAAGTCAATTAAATC
>JAHEZZ010000099.1 GCA_023250815.1 Bdellovibrionales bacterium
TACTTCAAGCAGTGCACTTGCTGGATCGCCGCGAAAGTCCCCACCTAGTTTATCAACTTCATCTAAAAGTATAACTGGATTATTTGTGCCGATGCTTTTTAGTGCCTGTATAATTCTTCCCGGCATAGCTCCAACGTATGTTCTTCTGTGCCCTCGTATTTCGGCCTCATCTTTTACGCCGCCAAGACTGATGCGTACAAATTTTCTTCCAGTGGCGCGAGCGATCGATTTTCCAAGTGAAGTTTTTCCAACTCCTGGAGGGCCTGATAAGCAAAGAATTGGCCCTTTCATCTTGCCACCTTTTAATCTTCTTACTGCTAAATATTCTAAAATTCTTTCTTTTACTTTTGTTAATTCAAAATGATCTTCATCCAAAATTCGAAGGGCCTTAACTAAATCAATATGTTCTTCAGATGAAACTGACCAAGGAAGATCAATTGTCCATTCTAAATAATTTCGGATAATACTCGCTTCACTAGAGTCTGGATGCATTTTTTCTAAGCGTGAAATTTGTTTACAAACTTCTTTTTCCACTTCCGATGGCATTTTTGCTTTTGCCATTTTGTCTTTTAATTCCCCAAATTCGTCGCTACTCTCAGCGGCTTCTTCGCCGAGCTCATTTTTAATTGCTTTTATTTGTTCTCTGAGAAAAAATTCTTTTTGATTTTTGTTCATCTCATCTTTGGCGACATTCTTGATTTTACTTTGCATAGTGATAATTTCAAGTTCGCGCAATAAGATTTCATTTATTTTATTTAAACGTTCAACAGGATCTAGAATTTCTAAAATCATTTGCGCTTCATGAACATGTAAATTTAAATTTGAAGCTACAAGATCTGAAAGTCTTCCTGGGTCATTAATGTCTTCTAAAACCATTAAAATATCCGGTGAAAGAATTTTTCCTGTGGATACAATTTTTTCTAAATGTTCTTTGATATTTCTGGTGAGAGCGGAAATACTGACGTCTTCGCCATTTATTTTAAGATCATTCATCTTTTCACATTTAACCATGAAGAAAGGATTACTTTGTTCAAAGTGAGTGATTCTCGCTTTAGTTAACCCCTGTACTAAAATTTTTATTCTGCCATCGGGAAGTTTGCGCATTCTCATAATCATCGCCACAGTTCCCAGTTCATATATTTCGTTGGGATTTGGGCTTTCCGCTTTAATATCTTTTTGGCTTGAAAGTAATATAAGACGATCGAAGTTATTCAATGATTGCTCAACGGCTTGAATTGAAGAATCTCTTCCTACAAACAAGGGTAAAATCATAAATGGATAAACAACGATATCGCGAATTGGCAGGAGAGGGAGGCGATCTTTGAATTCAGCGCTGTCTCCCTCGTAATTCGTCACCATAGCAAAGTCCTTATTTTAAAGGCCGGTTAGGCACTTTTATATAATTTACAAGAGGTCATCGGGAAAAAAGTGTCACAGCTTTAAATAATTCGATTAAAATCAATTCTTTACTGGTTTTATTTCTTCGGTGATTTAACCGAGAGAAAGAATCGGGGAAAATGTTATTTCAAATATATAACCGCAGTACTTTGCTTGAAAAGCAAAGTGCGAAGAGTATAAAATAGAAACCAGTAATCATTCTAAGGAAAATATATGGCCGTTGATTTTGGAGTGTGTATTTTAGCAGCGGGATTAGGGACGAGACTTAAATTAAATAGACCAAAGGCCCTAGCTCCCGTTATGGGAAGAACGCTGATTGATTACGTTGTTGATACCTCAAAGGAGTTTCTAAAAAAAGAAAAACTTCAGGGTAAAATGGGTGTGGTTACCGGCCATATGAGAGAGTTGGTGGAGGAGCACTTAAATAAAAATTTTCCAGGAGAAATGGAGTTTGCTTTTCAAGAAAAACAATTAGGGACAGCTGATGCGGTGAGATCTTATTTTAAGGGAGTTCCCGCAGCGACAAAAGCGACTTATACGATTATTATTTGCGCTGACACTCCTTTGATTCGAGATATTGATTTATCTCTTTTATACATTCATTTGAGAAATGAAAAAAAAGATGCGGTAGCTGCAACTTTTTATGAAAAAAATCCCACTGGATATGGAAGAATTATTCGGGGAGAAAATTCTTTGGGATTTCATATTGTCGAAGAAAAAGATGCTTCGTCGGAAGAGCGAAAAATTTGCGAAGTAAATTCTGGATTATATATTATTAAGACCTCTTTTTTAATTGAGAAACTCGCTAAAGTTGATAACAAAAATAAAAGTGGAGAATTTTATCTGACTGATTTATTCAAGGATCATTTTAATGTTTCACCAGTTCTTTTTAATGAGGGTGAAATTTTTTTAGGAGTAAACAATTTAATACAACTAGAAGAGGCCAGTAAGTTTTTAATTTTAAGAAAAATTCGAGGGCTTCAGGAATCTGGAGTTCGCTTTTTAGATAGTTCCAGTATTATAATTGATCATTTTGTAAGTATCGAGGCCGGAACCGTGGTTTATCCTCAGGTATGCTTTGAGGGAAGAACTGAAATTGCTGCCAATGTCGTGATTGAATCAGGTTGTATGATTAAAAATTCTAAAGTGGCCGAAGGTGTTTCAATACTTGCTCATTCTTATTTGGAAGATTCTATAATTCAAAAATTTGCAAGCATAGGGCCTTTTGCTCGCATTCGTCCTGGAACAAATGTTGGGGAAGGGGCAAAAGTTGGAAATTTTGTGGAAATAAAAAAATCGGTTCTCGCTAAAGGCGCTAAAGTTTCGCATTTAAGTTATGTGGGTGACGCCGAAATTGGAGAGGAGTCTAATCTAGGTTGCGGTTTTATCACTTGCAATTACGATGGCGTAAATAAGCATAAAACAAAAATTGGAAAGAATGTTTTTATCGGCTCGGACAGCCAGATGGTGGCACCAGTTTCTGTGGGCGATGATTGTTTTGTCGCCGCAGGATCTACCGTTACTCAAGATATGCCCAGTGGTTCATTCGCTATTTCTAGGGGAAAGCAAACAACCAAAGAAGGAATGGCCCATCGGTTTTTAAAGAAGAAATCTTAAAATGCTTGAAAAGATTTTTTTTAGTTTTCTTTTTTTTGCTTGTTCTTCTGGTTCGCTTTTTCATGCGGACTTTGTCTCGGATAACTTAAAGCAAAGTTTTAATTCGCCGCCGTGGTTTGAAGGTGTCGAGCGTACTGAAAGAGTTTTTGATAAAGAGAAAAAGAAAACAGTTCTTAGAGTTCATTATCCCAAAGGTGAATTTGGAAATGTCAAAGGCGGAGCTCAGTGGATTGCTTATTTAGGACAATCTTTCAACGATCTCAAATTGAGTTATTGGCTTAGGTTTTCAGAAAATTTTGATTGTCGTCGAGGTGGAAAACTTCCCGGCCTAATTGGTGGGCACCTACAAGATCGTATAAACTCCACAGTAACTGGCGGTCATCGTCCAAGCGGTGATGATGGGTGGAGTGCTCGTATTATGTGGCGAGCGGACTGTCATTTGGTGCAATATATTTATCACAAAAACCAACCTAGTAATTATGGCCAAGATTTTTCCTGGAAAAAAAATGGAGTTAAAGTCAAAATAATTTTGGGGCAATGGCATCAAGTGACCACTCGGATTGTGATGAATCAAGTTGGTTTAAAAAATGGCATCGTGCAATCTTGGCTTGATGGTGATTTAGTTTTAGAGCAGAGAGATTTGGAGTTTCGAACAATTTCTACTTTGGGAATCGATGCCCTTTATTTTTCGACATTCTTCGGCGGCGACGATCAAAGCTGGGCGCCGGTACGTGATAGTTTTGCGGATTTTGACGATTTTACAATCGTGCATTGAAGTCATTTTTCTATTTATCTTTTCCTGCTCTGCGTATCGCCGCCTTGTCGGATTAGTTCTGCGTCATCCTAGCAATGACTTATCTTTGGTGTTACATTTATTGGTCTTTCTTTATTGTAAAAAAAGGAATTTTTGATGTGTGGGATTGTTGGCCATATCGGCACAAAAAATTCAGTGGAAATTGTGCTTGAAGGTTTAAAGCGACTTGAGTATCGCGGTTATGATTCTGCCGGGATTAGTTTTGTAGATGAAACTGGGGATCTTCAAATTTATAAAAAATCTGGAAGACTCGATAATTTAAAATCTCTTCTTAAGGGAAAAAATTTAAATACTACAATTTCGATTGGACACACTCGGTGGGCCACTCATGGTGAAGTGAATGATGTCAATTCTCATCCCCATACTCGCGGCTCAGTTTCCATTGTTCATAATGGAATAATTGAAAATGCCGATCGCCTGCGTGAAGAATTAAAAAATATTGGATTTAAATTTCAATCGCAAACGGATTCTGAAGTTTTTTTGGCATTGGTTTGCTCTAATCTTGATGAGAAGAAGGATCTTGTTAGTAGTGTTGCCGAATCTTTTAAAAAGATCGAAGGCAACTCGGCCTTTGTTGTCATGTTCGCAAAAACTTGTGAAATTGTGGCAATCAAAAGGGGGGCACCTTTAGTTTGTGGTTCAAGTAATAATTTAAAAGAATTATTAGTGAGTTCTGATCCTTTTGCTTTAATTGGTGTCGCCGATACTATCTTTTTCCCAGAGGATGAAGTGATTTGTTCTTTCGGGCAAGATCAAAAAAGAGAACTCAAATTTTTAGAATTAAATTTAAAACCATCGACTCGTTACCTAAAGAAAAAGCAAACGTCCTCACTGAACAGTGTTGAAAAAGGTGAGTTCGAACATTTTATGCTTAAAGAAATCCATGAGCAGCCCGATTTAATTCGAGCTCTTACCCAATATTATTTTGCAGGGGTCGGTAAAGATGCACTTTTTACCCTTGCTAAATTAAAACCAAACCGTATTTGCATTTCCGCTTGTGGCACGGCCGCTTATGCAGGGCTTGTGATCAGAGATTTTTTTGAAAAAGAAAATCGCATTCCTTGTGTGGTTGAACTGGCCAGCGAATTTCGCTATAGAAATCCCATCATTGGCGAAAAAGATTTGGGATTATTTATTTCTCAATCAGGAGAAACAGCTGACACTCTTGCCGCTCAACATTTATGTAAAAGTGAAAAAGTAAAAACAGTTTCCATTGTCAATGTTGAAGGTTCAACCCTTTACCGTGAGTCTGATGCCAATTTATTGATTAAGGCCGGGGTAGAAATCGGAGTTGCCAGTACCAAAGCTTTCACTCAAATGGCATTGACAGGACGGCTTCTTGCGCTTGCTATGAAAGGCGAATTAGAGTCAGAAGCAAACCAAGTGAAGATTACAAAAAAGTTTTCTCTCTTGGCCGACAGAATAGATGCTTTAATAGTCAGGACATCTGAAATAAAAAAAGTCGCCGAAAGATTGTATAACAAAAGTGGATTTTTTTTTACTGGCCGAGGATCATATTTCCCAATTGCACTTGAGGGGGCCCTTAAATTAAAAGAAATTGCTTACGTTCATGCTGAAGGTTATGCCTCTGGTGAACTCAAGCATGGGCCGATTGCTTTAATCGATGAGACAGTGGTTAATATTGCTATTGTGGGCCCGGAACTTTTTGATAAAACCATTTCTAATATTCAAGAAATAAAAGCAAGGAAGGGAATTATTGTGGCAATTGGGCCAGAAGATTCCACCGAGCTTAAAAAACTTTCTGATTATTTTATCGGGCTTAATTTTGATGGGCTAGATGAACTTGCTCCTGTTTATGTCAATGTCTGCAATCAGCTTTTGGCCTATTACGTGGCCAAAGAAAAAGGCACTGATATTGATAAACCTAGAAATTTAGCAAAATCTGTGACCGTTGAATAAGGACAAAATGCAAATCGAGACAGAAGTGAATTCAAGTTATTTAAATTTAAATCCCGCTCAACAACAAGCAGTGCTACAAGTTGAAGGGCCAGTAATGATTCTTGCAGGAGCGGGCTCGGGAAAAACGCGAACGCTGGTTACTCGAGTGGCATATCTTTTAGAGGAGCGAAGAGTCAGCCCCTTTCAAATTTTAGCGCTGACTTTTTCTAACAAGGCCGCAAGAGAAATGCGCGATCGTATTTCGCAGCAAGTGGGAATAGAGAGTGGAGCTTTGCAAGTCACGACCTTTCATTCTTTCGCCGCCCGACTTCTAAGGCAAGAGGCAAGTTTTTTAGGTTTAAGTAAAAGCTTTACGATCTACGATGACAGCGAACAAAAAGCTGTGGTGAAAGCTATTTTAGGTCGACACGGGATTTCTCCCAAAGAGCTTTCACCATACGATGTGATTTACTTTATCGAAAATTTAAGGAACCTGGGCCATTATCCCGGACGAATTGGCCAAAATGAATCAGAGATTGATAGCAAAGATATTTTTTATAAATATTTTTTAGAATATGAAGAAGAACTTCACCGGGCAAATGCTTTAGATTTTGGTGGCTTGATAACTGGGTTGTTGCAACTTTTTGAAATGCACCCAGAGGTCCTCAGTCGTTATCAAGATCGTTACCGCTACCTTTTAGTGGATGAGTATCAAGACACCAATCATGCACAGTTTGATTTGATAAAACTTTTAAGTAACAAGCACAGAAATATTTGCGTGGTTGGTGATGAAGACCAATCTATTTATTCTTGGCGAGGCGCTGATATTAAAAATATTTTAGATTTTGAAAAAGTATTTCCCGAAATGACTTTAATTAAATTAGAGCAAAACTATCGCTCTGGTGGAAATATTATTCGCGCCGCTAGCTGTGTGATTGAAAAAAATAATTTGCGAAAAGGGAAAACGATGTGGACTGAAAATCCAGATGGTGAACTTATACAAATTAAAGAATGCGGAGATGAAAAGTCTGAGGCAAATTTTGTCACTTTAGAAATACAAAAGACAGCACTCGTCGAAAAAGTAAATTACAGCGAATTTGCCATATTTTATCGCACCAATTCTCAATCTCGAGTCATTGAAGATGCTCTTCGCAAAGAAAAAATTCCTTACCGGGTAATTGGCGGGGTGAGATTTTACGAAAGAAAAGAAGTGAAAGATATGTTGGCCTATATGCGTTTAGTGGTTAATCCCAAAGATTCATTGGCCTACGGGCGTATTATCAATGTTCCCCCCAGAGGAATTGGGGCGACCTCCCTTCGAAAATTTGAAGATGAAGCAGTTTTAAAAAAATGTTCACTGCTTGAAATGGGAGAGTATCTTCTTAAAAACCAAGAAGATTTTTCTCATATAAGATTAAGCAGCAAAGTTCGATCTGCTATTTTGGAATTTCAAAATTTAATTGGTGAAATTCAATTAATGGAAGATGGAAATGCGCCACTCGCCGATATATATGAAAAGATTTTACACGAGTCTGGTTATCATGATTATCTTCGGGCACAAAAAGATTTTGAATCTGAGGCCCGCTTGGAAAATCTCGAGGAGCTGGGCAATGCTATTAAATCGTTTGCCAGCGAGAATCCGCAAATGCGTCTTTTGCATTTTTTAGAAACCATTACTTTGGATACTTCGGCTGAGCAAGATGAGCTTGAAAGTAAAGGGGAAGTGGCGCTGATGACTGTTCACGGAGCAAAGGGACTTGAGTTCCCTTATGTTTATATTACAGGCGTTGAAGAAAATATGTTTCCTTCTTATAAAAGTATTGAATCTGGTGAAATGGCAATTGAAGAAGAAAGACGACTTTTTTATGTGGCGATGACCAGGGCGATGAAAAAATTAACTATTACCTTTGCTCAGGGGCGTATGCTTTTTGGACAAGTGAAGTTTAATGGATTTAGCCGATTTTTATTAGAAATGCCTAGCAATCTTTATCATTGGCAGCAGTTTCGTGCGGAAGGAGATGAATTTTCCTGGAGGAATAAGTCGAGCAGTAAAATGGATGAATTTTCGCAAGAAACCAATTACGATGATTTTGGGCCAATTAGTGAAGTTAAATCTAGAAATAACAACGAGAGTAAACAAAAATTTCCCAAAGGCTCTAAGATTCGTCATGACTTATACGGAGAAGGGAAAGTGTACGACAGTGAAGGTCAGGGAAATGAGGAAAAAATAGTTATTATATTTAAGGGAGGGGTGAAGAAAAAGTTCATGGTGAAATTTGCTCCTCTCTCTTTAATTTAGGGATCTATATGAGTGTAAAAGTAGATGACAAATTAGTTCTTCATATTGCAAAGCTTGCCAGACTTTCGATCCCTCAAGATGAGGTAAAAAGTTATGGGGAACATTTAACAAAAATATTAACTCATGTTGAATTACTGTCCGCTGTCCCCACTGAAGGAGTGCTTTCGCTTTCTAATCCCATGAAGGATATACTTCTCAATTCTTCTGCTTCAAAAGATTGGGGGCGAGAAGACATAGTGAAACCATCTTTGTCTTCTGAACTCATTTTGCAAAATGCACCAGATCAGCAATTAAACCAATTCAAAGTTGAAGCAGTGATCGAAGAATAAAAAATTAATCGAGAAAGTTATGAAAAATGATATTTATAAAACGCACTTGCTTTTGAAAAATAAAAAAGTCTCAAGCCTTGAGCTTGTTACTGAAGCTGTTAAGAATGCTAAAAATTCGAAGTGCAACACTTTTATTTCTTTGACTGAAGAGACTGCTTTGATTGAAGCTGAAAAATGCGATAAGGAAAAGATTTTTAATAATCCTCTCATGGGGATCCCTTATACTTTAAAAGATTTATTTATAACGGAAGGGGTTCGTACAACTGCTGGTTCAAAAATTCTTTTTAATTATAATCCCCCTTATGACGGTTATGTTTCTTCAGCGTTAAAAAAGGCCGGATCGATTTTAGTTGGGAAAGTAAGTTGTGATGAATTTGGAATGGGTTCGACTAATGAAAATAGTGCTTTTGGCCCAGTTAAAAATCCACTTGATTTAAACAAAGTTCCCGGGGGATCTTCTGGAGGGAGTTCTGCTTCAATCCTTGAAGGGTCTAGCTTTTTTAGTATGGGAACCGATACCGGTGGCTCTGCTAGGTTGCCTGCTAATTTCTGTGGGATTGTGGGATTTAAACCGAGCTATGGTCGAGTTTCTCGTTTTGGACAAATTGCCTATGCTTCCAGTCTCGATCAAGCTTCTCCGATGGGAAAGAGTGTTCTTGATATTGCTTGTGTGATGGAACATCTCACTTCGCCAGATCCGAAAGATGCTACGAATGCCAAACTTCCACCGATGAAGATTGTTCATGACTTGCTCAGTTTAAAAAGTGGGAGTTTAAAAAATAAAAAAATTGGTTTTTGCCCAGAGTTTATTTCGGCCTGTGATAAAGAAGTAGCAGCGTCCTTGAATGATGCCCTTCATTTATTTAGGAAAAATGGGGCGAGTGTTGTGGAGGTTTCTCTTCCCAGTGTTAAAAATTGTGTGCCCGCTTATTATGTAATTGCCACTTCTGAAGCTTCATCTAATCTTTCCCGTTATGATGGGATTCATTTTGGTTTTCGAAAATCTCATCAGGGTAATTTGGAAGATACTTACTGTGAGTCTCGTACATTTGGATTTGGTGAGGAAGTTAAAAAAAGAATTATGCTTGGAACGTTTTCTCTTTCTTCGGGTTATTACGATGCTTATTATATAAAGGCCTGCAAAGTGCGAAGACTAATTGCCAATGATTTTAATGAGGCCTTTAAATCTTGTGATGTGGTTTTTTCTCCCGTGTGTGCCACTTCCGCCTTTAATCTTGGTGCAATGAATTCTGATCCAATGCAAATGTATATGAACGATCTTTACACCATTCCGGTAAATCTTGCAGGTCTTCCTGCGATAGCGCTACCTTTTGGTCAATCCCAGGGAATGCCTACCGGATTTCAGCTGATCGGTCAGGCATTTAAAGACGAAGATTTGTTAATGATAGCTGGTGGATTCGAACAAAATTTCTCAAGGTAAAATATGAATTACGAAGCGATAATTGGATTAGAAGTACATGCTCAGCTCGCCACTTTTTCTAAGGCCTGGTGCTCTTGCGAAATTTCTCCGCTATCTTTGGAAAATACCAAGGTTTGTGAAATTTGCAGCGCTCAGCCAGGAACACTTCCTGTTCTCAATAAAAAAGTTCCAGAGTTCGCTGCACTCTTGGCATTTGCGACAGATAGCAAAATCA
>JAHEZZ010000235.1 GCA_023250815.1 Bdellovibrionales bacterium
GCTTCTCTAAAATATAATTCTCCGAAAATGTTTATAGAAAAATTTAACAGTGGAAATTTATGTGAATTCAGCTTCTCGGCCTAAAGACGGAAAGTGTCCAAAGTTAGGGGATTGACAGGGTTAGGCTATTTAAGGAAACAGATAAAATATTCGATGGTCTAACGACAATTTTTCATGGGCCTTTTGCTGATATGCTGTACGATGATGAAAAAACCAAGTTGACCGAAATCAGAAAATCTTTCGAGACATTAAAATCTTTAGTTGCCGATTTTAAAATCAATGGCAATAAGGAATAAGTAATCAAAAAGAAGACTACAAAAAAACAAAAGCAGAAGTGGAAAAAGAAAGTGATGGAAGGCTTCCACCGTGATGGTGGTGGCACGATGGTAGAAAAAGCATTTACCGCCAAAGATGCTCGTAAATTAAAAGAAGGCCTTGAAAAATCTTTTGCCAAAAAATTTCCTAAACTTATGGCCGAAACTAACTTCGGACAAAAACTTTTAAAGTCTGCGAATGAGGCACTTGCTCATGTTCGGGGTGAGAAAAAATTGAAGTCCAGGAAGGTCACGCTCAAAAAGAGTGGCAAGGATGGTTAGTTTCTTTTCTTGGAAATCCCTAAAGGGGATTTTCCGCAATAAAAATATCATTTTCGTCGTTCAATCAGGTTGCAAATAGGGTTGGGCTTACTTATGCTGAGTCTAATTGTTAACTGAGTGGATTCGTTCATTAACTAACGAATCCTCCAAATTAACTCAAAGAACATTTTCTTAAATCAAAAACTTCCTAAAACAGAAAAATTTTTCTCTCTTCGACAAACTCTAGTTCTAGAGCAAGAAAATACAATTAGGCCTTAAATAACACCGAACAACGCAGAGGCGACCATGAAGGAATCTTCAGTGATTAAAATATATTTTTCTAAATTGGGGTTTAAATATAAAAATTGCTCAACTAAGGAGACGTTTAGGATTTACTTGAAAAATCAAGTGGGATTAGTATTGAGCACGGTGAAAGAAACGGTTATAATCATAGAGGGAAATAATAGGTTATCCAAAGGTGCCCTAATGTCTGATCAAAAAATTCAGTTGTTTCTTTTTGTCTTTTTTTTTACTTACAGTATTTCCGCCAGCGAAAAATGCCCGGACCAGGAACAATTATCGTACCAGCCGATGAGCGCCTCAGGTATAAATTTCGCCACTCAACTTTCAAATCTTTGCACCAATACTTCCCCCGAGTTGGTGTCCAACGGATTTGGCACAGATTATGTTAGCCAAGCTGAATCTTCGATTGGCGAGGCGGTATCCCTTTTATCTCCATCGGAACTGGATAGGGAAATTGGGGTTGTTCTGCACGAGCGCCCTCCAGATGACCTCAACAGACCAGAGTATAAAGATCTTATTAAAAACAAAGAAAAAGTTACTGGGGTCAGTGGTTATCCTCATGGGCGTGGAACGCTTGGGATATTGGCGGCGGATGCACCAACTTCACCAGGTACCACTAAGGGGGTATCTGTTTTTTTGACCGCAAACTCAGATCCAAAAAATTTGCTTGAGCTTTTGACCGAGCTTAAGGCGGCAGGAAAACTTCCTCAAATTATTAATGGAAGCCATGGAAGTTTTGGCTTGGGTGCAGAGTCAAAAGAAGAGGAGATTAAAACTGTTTTAAATTTTATTTGTGAGAACAAGATTTTATTAGTGTTGGCGGCGGGAAATGGAAAAGAGGTTAAACTGCCAGAAAAAAATAAGTCATGTATTATCAGTGCCACAAGTTTAGATGCTTCCTTACGCAAAAGCAAACGAGCATCGTCCGGCGATCACGTAACGGTATCTGTAATGAGCGACAAGTATCAAAAGTCATTAGGTATGTATCACGGCTGGACAAGTGGTGCCGCCCCCTTGATAAGTTCTGCAATGATTCTAGTGAAAAAAGTTGTTCCTGAGGCCACCCCTGAAGAGATCAAAGTGCTATTGGCCGCATCGAGCGACCCCCTGCCCCCTTTGCCCTCTCCCAATGATCAAACAGGGTATGGAAAACTCAATGCTCCTAAACTGGTGATTATGGCCAAATTGCTAAAGATGGGAAAATTATCTCGACCTCTAGTACTTCTCCCAGAAAAAATTGCGGCGATCAAAAATACCTTCGATAATTATAGGGAATCAAAGGATGGAAAATCGCTTCCTCTTTTTTATTCTTCGAGTGAGGCCCAAAGTGTTTTTCAAAAACTAACCAATTGCCAGCAAATAATGTCTTATTTAAAAAAATTAAAGCTGAGTTATTTCTTATCAGTCGGAAGCAAGCAAGAGGCCGATTTAAAAAAAGAATTAGTATCGATCTATTCTCTTCTTGGAAATTTTCATCAGGCGGCACTTCTTTTTAGGAATGCCGGAGGCAAACTTGATCCAACTCTCGCAATTAAGTCCAAACTTTTGTCGGAAGTGAATATCGGAGGTCTTGCCCAGGAAGATTACATCAAATATGTGGACCTTCTTTCAGGGTTAGAGCTAAATGATTCTGAAAAAACAATACTAAAAAAGAAATTTAACTCAATCCTTGGCCAACCGGCAAGCGGTGCGGACAAAGATGTCTTGAGTGGCAGTGGAGGAGTACCAAAAGAGAAATTTGCCTTGGAGATGCTGAAGGAACAGTTAGGCAATGAATTTTCTTCGTTTATCACTCCCGTATTTCAATCTAATCCACAATTAAGTGAGTGGTATTCCAAGTCTCAGAAAAAATAGAAGGGTGTCCGAAATTGGGAGATCGGTGCTTAGTTGAGCAGTTTTTATATTTAACCCCAAATTTAGAAAAATATATTTTAATCACTGAGGCTCCCTTCATGGTCGCCTCTGCGTTGTTCGGCATTATTTATCATCCTAGATATTTAACACCTCCAAAAGTTGGCCTTTAGGCCTTCCGTTTTCTTTGTGTTGGGGGGTGGCTTCGTTGGGATTTCGTTAAAATATAGTGCTATATATGGACTCGCCTTTATTGCAAGAGAAAAACTTTAAAAAAACACCATTAAGAAAAATTGCTGCTATATATCCGACCTTTTTTTGAGAAT
>JAHEZZ010000004.1 GCA_023250815.1 Bdellovibrionales bacterium
TTATTGTTTTTGATCTTCCCATTATTTTTGGGAAAAAAAGCTTTAAAGAATTTGTCACTTTTTCGAATGTCGAAATAAATGGAAAAATGAAAATGATTTTCTCTGGCGTTCTGCTTATCCCTCTACTTATTTTGCTCTCTTTAGTATCCCCCATCTTTTTTTCTCTTGAAGATATTAACGGTTATCTGGTTAATGAAAATATTATTAAATACCACCATCTTAACCAAGATGAAGTTGCCAGTTTTGCTGGACGCATTCCAAATACCGATTTGGAATTTCACGGACATCTTTTTAACCCTCAAAAAAAGGGTGATATGATTGAGGCCGCCCCTCTCATCTTTGCATCTTACTCTCCACAAATTTCCTCTTTGACATTATTTCAACAAGAAAAATCAAAGATACTGCAAATTGATATTTCTAATGAGATTAAAATTCGTCCCATGCTCAATTTACTCGACAATGGAAACCCTCTTTTTCCCTTGATTATGCCTCAGGCAAATTATTTAACAACTGATGATAGTACCCTTTCAAATATTGAATCACAGACAGAGATTGTCGAAATAATTAAAGATTCATTCAGTTTAAGTTTAGAAAACTTTCCCGAATATCTGATTAAATATGGGCCATTTGTTAGCGGAACATTGCAATTTAGAAGATCATTTTTAAAAATGTTAGGAGTCGCCAGGCCATCTGAAATTAGTCTTTCTAAAGTTGCAGGGTTGGATTATATTTCTGTTATTAGGCCAGAGAGTAACGAGCAAACTAAAAAATATTACATCAATTTAGATTTTTCTGCCGAATCCACCTATCATATTATTTTTTCTTATAATGACAGCGATCAAATTTGGGCCAATAATATGATCTCAAAGTTTCTAAGGACTATTAAAAATTCCAGGAATAAAAAGAAAAGCGGCCAAGAAAAATCAATATTAGAAAAAGAATTTGATTTTATGTCTCAAATTTATTCACTCTCTGAGGCAAAAAATATAAAAACACTGATCGCTGGTTTTATCACCAAGGAAGATGAAACGTGGTGGATTTCAAAACTCAAACTTGAGGCACTTGAAGTGCTCAAGATAAAGAATAAAACAGTTCTCCAAGTTTATTTGAACAAATTAAAAACAATGGCCAATAAGGCAGAAGTATTCACTCATATCGATCTCACCAAATGGGATAACGGCAAGATAAAGAGCAATACTCCCGATGAAGATAACGAGAAAGTAAAACACCAAATTGAATTGATTAAACAATTAATCAACAAAATGAATGAAATTTATCAGGCCACTCAAAATCAAAACTTATCTTATTTTGACTCTCAATCTTCTATGGCCAAAGATCACAAATAATGTCATGAGAGTGAAATGAGCGATATAAGCAACAAAGTTAAAGAATATTTTAGTTTTAAATTACTACACAAAGATATTAATTGTGGCGCCAGAGCAGGTATAATCACAACACCTCATGGTGAAATCCCCACTCCCGTTTTTATGCCGGTAGGTACTCACGGGGCAATAAAGGCAATGCCACCCTCCTTTCTTTATCAGATGGATACTAAAATTATTCTTGCGAACACTTACCATTTACACTTAAGCCCTGGCCCTGAACTTATTCAAAAGGCCGGTGGCATCCACAAATTTATGGGTTGGCAAGGCCCTATTTTAACTGATTCAGGTGGCTTTCAAGTCTTTTCATTACAAAGAAAAAGTATCAAAGAAGAAGGCGCAGAATTTAAAGATTTAGAAGGCAAAACAATTTTGCTTTCCCCCGAGACTTCTATTAGTACCCAACAAAAATTGGGCAGCGACATTATGATGGCCTTTGATGAATGCATTCCCTATCCCGCCACTCGTGATTATGTTGAAAAATCTATAGCTCGAACCCATCGATGGCTTAGGCGCTGTATCGAAAGCTGGAAAAATGAAAAACAGGCCCTTTTTGGAATTATTCAGGGTTCAACCTTTGATGATTTAAGAACAAAATGTGTAGAAGAAGTTTGCTCTCTTGATCTTCCAGGTTACGCCATTGGTGGAGTTTCGGTTGGCGAAGGCCATGAGTTAATGAAAAAGATTGTAACCTTTACGGCACCTCAAATGCCTACTGAAAAACCTCGCTATGTCATGGGAGTTGGCACCCCTCAAGATCTCTTAATGATCTGGGAAAATGGCATTGATATGAGCGACTGTATTATTCCCACCAAATATGCAAGGGGCGGAACACTTTTTACTTCTCGTGGAAAAATTCGCATCAGGCACCGCAATTACCGCCGAGATTTTTATCCGGTTGATACGAGCTGCGTTTGCTATACCTGCCAAAATTTTACTCGCTCTTACCTTAAGCACCTTTTTGATTCTAATGAAATTTTAGGACAAATATTAACAACCATCCACAATATTGCTTACTATAAAAAGCTGGCAGAAAAGGCACGTGAAGCGATTTTAGAAAATCGCTACCTTGAATTTAAGGCCGAAGTTTCAAAATATTATCCCGTAGATGAAGAAACCTCTCAGGAAGATTTAAATAGCGATTAATTTTCAATTAAATGAGAAATCAAATCTGTCAGTTTTTTGAGATCAGAAATTGTAATATTGTGAAATAGAGAAATTCGAAATTGATTCTTGCCCAGTTTTCGGTAAGCATCAATACCGTAGGCCACTTTTTCTTTTTCAAAAAGCTCAATCATTGTGCCAACATCATATTTCTCATCCACATTAATTGTAGCAACCGCAACCGAACGAAATTTTTCATCCTTAACGTAAGGGGAAAGATACTCTTTGGATTCTGCCCAAGAGTAAATATGACGGGCCTTCTCTTTGGCCATTTCTTGTACTTTTTTATAACCCAAATTATTCATCAGTTTAATTTGTTCATTTAATAAAAAAATTGTAGTGAGCGCTGGAGTATTGTAAGTTTGATTTTGTTCACCATTTACAATCGCTTGTTTAAAACTCAACATTTCAGGAATATAACGACTTTTATCCTCGGCAATTTTGAGCGCTCGAGCACGGGCCTTAGGAGACAATAGGGCAATCCATAAACCACCATCCGAAGCGAAAACTTTTTGCGGTGAAAAGAAATAAAAATCAACAGCAGAAAGATCGCAAGGACATTGGCCAGCACCACTTGTCGCATCAACGCACAAGATGGCCTGTGAATGCACCTTAGGCAGTTCAGACATTTGCACACCGGTGGAGGTTTCATTGAGAGTCACACAAATAACATCAGAACTTAAAACATCGTACCCATTGTTCCCTTCACCCACGCCCTTTTTTATTTGTTCAGAACTAATCCATTTTACTGCTTGTGAAGACTGGAACCATTTTTCAGAAAACTCTCCACAGGTAAAATGAGTCACTTTTTTTTCCACCAGTCCCAAGGCCACCATATCAAAAACTAAAGTTGCCCCTCCATTGCCCAATATCACTGAGTAATCTTCGGGTGCATTAAAATATTTTTTAAGTCCCTCTTGTATTTCTTTTACTCTATTTCTGACCGCCAGTTTGCGATGACTGGTACCCAAATATTGATGGCCTGTTTTTAAAAGATTCTCTACATGTAAAATAGGGATTAAGGATGGCCCACAACCAAATCTAGGATCGCTGGGTTTTAAATGATCGGGAATCTTTGCCCCTTCAAAAACTTTTGCTCTTATTTCTCCGTTCATTAAAACCTCATTATATCTTCATTTCAAAGGGTACAAAAATCAATTCAACGGCAATATACTATTGCCATCATCTTATAAAATGAAGAAAATAATGTTCTCCAATTTAATGAGGATCTATGTTTAAACCCTTATCTCCGTTATTTTTTTTCAGCATTGTCACACTCATGATGCTTGCTGCTTTTTCTGGTCACGCTCAAGAATCTGCGACCGAGGGCGGTTTTAAATTGGACGAAAATATCGGCGCTCCCCCAATTGACAGCACCACTAAAAATCAAAAAACAGAAGCTCCTTTGGACACAATAAAAAGAAGGCCGGAACTGGGAATTGGGGCAGGTACGATGACTCAATCTTTTCGAAAAGTTCAAATCAATTCAAGTGGCAACAAAAATAATTTTACCTTTGCTCCTTATTTTTCTCTGTCCCTAAAATTTCCTTTATCAGAACGTTTTTCATTACTGCCTTCAGGTGGCATAACTTTTCCACAAACAGGAAGGGATGAAAATATTACAAAATTAACCTATTATCTATTGGGCGAAGGTGCCCTTCAGTTTAATGACTTTACCATTAAAGGCGGCACTGGTTTCTCAATGAATTATTATAAAGGCAAAGGCGGAGAAGCTCTGCTAAATAATGGCAATGGGGTCACAAGTTTTACAGTACCCAGTGGTTCATCTACCACAAGAAATATCATTTTATCTTTAGGTGCAGAATATCGCTTTATTGCAAAGTGGGCGGCACAGTTGCAAACTATCATTTTAAACCCCCACACCAGTCAGTCACGAGCAGTGACCTATACATTATCGGCGGTATTTTTTGTAGCACTTGGAGAATAACCCTTAACGGGCGGAGAATTTATGAAAAAAATTTGCTTAACTTTTTTTTGTCTCATGTTTATCAATAACTCATATGCCTTTACGCTAAGTAATTCGGCCGCTGCCGCCTTCGCTGGAGATCGTGTCACAATTGATGTGGCCTCTCATAATTGCTCTAATATTGGCATGAGCAATCAACAGCTTCTTGATGCCGCAAATGAAGCAGCTGAACAATATTGGAATGATGTTCCTACAAGTCGATTGAGATTAGCAAAAGGTGGCCTAAGATCGGTCAGCTCCCTTTTTCAAACGGATGTCATCTGTGTCAGTGGAACAGACTGTACTCCAACTCCTGCCCTTGTCGTGAGCAGCGGAATTCTTATTAGCTGTAATAATAATTCTGGCAATTTTTCATCAGGCGGTGTGCTTTCTGTCACGGTACCAAATAGTATCACTGGACGAATAATCAATGGCGCCTTAATACTAATTAATGACCGTTCAGATAATCAATTCCAAAATAAATCCCATGCCGAGCAAGTATCAATTTTGGCCCATGAAATAGGACACGCAATAGGCCTAGGCCACAGTGCAGTTGAAGATTCGCTCATGTACTACCGAAGTATCTCCACACGCAGAGCTTTAGGCCAAGATGATATTGATGGAGTGTCTTATCTCTACCCAACTGAGCAGCCTATTAAAGGTTGTGGTTCAATCGCTCTTATTGATTCATCTGATGAAAATGGTATTAACAACAATAAAAAAATATGGCATCAGCATGGCGCTAATAAAAAGAGAGAAGAAGTTTCCCCTTTCCCACAAAAAAATACTGCAGCCATATTGGCCATCATGATCGGAATGGCCATTCCTTATTTACTAAGTAAATGTTTAAAAATTTCTAAAAAATATCTCAAATACAACTTTAATTAAATTTGCCTATACTGGGGATCAGTGTAATTGCTGAGAAGACACATAGATTTTTCGGGGCGTTTTATGAATTTGCCCTTCATCTCGAATTGGATCAGCTATGGCAATTTTCATCAAAAAAGCAGTAATAAAGAATATAATAATTTGAGTCAAACGAAAATCCATAAATCACCCTCAATCCCGCCGCTTATACTCCTCACGTTTGAGTTTTCCAATTTGGAAAACTCAATATTACGAGTGGTATGCCCGGACAGTTTACTTGAAAAGTAAACTGGTAGAGGTATAACGGAGACAGTTTAAATTTTCTTTAGTACAATCTGTGTATGAATGAAGAGAATTTAAATCGCCCTTTTCGCCTCTCAAAAGAGCAAATCAAAGACAACATAACTAAGGCCACGCTTTTTTTAAGAAATCAAAAAATAGATGCTCTTTATATTACCAGTAATGATCTGTATTTAAACGAGTATACCCCCCTGGAAGAATGCCACCGTTATTATTTCAGCGGGTTTACTGGATCAGTTGCCGATTTATTAATTTTAAGTACCGGCAAAGTGCTTTTATTTGTCGACGGAAGATACCATCAGCAAGCAGATTTAGAAACAGACCCAAATAAGGTAGAAGTTTTTAAATGCCCATATGGAGTCTCTCCCTACAACGCTCTTAAAAATCAGATAAAAGATCACAAAATAAAAAAACTGGGGATTGAAGGCCAGCGAACACCCTTTAACTCTGCTCTTGATATCGAAAGTATTTGCTCGGTTA
Organism: Bdellovibrionales bacterium; assembly: GCA_023250815.1. Taxonomy (GTDB): domain Bacteria; phylum Bdellovibrionota; class Bacteriovoracia; order Bacteriovoracales; family Bacteriovoracaceae; genus JAHEZZ01. Next base: position 6,160 of record JAHEZZ010000004.1, read on the forward strand.
TTTCCATTGATGAAAATCAATTTGCCCAAGTTATTGCTTTTCAAAGCGCTCCATGCTTAGGGGAGGCCTATCTCTTGTCAAAAGAGATTACTGGGGAAGATCTAAAAAATAAATTATCTAGGGCAACTCAAAACTGTGAAAATCTTTTTCTTACTGCTTTAGATAGTATCGCTTGGCTGACAAATGCTCGAGGTTACCAACTTCCCTACCAAAGCACTTATCGTACCAAAGCATTAGCAACAACAAATAAAATATTTCTTTTTATGCCGAAGGAAACATTAATTCATTCCTCACTTCAAAATCATCCTCAAATAAATATTGTAAGAACAAAATACCATCAACTGGCCCAAGAAATTAAAAAACTTCAAGAGCAAAAACTGATACAGGGCGATTCTATTTCTTGCGAATTTGATCGAATTACCGCTAGCGATTACCAATCTTTAGCAGACACCTTTAGAAAAGAAAATGTCATTGATTTGCCTAAAGGTATTTTACCCTTACACGCTTTTAAAAATAATATTGAAATAGGCCAAATGGAAATTTCATTTAAAAATGCTGACCAGGCAATCTTTAACACCATAAAATGGGTCAAAGAAAATATTAATTCTGAGGTGCAAATAAGTGAGCTTGAATATTACCATAAGGCGAATGCCTACTACCTTGAAACTGGCCGTAAAGCTCAGAGTTTTAAAACTATTGCGGCAGTAGGGCCAAACTCTTCTATCATTCATTTTAATTCTCCCTCCTCAGATGTCATAATAAAAAAAAATGAATTAATACTTCTTGATTCCGGTGCTTTTTATGAATGTGGATTAGCAACAGATTGCACGCGTACATTTTTATCTGGAGGCGAGGCCACAAGTTTACAAAAAAAAATTTACACTTTAGTTTTAAAATCCCTTCTGAGCGTTCAAAATGCTATTTTCCCTGAAGGATCTACTGGATCATTTATTGATGGAGTTGCTCGTATGCCAATGCTTCTTCATGGCCATAACTATGCTCATGGGACAGGCCACGGCGTAGGAATAAATGTTCATGAAGGAATGTATTCAGTGGTACCAACTTCAAATACTCCTCTCTATGCGGGGCTAGTTGGCTCTCTCGAGCCTGGTATTTATCTTCCCGGAATTGGTGGTGTTCGCCTGGAAAATATTTGTGTAGTAGAAAAACACACAACGTTTGCAGGCATGCTGAGATTTAGACCCTTGAGTTTTGTCGGATTTGACCCTGCACTAATTGATAAAGACCTAATGAACAACGATGAAATTCGCTGGCTCGAAAATTATCAAATAGAATGCAAAGAAAGAGGTACTGCTCGTTAATCTTTGGTAACTAAAGAAATAAAATGCTCACCTCTCTCTTCATAATTTTTGTACAAATCAAATGAAGGAAAGGCAGGAGAAAAAAGAAGAGTCCCAGAAAATTTTTCTTTATCAACAAAGCTTATGACGTCATTTAAAATTCTGAATTTACGCAGATCGAATTTATCAAAGACCTGTTCTTCAACAAAATTAGCACACTCTCCAAAACATAAAATTTTTTGTACTTTGCCTTTGATCTGTTCTAAAAAATAATTCATCTCTTCACCTCGTCCTCGAGGACGGCCACCGAGTATCAGCCAAAGAGGCCTTCGCCCTCCAATGACAGCATGAATGGCCGTTAATGTTGCATCCCAGTTAGTACTTTTAGCATCGTTAAAAATTGAATATTTTTTTGAGCAAGAAATTTTTTGAACACGATGCTTGACTCCCTCTACTAAGTTGATGGCACTCTGGATCCCTTTTTTAAAATGCGCTAATTCATTAGGAAGAAAACGCTCGACATACAATTCAGTGGCCTTAATGGCAAAAAAAAGATTGAGAATATTATGCCCACCAATTAATTGAAACTTTGATAAATCATATTCTTTTTGTAAAATCTTTTTTAATTCATTAACTCGAGTTGTTTTAACCCCCCAAGTAGAAAAAGGCATATTTAAGGCCTTCTTACATAAAAAAGAATTATCCTCATCATAAATTAAAAAATCCTTCCATCCCATTTTATTTGTAATATTCCATTTTGCCTGGCCATAAGTTTCAAGGCCTAAATATCTTTCCCCATGGTTCAGTGATAATTTTAAAACAAGGGCAATATCCGCCTTAAATTGATCAATTGATTCTAACTGAAAACTAGAAAGTTCTAGGATCAGACAATCATACTTCTCCTCACCTTGAGCATAATCACAAAGGGGGATCCCAATGTTTCCACCAACAAAAACTTTTTTCCCGCTGTGTTTAAAAAACTCAGAAATCAATGTCGTTGTCGTTGTTTTTCCGTTAGATCCAGTAATCGCAATAATAGGATTGGCAACAAACCAAAAGGCCAATTCAATTTCAGACCAAATAGGCACTTTAAAAAGATGGGCCGTGTCCAATACTTTATGATTTCTTGGAATGCCCGGACTCAAAATAATCAATGAACAAATGCTTAAAAAATGGGCCGTGTCACTGTCAACTTCGCTATGACAATTTTTTTTATCAATACATGCTAAAATAGAGTCCGTGGCCCAATCGTCAACTTTTCCGCTATTAACCACATGAATATTGTTTTTTAAATGGGGGTACTTGCTGCTTAAAAGTTTTAGTGCAGAAAGCCCTGAAACACCTGTCCCAAAAATGGCAACATTTTTATCAGTAGTGAGAAATGCCTCTAATCCATTTTTTGCCCGCATGGCAAAACCCCATAAGACTTATTATATACTGATCCCAGTTGAGTTTTCAAGTATACCGGTATTTGATTTTGTCACAAAATGATACTTTAATAAAGGCCTTATGAGCAAAAAAGAAATAATAAAAAAAGGTTATTTGGATATTAAAAATTTTTTAATGTCTTACCAAAAAATCTGGGAAAAAGAAGTTATCGACTCATATCCTCAAGCATTTTTGGAGTACCCAAATGAATGGCCACGTGACCTAGAAAATTTATCATTTGACGATTTGGAAAAACTCGATTCACGCTGCCAAGAATTTTTCCTCGGCACTCATTCTTTTTTCCAAAGCTCTACAGGAAAATTAATAAAACAAATTGAGGATTTAGAAAAAAAATGGGCACCCCCTCACTACAATCATCAAAATAATCTAGAATTAAAAATGGCCGATATGCTTTTTTTAAAACCCAAAAAAAAATATGAAATTGAACAGCTGCTCACTCCTTTGCAAGATTTTTTTTCAGATCTAGAAGTTACTTCTGCCTATGACTTAGGAGGAGGAGTGGGCCATCTTTCACGCATTATTTCGGAATATTTTAAAACTGGCAAAAATCAAACAATAAAAGTTACTTCGATTGATATCAATTCTGACTTTCAAAAATCAGGAGAAAAAAAATGGAAAAAATTTAAAAAAGTTAATTTTAATTATCTTAATGCAGACTTAAATACATTAGATATAGATGCTATTGCTGAACATAATTATGCTACGGTGGGACTTCACACCTGTGGAGAATTGGCCATTTCCCAAATGCGGCTGATGAAAAATAGCAAGGCCATGGCCTGTTTTAATGTTCCCTGCTGTTATCAACATTTAAAAATTGAATCTGCAAATCTTTCTCGCTTTGCCAAAGAAAACCCTTTGCCCTGGACAATCAATGCCCTGACCTTAGCAGCAAAGGCCCATTACCGTGAAGCTGATAATCCGAAACATAAAAAATCTTTTCAAGATAAATGGCAGGTCAAAAACTATCGCTATGCTCTTCAGATGATCCTTTGCAAACACCATTTAAATCATATCAGCACTGTTGGTGAGGCCCCGATGAAAGATTATTATCAACCCTTTGCTGACTATGCATTGGCAAAATTAAAACAATTTAAGATAACAAATGAAACTCATCGGTCATTAGAAATTTTTTATTCAAGCGAAGCAACTCAAAGTAGACTTAAAGAACTTTTTTTATGCAATATTATCCGCTGGCAATTTGGAAGATTGCTTGAGCTTCTTATTATTTATGATCGTCACCTTTGGGCGCTTGAACAAAACTTTAAAGTGGATTGTTTTAGTGTTTTTAATGAACGTATCTCTCCCAGGAATACCGCTTTTATTTTGAAAAAATAACCACCTTATTGGGCCTTCTACATTTTAATATTTTAATATTTTGCGCTACAATAACTGATATGAATGACAAAAGAGATTTAACTCGTATCGAAGACCTCTCAGAGTTTTTGCATCAAAATGACCCTGATGTAGAAAGCAAGCTAACTTCGACAAGCGAAAATATAACAGAGAACATCCCAGAAGATGACGTTGAAGAAGATGAAAAAATAGCAATAGTAGAGGAAGAAGCTCCACCTCATTTTGATCAACTTCAAGCAGAACACTCTGATACCAAATCCCCCGAAGATGAAGAGGCAATACCCTCAGAAATAACTCCCCCACCTCCCCTTGAAGTTGAATCTCCCAATGAAAATATTTTAGAATTACCAGCAGAATCCCCTCCTCCATCGATAGAGGTGAAAAGTGAATTAACTCTTAAATTGCCTCTTGAAGAAGAAAAAAATGATACTCTTCAAAACAACGTAGCACTCAAAGGCACTAGCGAGAATATATTTCAAGATAGTTTAACAGTACCCGATTTTAACTCAGAATTGTCACAATCTTTTACTGAAGAACCTCATGGGGAATCAAGAAATATTTTTACTCAATCACCTGAAATAAGTTCACCCATTGCTCCTCGAGAAACTAGGGAAACTTACAGTGATGTTCGCAAATTTGCCTCAAATATCGTACCTGGTCTTGGAACAGGAGGAGGGCCACCCTACTCCATTTTGTTAAAAAATATTCGCTACCTGGAAGACACAGAAGATATTTTTCGTATTCTCACTGATCTTGGGGCAATCAGCGCTGAAAATAAAATAGAAAGTGAAAATGCCCTAAAAACTGGAAATTTATTGTTGTCCCAATTGAGTGAATTTGCAGCCATCGTTATTGCCCATAAAATTCGACGATTTGATTTAGACTTAGAAATAGGCCCATCGGAACAAATTCACCCCTCAAAGTTTTATAATGAAGAAGGTCATGGCCCAATTACTAAAAATAATTTTTTAATTAATCGCGAAGATCATCATGAATTTATTAAAACAGACCTCACACCTTCAGATATATTGTTAACGACACAACCCATTTTACAAAATTACCAAATTATCCGCTACATGGGTATTGTCAGCGAACACCTTCTAGTGAACAGCGATGTCCTTCACAGAAATCTTCCCCTTTCTGATGAAGGACAAATTCCCGATCCCCAAACAGACTTTGCTCCGATGACTGAAGACCTCTACAAAGAACTGCAAAATGCCATCAAAAACAAGGCCCTAAAAATGGAGGGCAATGCAGTTATTGGAGTTAGTTTTCAAATTACCCCAATGAACAAAGAACCGGAATCTAGCGAACTGCTCTATTACCAAATCTCTTGTACTGGCAATGTCGTTTTGGCCGCTAGAATTTCTCAGGATCAATTGTAATGTCAAAACTTCTTGACTGCACCCCACCTTTTTATGAAACATTAATTGTCGGCGGGGGTATTGTCGGAGCAGGGCTTTTTCGAGATCTCTCATTACAAGGAGTAAAAACACTTCTCATCGATAAGAAAGATTTTGCCTCCCAAACGTCGAGTAAAAGCTCCAAAATGCTACATGGAGGAATTCGTTATTTAGAAAATGGAGATTTTCACTTAGTATGGGAGGCCTTGCATGAAAAAAACCTATGGCTCAAACTAGCACCTCATTTGTGCAGAGAAAAATCATTTGTCTTACCTATTTACCAAGATTCTGTAAGGCCATTATGGATGTTAAAGGCGGGGCTTTTAATTTATGACATCCTTTCTAGTTTTGAAAATAAACCCCATAAAATTCTTTTAAAAAATGAACTACAAAAATTTCTTCCAGATTTAAAAACCGAAGGCCTAAAAGGTGCTGGCCTTTATCATGATGTTTATATGGATGACATTAAACTGTGTTTGGAAAATATTTATGATGGCCAGCAAAACCCCGATTGTCGTGCAGTAAATTACATTGGCATAACAAAATTTGAAAAAAAAGGTCAATTTTTCTATTGTACTTTAGAAGATGAGATAGACAAAAGTACAAAAGAAATTCTCTGTCATCAACTGGTCTTTGCAACTGGGCCTTTTACTGACTTGCTTTTAGATAAACTAATTGGAAAAAGTTGGAATCATCATCTGCTTCCATCGCAAGGATCCCATCTGTGGATAAAAAAAGATGTTTTGAATATTGATAACCCATTAGTATTAACCCCAGCTGATGGCCGAGTTATATTTGTTATGCCTTGGGATTATTCTATATTAGTAGGAACCACTGAAGTTCGCCCCTCTGGAGAATTTTTTGATATAAAACCCAAGGCCCAGGAAATTAGCTATTTGTTAAATAATCTCAACGAATATTTTCCAGGGAAAAATATCAACGAATCTCATATTCTTTCCTCATTTTCAGGCATCAGACCTCTGGTCAAAGAAGGCCCTGAAATTTTAGGAAAGGCGGCCAGAGAACACAAAGTTTTCAGACCCAATCACAATATGCATGTGATCATCGGAGGCAAGTACACTACTTTTAGAAAAATGGTGCAAGAAACAGCAGAATCAATCTGCCATTTTTTAGGTCGTTCTTATAATTCTCATGCCACTATTGATATTTTAAAAAGGCCCAGCATCTTTCCGGCCTTTGAAGACAATCGCAAACTGCTACCAGAAACCATCGAAGAAATTATTCATACTGAGTCGATTCGCAAATGGGAAGATCTACTTTTCCGAAGGATTGGTGTGCCCGATGTCCATCATTGGCGCCATGAGATTCCTCTTTTTAATTTTTTTGCGCCATTCATTGCAAAATACACCAATGAATTAGGGCCTTTTCCCTTTGAAAAATAAACCTTCACAAAAAGGGCAAAGATCACTGGCCTGTTTTAAGTAAACCAAAAGCATGCTCAAATCCGTAGGCGACAGGATTTACAGCTTGAATAATAAGCTTCTTAACCATATCCCTGTTATTGCTCGCCTCAAATTTGGCAACCAATGAACCTTCTCTTCTGATCTGAGAATCCATTTTAGATCCGGTATATATATCCAAAATTGTTCCTGCTCCAGGGGGAAGGGGAAGAACTCCATAAATAAATCTTACGATGGTAAAATAAATTCTCTTCGCCAAAACTAATTTTGGCCTTTGATAATAATAAGAGAGTGAATACCTTCCTTCTACTATTGATTTTTTTGTATAAAAATCAATTAAAACTTGGCCTGAATCTTTTCTTGCTTCAGAATGAAATGGCGTTAAATCAATTACTGGGCCACTAAAATAATCTTGGTATTTATGCTTTCTGGCCTCAAATTTCTCTTTAACTTTTTCTAGTTTTAAAAGTCCATAAGTATCCCAAGTTTTTCTCGCCTTAAAATGCTCAAAAATATTGTAAAAACTAATATCAGATTCAAAGACACTGCTAATTGCTCTTGCTTGTTCCACCTCTGTCAATCCCAAATCTTCTCCGTGATAAGTTCTAAGATAGTAAAGAAGCATACTTTGATGTTCTCTTTTCGTTTCATGTAAATAACTCTCGTACATCTTAACAAAATAGATCACCCAAGTAACTGCAGGGCCAACAGGTACAATTAATTTAATTTGAGAGGCCGCTTGTCTAATAATTTCTCTAAAAACATTTCTTTTATAGAAATAACCAGGATGATTTAAACTTGCGACAACTTGCCAACTCGGAAGGGTCATTTCTTTTTCAATATCTTTTTCCAGCTGATTTAATATAGGATTTATTTTTTCTTTAATTTCATTTAACTCAGGAATTGATTCTTGATCCCCCCAAGTCCTTTGTAGTCTGGCCATTAAATTATTTAATTTTTCTGGAAAATCAATTTGATCTTCTGTTAATTTAGAAATGGCCGAGAAATCTGAACTTAGTTCTTGGTCAGTAGGATTTGGAACATTTTTATATTGAGCTAAACGTTTCATCCAAAGATCATAACTTGCCCAAACCTCTTCTTTAAGATGTCTACGATAAGTGAGTGACCTATCTTTAATTGCAGTCACTTCACCTTGTTCGTTTTTAACTAAGATAAATCGTTCACTATATCCTCTTAATCCGGCCATGACGTTGATAGAAATAAATAACGACAAAACAACAAATACACTCAATAATCTCATTTTAAATTGAGACATAATATTCTCCTAAATTATTTGGTATCCCGATTTTCGCACCGCTCCCGGCAATGTACAAGATTTATAAATTAAGGAATAAATTACCAACGATAAGAAAGACCCGCCATAATTCGCGGGCCACTGGCAACTTTAGAATAACTTGAAGAAGCATTGCTAACTTCATACTTTTCAGAACGACGATAATAATCAAGTAAAATTCTGCCACCAAAACCATTTTGAATATAATATTTTCCGCCGAGACCTAAAGAAAAAAAAGATGCGGCACCTTTAAAGCTCTCATTATATTGTGTGCTCGTAATAGTGACGGAGTCTGAGGTATTTCCAAATCCAAAATACAAAGCAGAAAAAAGGATCGGCCTTCCATAGGTAAAAGGATCCTCTAGCAAATGCCAGTGTAAACCTACACCATATTCAAAAGAACTTTGTTTTAAATTATCGGCATTTTCTAGGCCACTTAATTCTTGAATATTATTATGAAGCATAACATTGAGACTAAACTTATGAAGCCAATTTTCTTTTTCCGCAAAATATTTTTCAAGCCCAATTGAAAAATCCATAAAAGATTGTTTGCCAGGATTAACTCCAGAAGCTGTCGTGCTGCTAACATCTGTAGTCGTTGAAAGGCCGTTAAAATGGGCCATCCCCCAAATCTCCAGAGTCCATTTTTTGTTGATACCTGCCTTGTTTGAATTAGAAACAACAGGAATATTATCTTCTTCAATTTGTTTTTTATCTATCCCTTTGCTTTGTACTTCTTCTAGATCATCTAATTCATTGCCATTTGATTTTGAGGCCATCGCCTTTGAAGAAACATCTCCCCTTGCTACTGGAACCGCTAAAACTTCTGAACCAGCTTCTATTTCTGAATGGGCCTCCACTAACATTTTTGTCGGATCTTCCGTTAATTTAACGGGAGTTGAAATTTTAAGATTAATGACTTTATCACTTTCAATTTCTTGAGGATTAACCAAACGATACATTGACCAAATAGAACGTGAAGGTGAGGCCTTAACTACCACTCCTCTGGCGACAACCCCCGTAGTTAAAAAAAACTTTGCGTGATCACCAACCACAAGACCGTCTTCTAAACCTCTGTTAACCAGCATCGTTTTTTTAGAATTGGAAAGTGAAAGCACTCTCACTGTTAACTTCTCATCCATTTCTAAAGAGAAAGAAGAAGTTGACCAAAAGAGTAGTGGCCCAAACGTAAGAACAATTATTTTTGGCGCAATTTTGTTTTTCATAAAACACTACCTCTATTATTAAAACATGACCGATATACCCAAGGCCAACTTAAATTGATTAGAATGAATCTTCCCCTCAACGCTGCTAGGTACCACCTCTTCTTTTGTCACAGTGGTAGGTTCATAGGAAAGTACCCCCATAAAGGCCACTCCAACTTTTAAAAAAGTGTAATAAGATTCACTTAAATCAAAACGATATTTGATTCCTGTGTGAATGATAGGCAAAGAACTAATCGAGTATAGATATTTTTGCGAAAGAGTAGAAGCACCTAGAAGTGCACTTCCCATACGATAAGAACTGCCGAGATATATCATAAAATCTTCTAAGACAGAAGGATTGTTGTAGAGATAATAATTGAGCCCAAATAGAAAGGATTTTTCTTCGGCTTGAACATTGATTAGGCCAGCATCGTAATAATTTCGTCCAAAAGAATAGTAGAGATCGACCGTCACTTTTTGAAGAAATTCAGCAGCTCTCATAAGATGAAACTCATAACCAATATCAAAACTTTTTGCCGCACCCTGATTATTCTCATCTCGTGTATCTGTTGCTTCATTGAGTCCCTTATTAAATTTTAAAATAATTTCATTTCCCAATCGTTGTTTTAACTGTTTTTTTCTTTGCTTTATTTCTTCCAAGTCCTTGGCCGGCGCTTCTGTTAATTTCACAGGAATTAATATTTTAAGATTAACGACTTTATCATTTTCAATTTCTTGAGGATTAACCAAACGATATATTGACCAAATAGAGCGTGAAGGTGACGCCTTAACCACAACTCCTCTAGCGACAACCACTGTCGTAATAAAAAATTCCGCATGATCACCCACAACAAGACCGTCTTTAAGACCGCGGTTAACTAGTATAGTTTTTTTAGAATTAGAAAATGAGATTACTCTTACACTTAACTTCTGATCCATTGCTAAAGGAAAAGAAGAAGTTGACCAAAGCAGTAAGGACAGAAAGAGAAGAGCAATTATTTTTGGTGCAATTTTATTTTTCATAAAATACAACCTCTTTTATCAAAACATCACCGACATACCCAAGGCCAATTTTAGTTGATTGGAATGAATATTTCCTTCAATATTATCAGAAACATCGCCTTCTGAACGAAGTGTGGTAGGTTCATAGGAAAGTACACCCACAAACGCCACTCCCACTTTTAAAAAAGTATTGTAAGCATCACTCATATCAAAGCGATATTTTATTCCACCATGAACAATCGGCAGTGAAGTAATCGAATAAATATATCTTTGTGAAAGGCTAGAAGCATCTAAGAGTGCACTCCCTGAACGATAGGAGCTACCAACAAAAACCATAAAATCTTCAAGGGCCGAAGGATCATTATACAAATAGTAATTGAGGCCAAGTTGAAATGACTTTTCCTCCCCATGAACATTAATGGCCCCTGCATCGTAATAATTTTTTCCCATAGAATAAAAAAGATCTATTGAAAATTTTCTTAAGGAATCAGAGGCCCTCATAAGATGAAATTCATAACCAATATCAAAACTTTTGGCGGTCCTTTGATTACTTGGATCTTGCGTATCAGTTGTTTGGTTGATCCCTTTGTTAAATCTTAAAACGACTTCATTTCCCGATCGATGCTCTAATGATTTTTTTCTTCGTCTTACTTCTTTTGCCAACTGACTTTTATAAAAAAATTGTTGCAATTCAAGATCATTCATATCACCTGACCAAAAAACCGTATCTTGTTTTATTTTAGCTACCGCACGTTGATCGACTAGAACTTCTTTTTGTTTGTCCTCTTTCACTTGATCAAAGACACTCAGGAAACTACTTTTTGATTGCATTACTTTACTATATTTATCCCTTCTTTGATTGTGATACATCTTTTTTAGTCCCAATTCTTCATCGTTAAATTTATTTTGAACCCCTTCGGTCACCGATTGCATAACCCACTTGTTATTTACTTTTCTAACAAGATCGGCCTCCACTACTGTTTCTAATTCTTCAATGCTTAATCCTTCCAAGATAGCTCGATATTCATCTTTCCAACCTGTATTCTTTGTTTTGTCATTTTTCCAGCGACTAAAATCTTTTGTTTCTAAATGATGACTGCGATTAGGTGTAGTCTCCACTATTTTATCACCCACCAAATAATTTTTTTCTGCCTTCACTAAAGATTTCTGCTGTCCCATAATATTTTTATCTATGGCATCCCTGGGATTATTTGGTGCTAAAATAATTTTTTCCTGCTTTACCCGAAAGTCAGTTCGCCCACTAAATATATCCACCATAGAAACATAACTAAGCACTGAATTTAAAAAAATCATTTCAGGATTTTCAATCCTACCTAAATGCCAAAAAGAATAACCCCCGTGAACTTTTATGGCCTCACCGTAAGCAACGGTAGTCAGCTTGGGTTTATCCATTCCCTCTTGCAAAACAAATTTTGCCTTACTGCCAATTTTAATACCCTCAAATTCTCCTCGATCTATAATAATACTTTTTTTAGTGCTACTGACATCTAAGATCGTAATCATTTTAGGAACGGCGGCAGCATCCACCGCCAAGGCCGATGACAAATAAAATGAGCACGAAAAGATCAAAAGAAGCAACTTAAAACTCAACTGCAAATTATCATCCAAACTCTTTTGTTATACTCACCACCTTTAAGTTTTCCGGTATGGGAAACTCAGCATTACAAGTGGTATACCTTCGCAGTTTGCTTGAAAAAAAATTGCGAAGGGTATAAATTTCATTTTAACAGGACAGGCTTAACACGGCCCACAAGGCAATTCTTTCCAAATTCAGACCTTTTGGCCCTTGACTCTCTGGGCCCAACAAAACTATAAAGAGGAAATACTTATACTCCTCAGCTTGAGTTTTCCAGACAGAAAAACTCAATTACGAGTGCTGTGCCTGGACAATTTATTTTCAAATAAACTGCTTGTGGTACAAAAGGATTGAGCGTGATTCGCAAAAAACAAAAGACCATTTACCGCTATGATTGCACGATTACCGGAGAGAGTTTCAAGTTAACTCGCGAATCTACTCATCCTCTAGAATTGGTTTCAGTCAAGGCCTTTTATGAAATGAATCCCGACAAAGATGATCGGCCAGAGTACATCAAAAAACAGGCAGAAGTTGAATGGTTAGAGGAACAAGAAAGAGCTCGTATCGCCGCTGAACAAAGAGCACTCTTTGAAGCGCAAAATAAAGAAAAGTAATACCAATTCCAATCGAAAAATTTTAAGGAGCAATTTATGTCCGCTTCACTTCGGCAAGTTGTTATCATTGGTTCAGGGCCAGCTGGCCATACTGCTGCTCTTTACAGTGCAAGGGCAAATCTAAATCCTCTTGTTATTGAAGGCCATGAACCCGGAGGCCAACTTACTACAACTACCGACGTTGAAAATTTTCCAGGTTTTGAAAATGGAATCCTTGGCCCTGAGTTAATCGATAGAATGAAAAAACAGGCCCTTCGTTTTGAAGCACAATATTTAAATACGAAGGTTAATGAAGTTGATTTTTCCGCTCGCCCTTTTAAAATTATTTGTGAAAATGGCGACATCTTTTTGGCGCAAACTGTGATTATTTCGACAGGAGCTACCGCTAAATATTTAGGACTGCCAAATGAGATATCTCTTATTGGCAAAGGAGTAAGTGCCTGTGCGACGTGTGATGCTTTCTTTTATAAAAATCGCATCGTCCATGTCGTTGGCGGTGGAGACACGGCCATGGAAGAGGCCAGTTTTTTAAGCAAATTTGCCTCACACGTTTATATTATCCATAGACGAGATACCCTACGTGCCAGCAAAGCAATGCAAAAAAGGATTTTTGAAAATCCAAAAATACAAATGCTTTGGAACAGCGAAGTCACAGAAATATTAAGTAACCTTCAAGGAGTTTATGCAATTAAAGTTCGAGATGTTAAAAAAAATGAAGTTATAGAACGCAAAACTGACGGGCTTTTTATGGGTATTGGACACACCCCAAATACTACCTTTTTAAAAAAGCAAATCACTTGTGATCAACTTGGTTTTATAAAGACGGTTAACGATGTGGAAACCAATATCCCTGGCGTATTCGCTTGTGGAGATGTTCAAGATTCATATTATCGGCAAGCAATTTCTGCCGCTGGATCTGGTTGTATGGCGGCCATTCGAGCAGAGCGATTTCTCTCCCATCAGTAAACAAAAACTGAGTATTCCAATCGGTAAATCCAACATTTGACGAAATGATTTAACTCACGAGAAAATTATATGTGGCCCAAGGATAGGGCCAAAAATTCCAAGGAAGGTATTCATGCGTTCACCCTGTACACTTTTGTTATTTGATGGACAGAAAACAACAATCTATCCCTGGACAAAAGCACGGGCATTAGAGGTCGTTTTAAATGGCCCCTATCTTACCACCCTTCATTGCCATGAACTCATTAAAATTTGTGATTGGTTGAAAGAACATTCCGAAGTACACAGTGTTCTTCTAAGATCTTCAAATCAATTTGAGTTATTTGGACAAGGCCCCGATATCAATTATTTAAAAAATAATGTCGATGATATCATAGAAATGGCGGCCCTCATTTATAAATTACAGATAATGATGTTCCATTTACCTCAAATTTTTATTTGTGATTTAGGACTTGGAGCTTTCAATTTTTCTTTCGAGATTGCTTTAGGTGCACAAATTCATTTAGCTCATGAAGATGCAGAAATATCTATGGATCATGCTAAATTTGGAATTACGCCAGGTCAATTTAGCATAAAACGCTTCAGCGGCCATCCCGATTTAAGTTTCCATTTAATGCTCACCGGACTTAAGGTCAACTTAAAAGATGTGAAATTTTTAACCCCAGTCTTTTATCAAAAAGATCAAATTCAAGATCAGCAAAAAATTTTAAATAGCATTGCTACTTTAGCACCTGTCGCGAGAATTAATATTAAACTTGAATTGGCAAAAAATTTTAATTTACTCAATCATAATTTTAAGATTGATGAGAAATTAAACTTAGGAAAAGAAAACAATGATTGGGTTGAAGCTTTAAAAAATTGGGAAACAAATGAAAGGCCACAGTTTCAAACTGCCAAAGAATATCTAAATGATTTAAATAAAAATAAAGCTGAATTTAATTTCAACAATATACTCAATTAGAAAAAATAAACCGGTCGAATCTCATGTGAAGATAAAAGTTTTTTTACCAAATCCAAGTTTTCGGCCATCCCGAGTAAAAATCCGCCCCCACCTGCACCACAAAGTTTTAAAGCGAAACGTGTATCTTTAAGACCTTCTTTCCAAAGATCAATATAAAGTTTTGGAATCATCGGGGTGAGATTTTCAAGCTGTATTTGAGAAAGTTTTTTCCACGAATAAAAAAGTTCGCGAGAATTCCCTTCTAAAAAATTATTGATACAATCATGTGTAACCTTTACCAGTTCCCCTTCACATATTTTGGCAAATTCAGAAGTTTTACATTTTTCTAAAAAAAGATTTACCAAAGGCTCAGTTCTTCTTGCTCTGCCGGTATTGAGCAAAAATAGGGCCGCCCCATCTTTATTCTTCCTTTCGGGTATTTGAACTTCAATTAGTTCCCCCTTACCCTTAAATAAAATAGGCCGGTTAATAAAACTAATTAATGGGTCCATACCAGAACTGGCCCCATGAAAATGAGATTCCATTTTGGCAAAAAAAACTTTTAAACGATTGGTATCTGCGAGTAAGAGATTTATATCTTCTTTAGTATAACGATGTAAAAGAGCAGCACATAAAGCCCCTGAACTTCCGACTCCAAAACCCTGGGGAATAGTCGATTCAAAAAACAGGCCCTGTCCAATATCAAAATCCATCGATGTAACATCAAAATCAATTGATAAATCATCTGAAATTTGCATTTGTTTAATATGCTGACAGAGAGAGCGAAGCTCTTGATCAACATTCTTTCCATCTCTTCTAAAAGTAAGATGGCCCTCAAACAAATTATAAGGCATCGCCAGGGCCATTGAATGCTTTATTATACTGTATTCACCGAACAGCAAAACCTTAGAATAAAATGATTTATTCATCTTAAGTAAATTCCTTATCCCCATGATCAAGAGCATGCCAATAAAGTGGCCCTTCACCGACTTTATCGTGAATCCACTTGGCACTTTCAGTACTACTAGTACATAAAGAGGCAAGATCTTGTTCTACCCATTCGCTTACTATTAAAAAATATTCTTGGGGATAAAGCAGATGAACATTTGGCCCGGCATCAAGAGTAAAACCTATTGGGATCTTATGATCTTCTCTAAACTGTCTAATTTTTTCAATAATCGCCAATGTATTTGGGCGCATTAAAATATAAGGATTTTCACTCGACATCATCAATGCATGAAGATCCATTGCTTCTCTTTCAATCAGCAAAACAAATTCTTCTAAATCGCCTGTTTGTAAAATCCGAAGCATTTTCTGGGCCCGCAAATTTGCCCTTTTGAAACGCTCAAATTTATAAGGATGCTCGGCAATGAGCTTGTGCCCATCAGAACTAGAAACACTCTTCGGTTTTGATTCTACAATCAAAATAGTATCGCAATAATTTTTAAAAATAGGATGAAGGCCGATTAGAGGAACTGCATATTCATCACTTTCATCTTCAATCAACTTTCGATCAGAAATTCCCCATAGCGCAGCGTGCGGCCAAACTGATCGACAGGCACTACCTGATCCAAGTCTTGCCATTTCTGAGGCATTTTTCCAAAAAGTATATTGCTCTTCTGAACTGCCCAATTCGGGGAACGCCACCTCATTTTTGATTAACTTTTCAAAAGACAAAAAAGATAAAGCAAGTGCCGCCATAGATGAAGCAGATGAGGCAATACCAGTAGAATGAGGAAATGAATTTCTAGAATTTATTTTAAAATGATATTTAAAATAAATTTGGCAAAGATGGGGATTTTTTAACAAATGAGATTTAAGTAACGTTTCAATTTTGCCATTAAAATCTTTTTTTTCTTTTTGTTGAAAAACAAAATCAAAACTCAATTGATTAGTTTTTTCATTTTCCCTAGGGGCCCAAGAAAGTGTTGTTTGGGTACGAGACTTTTCCAGTGTCAGGCTTAAAGAGGCATTACAAGGAAGTTGATTTTCTTTTTTTCCCCAGTATTTTACCAACGCAATATTGGAAGGAGCACTCCAAGTAATCTCCCCATGATGCAAATTTTGATCAGTGTCGTGTGCCATAATTAACCTGTGAGGTAAAATTATTCATGAGATTAACGGGTCCAGAAAAAACCATTTGATCAAAAGTTAAAATGGTTGAACAATTTTTAGATTTAAAATATTCTTCAACTTTTTCTTTGCCATCTTTGGAATAAGCAAGAATAAAATCGCCGCCCCATGCACCTAAGGATTTAACAGTGCCATTAAAATCACTAAAATGAGTTAAGCGGATTGACGGAATCTCTAAAAGTTTACTTAAAATAGCTTCATGATCATTCATTAAATTTGAAAAGTGATCGCCCTCTGTACAAGAAATCATGGCATCAACTAAAGGATTAATTTGCATGATAATTTTATTTAAATATTCTTTTGAATATTGTTTTTTCTTAAAAAGTTCAACAGAGCTGCTAGTTTTTTGTTTTTTCCCCAAATAGACGAAATAAAGTTCCGTGGCAAAAGGAGGAGAAAATTGCACATGTGACCACTGCGGAGTTGCTCCTTTTTTTTCATAGAGAATAGGGCCATCTGCTTGAGCAACAGCTACATCAATACCAGAACCGCCCATGGTCTTAAAAAGCAATTCAAAAGGGCCAGTAAAGGCCCATGAGGCGATATTGTGAATAAGTGTAGAACTTGAACCAAGTCCCCAATCCATAGGAAAAGAAACTTTAGTCTCGGCAATCACTTCAACATCGTCCCGTAAGAAATGAGGGTTTTGTTTCCTCGCCTGTCGTAGTATCTTTTGCAAAATCAATGCTGCTTCTGATGTATTGTCATCTAAAAGATTAAAACGCCAAAATTCAAAACGAGCTTCAAACCAAATATTTCCTTGGTAATCATAACTTTTCCAGTGAAGGATTGGAGTAAAAGATTGGTTGTATCTTACAGAAAGAGATTGCCCCCATCTGGTGGGCAACCCCAATCCTTTTCCACCTTCAAGAACAAGATATTCTCCTGCTAAAAGTACTTTGCCGTTACCCCAAAAAAATTGGTCTGGCCCCAAGCTAGAAGTCGTGCCCAAAGAAGGCATTTCTTCTTTTAAATTTAAATTTGAATGAAATCCCATGTTCATGTCATCATTCATCATGATTATTGCCAAGTTCTAGTCATTTTGAGGTATTCTCGAACAGCGCTATATGACACTGTCTTATCACTAAAATATTCTTTCGCCGCAATTCTTTCTTCTTCACTAGCGGCAAAACTGTTTAGCATATTTAAAAGATGCATTTTCATATGGCCTTTTTGTATTCCTGAAGTCACTAGCGACTTTAAAGCGGCAAAATTCTGCATTAAACCAATTGCCGCCATAATTTGCATTAAATCAGAAGCTTTCGGATTGCCCATTAGTTGCAAGGAAAATTTTGAGAGAGGATGAAGTGATGTGAGCCCCCCAACAGTTCCTACCGATAGAGGTATTTCAAGCCAAAATATAAATTTTCCATTTTCTATTTTGGAATTGCTGAGCCCCTTATATTTTCCAGAAGAGGAAGCATAAGCATGAGCGCATGCCTCCACCGCTCTAAAATCATTTCCGGTACTCAAACTAACAGCATCAATACCATTCATAATTCCTTTATTGTGAGTTGTCGCACGGTAAATATCATTTTGGGCAATCCAAGTGGCCAGATTAAATCTTTGGGCAAATGCTTCGGCACTCATATCTATCGCAGGATCAAGCAGTTCACTCACTAAACAAGAAACTTCAGCGCGCACTAAACATTCTGGAGTATAGTTGGAAAGAATAGACATTATAATATCGCATTTTTCCTTTTTAAATTTACCACTCTTATAAAATTTTTCTTTAAAACTTACCGCCAAACTTTCTAATACTGAATTGATAAAGTTGGCCCCCATAGCATCGCAAGTTTCAAAATGGGCAAAAAGCTGAACGTAGTGGGAATTTAAGTTTTCCTGATACAAAGAAGTTGGTAAAACTTGCTCAGTCTCTTTAAATATAATCTCTAAGGATTTAAGACCGCCCCCTCGATCCTCCATCTTTTTTAAAAGAGGAGAAGCATCTTCAATCATTTCATTTTTAATTTCAAAAAAAAAGTTGAGCAATTTTTCTTTTTCACCAGAATAAATAAGATGAACTTGTCCACTTTTTCTGGCACCTAAAATAGAGGTTTTAACTCCTCCCTTATTTTTCCAAAAATTGGCAGATTTAGAACAAGCTGCCACCACGGAACTCTCTTCAATAACCAAAGG
Organism: Bdellovibrionales bacterium; assembly: GCA_023250815.1. Taxonomy (GTDB): domain Bacteria; phylum Bdellovibrionota; class Bacteriovoracia; order Bacteriovoracales; family Bacteriovoracaceae; genus JAHEZZ01. The sequence continues at coordinate 24,974 of JAHEZZ010000004.1, forward strand.
AACAGTGTAAAGATTTTGGTTTATTAATAAATTAGGAACAATTCCCATTGGAAAAGGAAAATTTGAAACGGTATTCTCGCTAAATTCATCGAGTAATTGCTGCAAATTTTGGTCTTGATTCCAAAATTTTTGCAAGATTTCTTTACAATCAAAGTGCCTGTTTAAATAATTAATTTTTTCTTCTTTTGACAATTTTGAAAGGCCGCTAATCTCAATACCTGGCCCTTGAAATTGGGCCGATAAATATTCACTACTAATATCCGACATCTAAATCACCTAGTATTCTTTAAATTTCCAGCGTCCGCTGGGCCATGGCCAAACCTTGTGCCACATTGTTAATATAATCCATCAAAAAAATATCGCCCTGATTTGCAAAGTTTAGCAAACAATGGGCCTGACCAAAAAATCCCACTAATCCTTTTTTTTCTAAATGCTTTATATAGTATTGCCCCTCAAGAAAATGCCTAACACCACCAGAAACAATCACATGTTTGCAAATAAATTTTGGCCCTAAATTATCCTTCAATGAAAGCATAAAATCTAGCATTTGAGTAGCACCATGGCCAACTTCAGCAAGTGGATTTAGCCCTCCTGGCCCGCCGCGAAGGATTTCTAATTTAGAGAAATTTGTTCCGCCCAAAGCAGCAAATTCTATTACCTCTAGGGGGAGCTGTACTAAATGCATTAAACTTTTTGGCCCCATGCCTTGGCCTACTTCTTTTATGCCAATTTTAAAAGTAGCGAAATCGAGAAGTTTTTTAAGTGTGACAATAGGTGCTACTTGAATGCTATCCCCTTCAGGCTGCAGAAATTCTTGCAAAATATTGATATGAATAAAAAGTCCGTCTGCTTGAAGCGCCAAAAGCATTTGCTCAATCAATTGGCAGGCCAACTTAACTCCGAATTTTTCAATTAATTTTTCAATTTGCGCAATCCCCAAATTGGCGACCAAAGGTAAATCGTCTTTAAGAATTGTCCGCAAATTAAAATCGGCAAAACTTTGGCATTTATCAAACGAAATATTTTTATTTAAATGTTCTTCTAAAAGCGGGCGGCAAGAACCTAACCCCATTCCCAGTCCAAAATGATTACTGGCCTTGGCCAAAATCTGATTAATCGGAAGGGACTTCGCAGTTCCCCCAGTCATACTGGACACCCATAAAGGCAAGGTGCATTTTTTAGCAAAAATTTCTTTTTCTAATCCCGGGTTATAGCGAGAAAAGTGCTCCCTCTCAAAATGACATGATTTTTTACTGACATTTGGAGTTGTCGCAAATAGTGGCTCATAATTAAATAAAGCGCTCAGCTCTTTTGCCAAAGATGGAGAAAATTGCGATGAAGAGGCCAAATTAATGTGGTCTTCTTTTCGCTGGCCAAGATTATCTAAGGTAAATTGATCGGTCATCCATGGCCTTACTATCACAGGAGAAAAGATGAGTCATGGCCTAATCGATATTTCTTGCTAAAAATTTAGGCCAATTTTACCCTCTATAGATCTTACGGGCCATAGCGTAATCTAAAAATATTCACATTTATACTCATCATCTTTGAGTTTTTTCGCCGCAGAAAACTCAAAATGTAAGAATGCTAGGGGAGAAATTATGCTAAGAGCAAAGTATCTACTACCTCTTTTCGTTATCACCCTTCTTCTTCTTTCCGGATGTAATCCAAATGAAGAAGTGACTGAAACAAATAAGGATGACCAAAATACCATTAATGATCCTATCAATAGGCCACCGAATCCAGATGATCCGACGCCTAATCCACCGCAAACTCGTTTGCGATTAGTTGAAATTAAGGGTCGAGATTTAAGCAAGGATGAGTTGAAAAATAGTATCTTACCCTATAACAAATTATTTTTTCCTGTTGCTCCTTTAAATAAAAACTTTAAAAGTAAAAAATGCCAAAATAACACAGAGAAATGTGTGGTTAACCGGCAAATTCCTTTTGCTTTTAATTTAGACGTCTTAAAAGGCGAGAGTCCCAAAGATATCGTAATCAAAGATATGATTATCGAAATGGGGCTAGTAAGTGTTGGTCAAAATTATCGAACAGAACAATTTTGTTTTTTAGAATTAAAAACATGTTCAGGTAATGCCATTACTCGACACCCTACTCTGGGCATCCCTTGGTTTATAAAAACCTTTGCTTGGGACTCAACTTTTTGGAAAAAAGGACACGACCAAACAATGCTGACCAAAACTTTTCATGAAACACTAGAAAAAGGAAAGGTAGCAGATGGGCATTATGTGGTGGAGAAAGGGCAATTTAGCATGAAAAATTTATTTTTACTTTCTAGCGACAATTTAAAAGAATATGTTTTTTTAAAAGATAATATTCGCTTTATGGTAAGTGACGATACTTTTGTTGTTGATCCGGTTTTAAAAGTTTATATTGAAGATAAACTACCGACAGAAAATGATCATATCGCTCCCAATGCCCCAGCTCGAATAATTGATCAGTCGCAAGTTTATGCCGATGTAATGGAAAGTGATTGGCCTATTCTTAACGATGAGCTTTTAGAATAAGCACAAATTCTCGTTTGCCAAAATCAAAGGAATTCTTCTTAAGGGTAGCTAAATCAGTGTTCATTAATTCTTCATTGGGATTATTTAAATCCATAGCAATAAAAACAGAGCGATTTATACCTCCAGATAATGTACACAATTCTTGAACTAATCGATTCAAACGATAAGGGGTATCGAGAATCACTACCGTCTCTTTTTTTAATAGACATTCTTTTAAATAGGCCTTTCTCTCCTCCTCTTTTTTAGGAGGAAAGCTGGCAAAATAAAATCGATCACTAGCAGCGCTCAGGGCAAGTGCTAAAATAACTGAATTATCGCAGGAGGTGGCGGTAACTTTGATATTATGGTCGTGACAAAATTGTACGAGACTTGTTCCCGGATCGCAAAAGCTGGGCATTCCTCCATCTGAAAAAAGATAAACTGTGCCACCCGATTTAAGCAGCGATTGCAGTTCTAATTCTGTATCTCCTGAATCATTTTCATTGAGAAAGCGCAAATGGGGAATAATTTGGCGATCAAGTCCCCATTTAATCCAACGAGATCGAGTTGGCCTAAGATCCTCACCGACAATGGCAATTTTCTCTTCTGCTAAAAGTTTAACACTGGCCTCTTTTAAAACCTCAAAAGTATCCATCGGCAGACGATGTTCATCAAAAAGCGGGGTGGGAATTAAAACCAGTTTTGCTCTATTCATTAATTTTTCTAGACTAAAAGTTTAAAGATCTTCTAGTATGCCGAAGATGAATGCACAAGAGTGTACTTTCCCTTTTTTTCTTATTATTCCACCGGGGCTTGAAAAGGTTTCAATTAAGGAGATTGAAGACTTAAAAAAAGAATTTTTATCTAAAAATAACATTCAGGCCAATATCCAAATAGTATCCAGTGAAAAGGGTGGCATTAATCTTCAAGGCCCACTGGAAATTGCGGCATTAATAAATAACAATTTAAAAATCCCCTCACGTTTACTCCTTCGGTTAGCGACTTTTCGATGCAGAGACTTTCCTAAACTCTTTTTAAAGCTTGGAAAAATTAAATGGAATGATTGGTGTTATGAGATAGGAAAAATTCAAAGTTCTGCCGCCAATTCCACTCTCTTTGATTCTCGAAAAATTGAAAAAACGGCAAAGCAAGCGATTGATAATTTTTTTAAAAACAATCCGGCAAAAAAAAATGAACATAAAGAGGCCATTCACCCCAAACTTTTTATTCGCTTTCAAGACGACATTTGTACAGTATCCCTTGATACTTCTGGCGAGCGCTTGGGAAAAAGAGGACTCAAAGTTGGCACCCATATTTCTCCTCTCAGAGAAAACTTGGCCTATGCCTGCCTCTATTATTTTATTTCGCAGCTAAAAGAAAAGGGATGTCCTGGGCCCTATACTTTACTTGATCCGATGTGCGGCAGTGGAACATTTTTATCCGAGGCCAAAACATCTCATGTCCCTAGAGATTTTTCCTTCAACTATATCCCTCTGATGGAAAAAGTTAAAAGAAACTCCACAAAAAGATTTTGGTTTGACTCTTATCCGCTCGATTTAAATATAAAAAACATTTTCGGGTTTGATAAAGATTCTAGAGCGATCAGCTCGGCCCAATTAAATTTAAATAAAGTCCAAAGTTTTTCTAAAGAAATTTTTAATTTTACTCTCAAGCAAGAAGATTTTTTTGTAAAAGAAAGTATTTTTAAAGTATCAGATGAATCGATCATTGTAATTTGCAACCCCCCTTATGGAAAAAGACTTGTGATAAATGAACCCAGACAGCTTTATTTAGAATCTTTTATTGAACAAGCAAAAGTTAAATTTTCACCGGCCTACTTAGGCATTTTATTTTTAGATTGTTCAAAAAAGTCAGAAGATACTTTGTACTTCGAACATGGCGGATTAAAAGTGGCCTTTAATATTTATGCTAATACCAAATTTAGAATTTGATTTTTAAAAACTTCCGGGATCTCTTTAATTCATTTGACTTTACCATTGCGCACCAGAAAGGTCGAACAAACATCAATAATTTCAACAGGTTATGCCAAGATGTTAAAAAACGTGGTACCGCCACGGAATTTGTCCTATAATCTAAATATTATGTTTATTAAAAGATCATTAGATATCAAAAAGCATCTTGAGCAAAAAAGTGTTCTCCTGCTTGGCCCAAGAAGAACGGGAAAATCTTTATTTATCCAGCAGCAAGTAAAACCAGATTTGTATTTTAACTTACTTGAAACTGAGACCTTTTCTAAGTTTGCCTACGACCCAGGTCAACTAAAAGAATTGATTAGGGCCGATCACCAAATAATTTGTATCGATGAAATCCAAAAACTTCCCAACCTTATGGACGAAGTACATTCCTTAATTGAAACAAACAAAAAATTGCGATTTATTTTAACCGGATCTAGCGCCAAAAATTTAAAAAAATCTCACACATCATTAATGGCCGGAAGAGCACGACAAATAAATTTTTTTCCCTTTACTTATCAGGAGGTAAAAAATCATCATTTTAATTTGGAAAAATTTCTTCTCTATGGTGGCCTTCCCGACGCTTATCTTTCGACAGACCCATGGGAAGAATTAAAAGATTATGCTGGTATATATTTAACAGAAGAAATTCAATCTCAGGCCTTTGTCCGAAAAATTGAAAACTACTCTCGCTTTTTAGCATTTTCAGCTTATTCGAGTGGGCAAATTCTCAATTTTGAATCATTGGCCAACGACGCTTTTATTCCTGCAAGAACGATCAAAGATTATTATCAATTACTGGAAGAAACTCTCATCGGATACAACTTAAAACCTTTTAAGAAAAAAGGAAGCCGCAAAGAAGTATCCACTAGCAAGTTTTATTTTTTTGATACTGGAGTTTTAAACTCATTTATCAAACGAAAATCGCTGACGATTAAGACTCCTGAGTTTGGTGAATTATTTGAACATTTTATTTTCCAGGAACTAAAGGCCTACCAACTTTCAACTAGGGCCGACTGGGAATTAGAATTTTGGCGAACACATAAGCAAGATGAAGTCGATTTCATTTTAAATAAGGGTGAAATTATTATTGAGACAAAATCGACAACTCATCCAAGCAATGAACATTTTAAAAGCATTAAAAAATTTAAAAATGAGTTCAAATGTAAAAGGGCGTTGTTAATATGCAGGGCCCCCCAAAAAAAGGTGATGGATGAAATTGAAATTTATCCCTGGGAACTTTTTTTAAATGAATTAAATAACGGAGATATTATCTAGTTGCAGCTATACTGGGATCAGTATACATATCAAAGATCTAAAAAAACGTTCGACCTTGTGGTCATGCCACTCATCCAAGGAATAAAAAGAAGATTGTGGCCACTGCTTTCCGTCAGTTGCTTTTTTTCCGCATCTTCAAAATAATGAACTACCATATCTTTTTCTTTGCCTGTCGGTGAACTCAGTTTGAGTTTGGCGGGGGCCTTTATTTTTTGCTCAGGATCTCTAAGTAAAATCGCCATCCGACCTTGCTCTTTGCAGACATCGACAATCTGGCCAATCATTAATTGATGGCGGTTTTGCAGGCGATTATTTTTTAGTTTAGGAAGTAGAATATCGCTTTTGTTTGTCAGAAAAAAACCACGATTAACAGGCCTCTCATAAGTATTTTTTAATTCTAAAAATTTTTCTTGGCCAAAAATATCTGTCAGTGACAACGCCTGATTAGTCAAACGTACTCTTTTTTCTGCCTCTTCAAAGCGCAAATCAATAACCCAACTATCAAGTCCGACTTCACGTAATTTTTCCGGGATATCGAGCAAGCAAAGATCTTTGCTATTAAACATAAAAGTACCCTGCTTATTTTGCAAAATAGGGAATCCTTTATGGGGTGATTCTTCACTGCCCCCTTCAATCATCAAATCTTCTTTTATTTTTAATATTTCCTCAAAATGAGGAGTCAGTAATTCCCTTGGTGTTGAAAAAAGGAGAAGGCGTCCAAAAAGCAACAAATCTGTTTTAATATTAAAAAGATGCAAAGATCTGGCAATACTTTTAACCTCCATGAAGGGGAGTTCAGGAGAAAGACTTACCCTTTTAAGGGCCGGCCCAATAATGGGATGATTCGCCAAACTCATTATGGAATGAGGATTGTGAAAGGACGTCTCTAAATTAAGATGCAAATTTATTTTAGGAAGTTCCTGAGCGCAAAATAAGGCAACACCCAGATCGCATACTTTTACCAACAATTCTTTTGGGGAATATTTAAGCGCCTCTAAATAAAACTTTTTAAAAGAGTAAAAAAGTCCTTCTCGCAAAGATTCATGGCAATACATATCGAATTCTATAATAACGGAAAGTTTCAAATCTCTTGCGGCTTGAATAATGACATAGGATTCTTCTGCAGAAGTTTTGCCAAATCGCGAGAGGCCAAGGGGGGAAATAATCACATGAGAAACCGCTGTGAGGTCAATCAATTTAAGTTCATCTGCCTTTTCTACAAAGATAGTGTACTTCATTGTAAAACTTCTCGGCGTAAAATAACATGGGGACTGGCACATTTAACATAGGGAATTCTCACCACCGACCCCGGTTTAGTGCTTTCAATTTCACTACCACTTGCACTTAAAATTTTATCCAAATAAATCTTTTCACTCTTTCCTCTAAAAGGAAGAATTTCTAAAGTTTCACCGCAGCTAAATTTATTTCTCACTTCTATTAAAAGATACTGCCCTTCTTTTATTTCTAAAACGGTACCAATGGCATCAAAAGTTTTTTCTTCACTCTCCCGCTTATTATAGATACTGCTAATATCCGCCGGGCCAATCAATGAGCCGTTAGTATAATCACGGTGAGAAAACTTGTTCAGTTCTTCTGTCCAACCCTTTTCTTTTTTTAATTTAACAAACTCAGTGGGATTTTGCTGGTAGCACTCTAAGGCCTCACGGTAAATTTTGGTAGTAGTAGCAGCGTAGAGCGGCCCCTTCATTCGCCCCTCAATTTTAACAGAATCAATCCCGGCATCAAAAAAATGAGGGATCACATCGACTCCTTCTAAATCCTTCGAACTCATAAAATAAGTGCTGATCTCTTGGCCGTTGTTTTTTAATTTGTATTCAAAACGGCAACTGTGAGCGCAACCTCCGCGGTTACTATCCCTACCTTGAGTATAATTTGAAATGACACAATGGCCGGAGTAGGACATACACATCGACCCGTGAATAAACATCTCAATTTCAAGCTTCGTTTTTTCTTTGATAATTTTTGCTTCATTTAAAGTTACTTCCCGCCCCAAAACAATACGTTTCACTCCCCGCTCTTTCCAAAAGAGAGCGCTTGAAACATTTAAACAACTGGCCTGGGTAGAAAGATGAATGACGAGGGATTTATAATTTTGAGAAATAAAATCGACAACTCCAAGATCAGAAACAATCACCGCATCTACTTTAATATCGCTCAAAAATGTTAAAAACTCATCCAGCCCCTCAAAATCTTGACGATGAAAAAAACTATTGAGTACTACATAGACTTTACTTTTCCTTGCATGGGCATACTTCACCCCTTCTTGAAGTTCGCTATTAGTGAAGTTTTCTGATGCTGCTCGTAATCCAAATTTTTGCCCCCCAAGATAGACGGCATCGGCACCGTAATGAACCGCAACTTTAAGTTTTGAAAGACTCCCCGCCGGCGCCAAAACTTCTGGCCTTTGGGGCAATTTTTTAAAAGCAACTTCTAAGGAATCCATTTTATACCCTTCGCAATTTGCCTTTCAAGCAAACCGCTGCCGGTATATCACTTGTAATACCAATTGCAGATATTAATTTTGCAATTGTGATAATACTGAACATTGCTATGCATCGTTTTATTTTTTTACTACACCACTGCCTTTATCAAATTTTATAGATAGAATAAGGGCCTTGAGAGGAAAGTCTGAAAATTAAAAAACTTTTTAATATTTTTTTGTTTCTATTTATACCGGCCATTGCTTTTTTTATTTATTCTTATTTTACAACTTTAAGTCAAAGTTATCCAGTTTCCTATCTGGTCATTTCCGTCCCCGAAATTAAAGCAAGTTCACTAAAATAAATTGAAGACTCGCAAATTTTACTGATTGGAGATCACTTTGCAGAGGCCCTGGAAAAATATTTAAGATCAACGGATGGGCCTATCGCAAAAACAGCGCAGAAATTAAAAACTCCTTTAAAACTTTCCATCCTTAGCACCCAAAATTTAGGGCTTCATAGAATAAATTTTCTTTTAAAATCCCTTAAAAAATTGCCCGGACTGATCATTTTTCACGGCAGTGCTAGCGAATATTTTGAAAAAAAAATTGATCCCATTGATTTTCCCACTTATAAACACAATATTAAACTATTTCAAAATCCTTCGCTTGCCACCTTGCTCATGTCATTTCCTGTTATTGGTCGCTTTATCTACCATCCCCTTCATTACCTTTTTATGAATAAAATCACTAAAAATGAAGAAGAAATTAATGCTGATTTAAAAATGAGTTCTATCGAAATTAACAATATTATTTTTCATTACGAGCTTGAAACGCTGGCACAAATCATAAGAAAATCAAATTCTGATTTGATTGTTATCACTACACCTGTCAATATTCAAAAGGCGCCCCATGAGGCCTGTGCTCAAAGTATAACCTCAGGGATCACTGACTTTCAAAGTGAGCAAGCAAATAAAATGGCCCAACAAAACTTTAAAAATGCCTACTACTCTCTAGAAAAATTAATTAAATCCTCACCAGGCAACGCCCAATCTTATTATCTTTTAGCAAATGCCGCCCTTGGCCTGGGACTCTTTGATGTCGCCCGAGATGCTTATATAAAGGCCAATGCCTTTGATTGTGCCCCCGAAGGCAGTTCCGTGCTGATCAATCAAGCAATCAGGCAATGGGTTCTTAAAAACTCTTTTAAAATAATTGATTTTGACGATGACCTCTCACACCAAATTGGACATAATGATATTTTTATAAACGATCACTATCCGCAAGATTATTATTATCAACAAGTGCTGACTTCAATAACTGAAGCAATTATGAGATATTTTAGATTGTGAGGAATGACCATGAATGCAGATAAAAATAACGGCCCAAAAAATGTCAGCTTAAAAAAACATGAAGTGCTCTGCCTAGAGGGGGATATTGAAACTGATCTCTACGTTGTCGAAAAAGGTAAACTTATTGTTTGTCTGGTAAAAGGAACTCAGGTTTCACCCTTGGCCTTTATCGGGCCAAAAGAATTTATCGGAGAGATGTCTTTTTTTGACAAAGGGCCAAGGAGTGCCAATATTATTGCGCTAGAGGATTGTCTACTTACAAAAATTTCCAGTGAAGAGATGTATAAATCTCTCCCTCGTTGGTTAATTTCGATGGGCCGTACAATGGCCAAAAGAATTCGAACTACCGATGAGGTCATCAGAGGAAAAGGTTTAAAATTTGCCAATGCCGAAAGTATGCAACCTTTATCAATTGAAGACCAACGAACCTATTATCTTGCGATCACAAACAAAAAGAAAAAATGAACTAAAATGAAAAAATTATTTCTGCTGTTATTTCTTTTATTATCTGCTTGCGCCAGCAAGGATCAATATTTTCACCCCTCTTATTTCGTGCTTACAGAGGGTAGCGAGGGCAGTAAACTCAACTACCCAGAACTTTTTAAAAGACTTACTAAAACAAGCACCATGGCCGGAGGACTCTATGAAGTTTCTGTGACCCCCTTAACAACACCACTCTTAGAGGCACAAGCAAAATTTCAAGGGGAATGGAAACATTTAAGCTCTGAAGAAATATTATCTCTCTCGCAAAATTTAAAAAAAATATATACCGAAGGAAAAACATGTATTGAATTTAAGGCACAAATTTTGCGTTTTGAAGGGGCCTCAAAAACCAATGACTGGAAAATGTCTCTTTATACTGATTTAACAATGATGCGAGAGGGAGAAAATGATGCCCAAGAGCGAACCGCCAAAGAATTTGAACTCACTTGGATAACCCCCTTACCGGAAATTGTAAAATCTCAAGTGACAAAAATTCAAGACAAATACGATCAGTGGTTACTTTCTGCAGTTGCCTGTACTTATAGAGAACTGCCCCTAGAAAACGGTTTTGCCATAAAAGTAATCGCTCCTTATATCAATTTTCCCTTTTCTGAGCAGTTGAGATTAGATTATGGGAATTGGAGCAACTATGACGACGATCATTTGATGGCCGCCCAAAAAGAAAAGGGCCAGGATACACCTTCATCATCTTCAAAAATTAAAAGGCAAAATAACCAACGCTATCGCGGCTGGTAATTTTTTCGACACCGGGGCCAAAAGGTGACCGCCTGAGAATCGCCCGTTTTTGTTATTTTTTTTTCTAATATGCCGAAAAACTATTAAATTAGAATTGTCTTAATTGGCATCAATTCTGCAGTATCTACTGCGAGTGAACAATCAAGACATGGAGGTTTTGATGAATGTAAAAAAATTATTTCCCCTTCTTTTATCGTTAACAATCTTTTTTGCTTCCTGCAGTTCAAACAACACAAATCTCACAGAGAATGAAAAACAAACTCTTCATGACAAAAGAATTTATGAACTTCAGAGAGTGAAAGAACGATTATCAAAAGAATACTAATTAATAAGGCCTAGCCCTTTTACAGCATCTCTTTCCCCTTTAAGTTCCCCTAAAGTTGTAAGAAATTTTTCTTTTCCAAAATCATTATGAGTTACACCTTTAATCACTTCGCATTTGCCATTTATAGTCTTGCATGGATAAGAAAAAATTAATCCCTTATCGACATCATACTCTCCATTAGAGGCCAAACACATCGAATAATTCACTCCAGGAGCAGAGTCGTGGGTAAGATTGTAAATCCCGTCGACAACAGCATTCGCTGCAGAAGCAGCACTCGAGAGTCCACGGGCCTTAATAATTTCAGCACCTCTTTTTTGAACAATCGAAATAAATTCAGTTTTAAGCCAAGTTTGGTCAGTAATAACTTCTGCTACCGCTTTGCCATTAATTTTAGCATTAAAAAAATCTGGATACTGAGTCGCCGAGTGATTTCCCCAAATAATTAAATTAGAGACCGCTGTAACATCCACCCCTGCTTTTTTTGCCAGCTGAGTTTTGGCGCGATTTTCATCCAGCGTAGTCATCGCATAAAAACGATCACGGGGAATATCTTTTGCCGCATTCATCGCCACCAAACAATTAGTGTTGCAAGGGTTACCGACAACAAAAACTCTCACATCTTTGGCCCCATGATCATTGATCGCTTTGCCTTGAATCGTAAAAATTCCACCGTTGATTTTAAGCAGATCAGCTCTCTCCATGCCATCTTTACGAGGAACTGATCCCACCAAAATGGCCCAATTGACATCTTTCATAGCAACATTTACATCACTCGTCGGAGTGATTTTTTTAAGCAAGGGAAAAGCACAATCCTCAAGTTCCATGCATACCCCTTTTAGGGCACCAAGGGCCTGTTCTAATTCTAAAAGTTGCAATTCGATTTCGGTTTCAGGGCCAAACATCTGCCCAGAAGCAATTCTAAAAAGTAGGGCATAACCAATTTGCCCCGCTGCTCCGGTAACTGCAACCTTAACTCGCTTTCTGGCCATGTAAAACTCCTTAAAAAAATAATAGATTGAAATTAAAGTTTAACGGGTCTGATTCCTCAAATCAACTGAAAGAAGCTTTATGTCTTGACGGTATTTGATACAATTGCCAGCATCAGGATTATGAATCAAAACTTTAAAAATAAAAATCGATATCGCAGAAATCATGGCCATCACCAGAAAGCACAGTCAAATTCAATGACCTCACAACCTGGGGTACAAAATTCGGCCGAGAAAGTAGTTGTTAGGTATGATCAACTTCAAGAGGCGCATATTCAAGCGAGAAAAAAATATTACGATTTTTATTATCGAGCAGACCCCCAGCAACTGGATAAATTTGAACGATCTTTCGATCGAACACTTGTAGAACTTAGAGAGTTCGAATCTAGATTAGGGCCACAAGATTACCAAATACTAAAAAGCAAGCGAGATAACTATCATTTAGATCTCACTTACTCTACAAATCATCAGCTGGATCCAGAAAAATATCCTATGGATTCTGATCTAAAGATTGAAGACCCCCATACTTTAGAATCGCAAATTAAATGCGACTTCTCCAATGATAAAGAAGAATCATATGGCAATGCGGATGATTACAAAAAATATAAAGGAATTGAGTAGGACTTTTTTCTGACAGATGTTAAAGCACGACTTGTTCTTCAGAAACTGCATTTTCAGCAACATTTTTGGAATTTCTAACTTGGCCTTCCATTTTAAAATATTCATCAAGTGTATTGTGAAAGTCGGCAAGCAATGATTCTCTTAATTCCATCGGAGAGATATCTAAAACTTGTGCTACTCTTTTTAACATTTTAAGAGGAATGCTACACAACCCCCTTTCAACGTTAGAAATAAATTGGCCGTTTTTATATCCCAAAATCTGAGACAGCTCGGCCTGTGAATAATGCTTATGATGCTCTAGACGTTTTTGTCTGATAAGTTGTGATATATTTTCAAAGCTTCTCATGGATGTTTCCCCTTAACTTTTAATTATTGAGATCTACATATCAGAAATTAAATTTAGGATGAGAACAAAAAGTGTTTTACTCTATTTTTTTTGGACACCTTTAAAACTGTCTTAAAAAGACTGCTAATGTAAGGACAAAATATGATTGGCCTTAAATAAAAAGGAGTATATTGTAAATTTTGCACCCCGTGAGGAGTATAGTTCCCTTCAACTCCTCCCGGTGAGCAGTTCCGAACTATGAAAAAAGTTGTGACCCCACTCGAATACAATCAGTTTTATATTTAAGAGCGATCTGATAGTCCTGACTCATGCCCATTGAAAGACT
>JAHEZZ010000236.1 GCA_023250815.1 Bdellovibrionales bacterium
ATCCAAGGAATGTAAAATATCATCTTGCATCTTCAAAATTAAATTTTTTAACTCTTTAATTTCTTTGTCTATTGTTCGTCCCATATTTTCACCAATAAAAATCAGCCAAAATGGCCAGTAATATATTCTTCTGTAAGTTTTTTTGAAGGGCGTGTAAAAATATTTTTAGTCTCACCAAATTCTATAAGCTCACCCATATACATAAATGCAGTATAATCTGAGACCCTTGCTGCTTGTTGCATATTATGAGTCACAATAACAATTGTAACCTCTTTTTTTAACACATTAACAAGTTCTTCAATTTTAGCGGTAGCAATAGGATCAAGGGCCGAAGTTGGTTCATCAAAAACAATAATCTCAGGGTCAGTGGCCAAAGCACGAGCGATACAAAGCCTTTGCTGCTGACCACCTGAAAGTCCTAATGCCGATTGGTTAAGTCTATTTTTTACTTCATTCCAAAGTCCTACGTTTTCAAGAGATTTTTGAACCTTTTGGGCAATCAAATCTTTATCTTTAATGCCTCTAATTTTAAGTCCATAAGCAACGTTTTCAAAAATAGTTTTTGGAAAAGGATTGGGTTTTTGAAAAACCATACTGATTTTCATACGCACTTCTAAAGGGTCCACTTTGGGAGATACAATATTGAGTTTTTCAGGATATAAAATCATCTCGCCTTCATAGCGATTTCCCGGATAAAGATCGTGCATACGATTCATACTTCGAAGAAGGGTAGATTTCCCACAACCGCTTGGGCCAATCAAGGCCACCGCTTTATTTCTTTCGATTAAAAGATCAATATTTTTTAAAGCATGAACTTGCCCATAATAAAAATTAAAATTCTTAACTTCTAATCGAAGCTCCTTATTATTAACTATTGCATTTTCATTTTCCATAAATTCTACCTACCACTTTATTTTTTTACGAAAGTGACTCCGAAGAGTTAAAGCTACTATATTCATCGATATTGTAACAATCACAAGAACTAGGCCTGTAGCTGCTGCATTCACATGAAATTCTTCTTGAGGTCGTGATACCCAGTTAAACATCTGAATAGGCAAAACGGTAAAGGGATCCTTCAACCACTGAAAAGATATAAAAGGAAAAGTGGAGGTAATCGGCGAAGCTGGTAAAAAAGCAATAAATGTTAAAGCGCCAATGGTAATCAGAGGGGCAGTCTCACCTATCGCTCTAGAAAGAGCAATAATAATTCCAGTTAAAATCCCGCCCATAGAATAGGGCAAGGTATGATCCCAAATCATTTGCCATTTTGTGGTTCCAAGGGCCAAAGCAGCTTCTCGAATGGTGTTTGGAATAGTTCTGATTGCTTCTCTTGTCGTCACAATAATAATAGGTAAAACCAAAATACTTAAAGTTAACCCAGCAGTGAGAATACTCGCACCAAAACCAAATTTTTGGACAAAAAGACCAAGCGCCATTAATCCATAAACGATAGAAGGAACACCTGCTAAATTAGAAATGGAAACTTCAATAATAGTCGTAATGAAATTCTTCGGTGCATATTCTTCCAAATAAATTCCGGCGCCAATACCTATCGGGATTGCCAATAAACATGTCACACCCATGACAGCGAGCGATCCCACACAAGCAGATAAAATACCCGCCTTTTCAGCGAATCGCGAAGGAAAAGAAGTCATAAAACTTTTATCAATTCGACTAAGTCCATTGCTTACTAAATCGTAAACTAACGCACTAAAGGTAATTGCCAAAACGGCCAAAAGAATTAAACTGACAGATAAAAAAATAAATTCTTTATTTTTACTTTTTTTAATCTCTGCTTTTTGATTATTGACCATCATTTAATCTCAGTAGGCCTTCCAAAATTTTTTTCTGGCCAGTTGTCCTAATATATTAAAAAAGAGAGTCATTAAAAATAAGCAAGCCCCCACCACAAAAATACTTTTGTAACCAATACTATCGTGAGGTAAATCTCCCATACTTACTTGTACAATATAAGCAGTCATTGTTTCTGCTGGACGGATTGGATTCAAAGTAAAATCAGGCTGCATTCCAGCAGCTATCGTCACCACCATCGTCTCACCAATAGCTCGAGAAATGGCCAAAATATAGGCGGAAGTGATTCCCGAAAATGCCGACGGAAAAACAACTTGAGTAGAAGTTTGAAGTTTGGTCGCCCCAATTGCCAGTGACCCCTCTCGAAGTGCCATCGGAACTGCTCTCATCGCATCTTCTGAAAGGGATGAAACATAAGGAATAATCATCACACCCATCACTACTCCGGCCCCCAACATATTAAAGCCGGAGAGCTCAGGATAAAATTTTTGCATAAGAGGAGTGACAAACAACAAAGCAAAATAACCGTAAACTACGGTCGGAATGGCAGCAAGAAGTTCAAGTAAAGGTTTTATTACTTCTCGTACTTTTGGATGAGCATATTCACTTAAAAAAATGGCCATGATAGTGCCAATGGGTACAGCAATACAAAGGGCAATAACAGTAGTCACAATTGTTCCAGTAACAAGCGGCCATATCCCGTAGTGAGGATCGGAAAAAAGAGGGCTCCATTGTTTGTCCCCAAAAAATTGTTTGAGGGTGACGCTTTTAAAAAAAGGGAGAGCTTCGGTAAATAAAGTAAGAGCGATACCAACAGTAATCACAACGGCCAAAAATGCAGTCGTAAAAAGTATTTTTTCAATTAAAAACTCCTTTAAGTTTCTAATCGTTCTGCTTTTTGGCCGTAATAACATATGATTCCTAAAAAATTATTTTAATTTTCTAGCAAGAATTTCCTCAATTTTAGCACCGATATCATTTTCTCCTCCAAACCCTGTTCCTGATTGATTATCCTTAAAGCGTTTTAAACCTAGATCATAAGCTTTTTTAGTCAAAGGAACATACTTTACACTCGTCACTAATTTATCGGCATTCGTAATATAGTAATTAACGAAATCAGAAACTTCCTTTTTCTCTCTGGATTTTTTATTTACATAAATAAAAACGGGCCGTGACAAGGGAAAATAACTTCCATCTTTTATTGTAAGA
>JAHEZZ010000237.1 GCA_023250815.1 Bdellovibrionales bacterium
ATTATTTAGATAATCCGCCAGAATTGCAAAAAGAAATGCCAACGATAACTTTTCCCAAAGAATACAGCGATGAAGAGTTAATGGCCGCAGAAGAAGAAATTAATGAGCTCTTAGGAATAACAACAAAGCAGTCAAAATAGATATTTTTTTATCGAGAATAGGCCAAGTTTCCCAGATAAAATACCGAGTGACAGAGACTTTGATATTTTTCTCTTTTTTTAGCATAAGGGGAAATAATTTTAGCTAAAATATTTTCTCCATTTTTATTGCTGGAATTATACCCTCTTTCTGGACTTGGAACTAAAATAAAATTGGCCTCTTTGCCAATTTTCAAGGAGCCTCGGGTTTTATTCATCCCTAAAATTTCTGCTCCCGCCAAAGAGGCCCGGTAAAAACCTTCGGTATAGGTTGCTCCCACCTTTGACTTTTTATTTTGCTCTACAAAAGATTGGATAACATCAAACATTGATAAATAGGGGCCACCACCGACATCACTTCCAAGGGCCCAGCGAATACCTGCCCTATTCATTTTTTTATAATCAAAAAGTCCCGAGCCTAGCCCTTTATTTTTCAGTGGAGCGTTGGAAGTAGGACAATGAGCAATTGCTGTCTTCGTTTTTTTAAGCAGTTTAATTTCTCCATCATCAAGATAAATCCCATGTCCCATAATTGTACGGGGGCCCAAGATGCCACATCTTTGATAGATATCAGTATAACTTTTGACGTTGGAAAAACCTTTTAATTTTTTAAAAAAGGCCAAGACATAGCTCACCTCTTCCGGAGTTTCCGATAAATGAGTTTGAATATAATTGCGATGAGTGCGAGCAATCACACTGCCTTTTTTCATCAACTCCGGGTGAGTGGTGGGAGCAAAACGAGGAGAAAGAGCGTAGCGATTGGCATATTTTTTACTTTTTTCATTAATTAATTTTAAAGCAGAACTAATCGAAGTCGTCAGATTTTTAGGCGAATTCATTGTCATCAAAACATTTCCGACAACAAAATCACCGACAAAATGTGAAAGAGCATGATCGACAGTGTGGCCGTGAATTGAACCATAGGCGGCCCCACCTAAAGTTCCCGCTTCCAAAAGAAGATGGGAAAAATCCAAGGACTTTTTTAAAGAGTAGGGGCGAGAGTTAAATTTGGCCTCATGTGGCCAAGTGTATTTGGACAGCCATTGCAAAAGTGAATCCTTGGGCATCAAACGAACATCGTCCTGCACCCAATGAAAATGCATATCAAAAAAACTAGGCATGGCAATAAAACCTCTTGCATCAAGGACCTCAATACTTTCTTTTAAAAAGGGAACAGTGCGACCGATAAGATGATCTTCAGGAATAATATTGTCGATCATATAACCGCAGGATTCGCCCAAAATATTTTTTCCCTTTGAAAAAGGAAATCGTTTTAAGACCATTGCTTGTTTGCTTAAAAATTGAGCAGTGTTTTTATTAATCGGAGTAAGGATGTCACAAAGAACAATTTTATAATCAGGAGCAAACATACAAAGAACCCTCAGTATTTAAGAATAGTTTTTTTATTATTTAACCATCGTTATGACTTCAATATGATCGTCGTTGTTTTTTTCTTTCTTTCGCCCCTTAAATTGTCGAATCATCTCTTCTGCTATTTTACTGGCCGATATCGGCCTATATTTTTTTAACGGCCCATAAAAAAATGGGCGAAAAGGTTTTAGTACTTTGAGACAAAGTTCTTCAAATGGCCTTTTTTCATCTCGAGCACCAATCAAAAGCGAAGGCCTAACGATTGTTATTTTTGCTGGCCCATAAAGATAAATATCTCTCTCCATCTCTCCCTTAATTTGTTTATAAAAAAAAGTTGAATCTGGGTTCGCTCCCAAAGCAGAAATAACTAAAAAATGATCTACTCTATATTCTTTGGCAAGTTTCGCCGCCTCTACGACATAGTAATAATCACAACGGCGAAAAGCAGATTTAGTACCGGCATTTTTAATCGTTGTACCCAAGCAACAAAAAACTACATCGACTTTAAAGTTGCCTCTTTGATCTGCCAATTTTTCAAACTGGGTGGTAACCTGATACAATTTAGGATGAGATACTTTCATCGGATTTCGCACTAAAGAAATAACCGACTCAATTGTTTCATCTTTTAATAAACGGCCCAAAAGCTGTTGGCCTACGAGCCCACTGGCACCCAAGATAAGCACTTTTTTCTTGCTCATATTTTTCTCATCTTGCTAAAATATCCGTATCTTGATTTACCTTTCTTTTACAAAAAAAATAGTGACAGAGAGAAGGCCGCTGGTCAAAATCTTATTTTAACTATTTTATATATTCGATTTTTGTAATATGGAAAATTTTTTAACAGAGCATCCAGATTTTTTACAAGAATTAAATTCTTTTGAAAAATTTCTTCATGGCATTGGCTTCAAACGAGCTGATGGTGCCATCTTCGGGCTTTTGGTTTTATCGGCAAGGCCGATGAAAAGTGGCGAGATTCAAAAAATCTTGGGACTGTCGCAAAGTGCAGTCAGCCTCTCGCTTAAAAACTTGGCCCATTACGGAGCAATAGAAACAAGAGAGGATAGAGAAAAAAATAGCAACACAAAAATCCATTTGGCGAAAGCTGATAGTTTGGCAATTGTCGCTCATATTTTTAGAAAAAGAGAGCAACCGATTATCGAAGAATATCGCTTAGGTGCAGAGAGATTAATCGACCAACTCTACTCTAAGGGCCTGTCCAAAGAGGACCCACGAATTAAACGTCTTCAATCAATGGTCAACACTTCAAAAATTTCAGAAGCAGTGATGAAATTTGTCATTGAACTTTCAAAATACGAAAATGCCCCTCACTACCAACGAGTAGTAGAGGAACTCCCCAGAGTACTTGATCTTTTGCTTAGAGGAGAACACCTTGCTTCTCAAATTGTCGCCAAAGTAAGTGACACGATTAAAAGCGCACAAAAAAATTGGTTTCAATCCCACATTGAAGAGCGCAGTGAAGAAGGGGGCTTTTTTGAAC
>JAHEZZ010000100.1 GCA_023250815.1 Bdellovibrionales bacterium
GAGCTGGTAAATTTGATGATGGAAAATGATATGAGGTTGGTGGCAGAAGGTAAATTATAATCATGGCAGTAAAAAAAGCTCTCATAACCGGAATAACCGGACAAGATGGCCCCTACTTAGCAGAGTTTTTACTTCAAAAAGGCCATGAGGTTTGGGGATTTTCACGAAAAAAAATTTCATTAACTGATCAAGAGTTTAAAAATGTAATTCATTTGGCCTCACATGTAAAATTTGAAACTGTTAATTACGACGATATTAATTCGCTTAAAGAAAAAATTGCTCAAATAAATCCAGATGAGTGCTATCATTTGGCCGGTCATTCTCAGGTGGGAAATGATTCTGATTTAGATTTTAAAATTCTTACATCAAATATTGGCTCGACTCTGAATATTTTTAAAGCGATTAATGATTTAAAAATAAATTGTAAAGTTTTTAATGCTTCAAGTGGCCATATCTATCTGCCAAGTGACAAAGCTAAAAACGAACTTTGTCCTTTGGGCCCTTCGAATATTTATGGTATTTCAAAGGCTTCTTGCTATCTTTTATCTCACTATTTTAGAAATACTCATGAGATGTTTATTTCTAATGGGATACTTTTTAATCACGAATCACCAAAACGAGGCAATGGTTTTGTGACCTCGAAACTTATCAATGAGTCCATACAAATAAAAAAAGGGGAAAGGCCATTCCTTGAAGTGGGAAGTGTTGAAGTGATTAGAGATTGGGGGCATGTTAAAGAATATGTTCCAAGCTTTTGGAAAATATTGCAGCTAGATCGTCCAGATGATTTTGTTTTAGGAACAGGAATTGGCAATACTGTCAAAGAATTAATTAACTTGATTTTTAAAAATCTTCAAATTGAAATTGAATGGGTTAATAATCAGGCAGATATTTTGGCAGTTAATAGAAAGGGGAAACCGCTTGTTGTTCAAAATCAAAATTTGGTTAGAAAAAATGATTCTTTTGTTCATATTGCAGATATTTCCAAGTCCAAAAAAGAACTTGGTCATAATCCCCAGATAAGCTTGGAAGAAATTGTAAAAGAGATGATTGGTGCTTATAAATAAATTACAAAAATTTTTAAGAGTTGTTATCGCTGCAATTAAAAATTATTTTAGCCACGCTGATATCATTTATGTAATTGAAGATGCTGCCTGGGTAATAAAAAAAGAAGGAGAAAATTTAGTTTCTTTTTTGAGCAAAGAGAATGTGCATATGAGACTCAGTATTACTCATTTAGGGGCGAGATTTAAAATCGTACATTTTGGGAGTATTAATACCTATCTATCATCTACTGGCCCCAAAAAAGTTCACTTCTCAAATAGAGTAGTTGTTACGTGGTACCATTCAGAAGAAAAAGATAAACGTTTAGAATTGGCGAAGAAGATTTCAACCCTTGTGGATGTTATTCATACAAGCTGTCATCTTACAGAAAGAACTTTAATAGTAAAAGGAGTATTAGCTTCAAAAATTAAAGTCATTCATATTCCAATCGATCTTAGTGTTTTTAATCCTCATCCAGAATTAAAAAAAGACATTCGAAAAAAATATCAAATACCAGAAAATAAATTTGTTATAGGTAGTTTTCAAAAAGATGGAAACGGTTGGGGTGAAGGAACAACGCCTAAACTAATAAAGGGCCCAGATATTTTTTGCGATGTTATAGAGAAGATTAAAAGTAAAATTTCAGTGCATATTTTACTTTCTGGGCCGGCACGTGGTTATGTTAAAAAAAGATTAGACGAAATGAAGGTCTCTTATACCCATCTTTATTTTGATGAACCAGATAAAATATGTGAGCTTTATTATGCTCTTGATCTTTACCTTCTATCTTCGAGAGTTGAGGGTGGCCCCAAATCGCTTCTGGAATCTTGGGCAACAGGAACCCCACTGGTCGCTACAAAAGTGGGAATGGTGATTGACAACGCTCGAGATGGTATAAATGGGCTTTTTGCGGAGGTGGAAGATGTCGACCGTCTCTCTCAATCGATCTTAGAATTTTATGAGAATTGCGATTTAAAACAAAAAACTATTAAGCAAGCTTTAGAAGACGTTAAAAAATTGAGCTATACTACTGCCGCACAAAGATACAAAGAGGTCTACTCTGACCTTATACCAACTATGTAAAAGAATTGGTATTATCTGTATTGGAACCAGTATAAGTCAATTTTCTAAATTATTTACTCATGTTCAGTTTGATATTATTGTTGTTTTAGGGGATCGCTATGAAATGTTAGCCGCTACAATTGCAGCTCTTCCCTTTAAGATTCCTGTGGCCCATCTTCATGGGGGCGAGTCCACTGAAGGATTAATTGATGAGGCCATTCGCCATTCCATTACGAAGATGTCACATATTCATTTTACCAGTACTGAATTTTACCGTGAACGAGTGATGAGAATGGGTGAGAATCCTAAATTAGTTTATAACACCGGCTCAGTTTCATTGGATAATTTGGAAAGCGAAGCAAGTCTTTCTAAAGATCAATTAGAAAAAGAATTAGACTTTAAGTTAGAAGAAAAATGTCTTTTGGCCACTTTACATCCAGTGACTTTAGAATTTGAAAATACTCGTTGGCATGCACAGCAGTGGCTTAAAGCGATTGCCTGCGCCAATATACAAACCATTGTTACTTACCCCAATGCGGATACCCACGGATCAATTATTATTGAAGAAATTAAAAAAGCAGCGGCAGAAAATAAAAATATTAAAATTGTTATGAATTTGGGAAAAAAACGCTATTTCTCTATGATGAAATATTGCCAGGCGATGGTTGGTAATTCAAGTAGTGGCATAATTGAATCAGCAAGTTTTAAGTTACCCGTCATTAATATTGGAAATAGACAAAGGGGGCGGATTCATTCTTTTAACGTTATTGATGTTGGCCACAGCTATGAAGAAATTGAGATGGGGATAAAAACGGCCCTCAGTTCAGAATTTAAAGAGTCTTTAAAAGATTTAAAAAATCCTTATGTAAATGGGATTGCCTCTAAAAAAATGGTAGATATTTTAGAAACAGTTCCTTTAAATTTGCAATTAATTGAAAAAAAATTTTATGATGGATTGTAAAACTCCTATTACAACGCCTAGAGTAAGGCATTATTTAAATATTTCTTTGACTTTGATGTTATTTTGGTTAAAAGTTTAAAGAAAATAATTGAATCTTTGCAGCTATAAATAAAATATTAAATTATGCTAGATAATAAATCAATTCTTGTTACTGGTGGTACTGGCTCTTTTGGAAAAAAGTTTGTTTCTACTGTTTTACAAAAATACCCAAGTATTAAAAGACTTGTTATTTATTCCCGTGATGAGCTTAAACAGTATGAAATGTCTTTAGAGTTTCCCAATTCTAAATACCCTCAAGTTAGGTTTTTTATCGGTGATATTAGAGACGGTGAGCGTTTAAAAAGGGCCTGTGAAGGAGTTGATATTATTGTTCATGCGGCGGCATTAAAACATGTGCCAATAGCGGAATATAATCCCATTGAATGTATTCGCACAAACGTTTTAGGAGCAGAAAACGTTGTAAATGCTGCCATGGATTCAGATGTTAAAAAAGTTATTGCATTATCGACTGATAAAGCTGCAGCACCCACCAATTTGTATGGTGCGACTAAACTTTGCTCAGATAAATTATTTATTGCGGCAAATAACATGAAAGGTTCTAGAAATTTGGCCTTCTCCGTTGTTCGCTATGGGAATGTTTTAGGATCGAGAGGGTCAGTTGTACCTTTTTTTCTGGGGGAAAGAGATAAAGGTGTTTTAAGTATAACTCATGAACAGATGACTAGATTCAATATTACTTTAGATCAAGGTGTTGATTTAGTTCTTTTTGCAATTGAGAATGCATGGGGTGGAGAGGTCTTTGTACCAAAAATCCCCTCCTACCGAATTTTAGATCTGGCCAAAGCAGTATCACCAAATTCCAAATTGAATTTTGTGGGAATTAGACCTGGCGAAAAAGTTCACGAGGAAATGATAACTGAGACTGATGCATTTTATACCTACGATTGTGGTCGCTATTACGCTATTTTACCCAGTGATCCTAATTGGGCCTTAGATAAATGGATAAATCAATTTAGGGCACAGAAAGTTGCGGAGAATTTTAAATACAGTTCGGGGAATAACACTGAATGGTTGGATCTTGCACAAATTAGAAATCAAATCAAAAAGCATGTTGATCCTGATTTTATAGTAAATAACTTCTCACCACATAATAATTTGAGCCAGTAATAAAAAAATTATTTTGGTATCGGCCATATTTTTTTAGACTTTCAATCTTAATTTAAAAGAATAATTCAATGTTTTTAGAATATTTTTAATTTTAGCGCCAATACCGCTGTTCCAACTGGATTTTCCATAAATTCTTTCTGGAAATAAAACATTAAATCTATAAATCTTTAGTTTTTTATTTTTGGCCATAATAAATGCATAAAGATCTAAGCTAAAATCGTAGGGAGGGTTAACCCAGGACTCATAAAAAGATCGTGGGAATAAATTAGGTTGGGCATTGATTTCACTTAAATTTTTTAAAAATAATGTCGTTTCGATAAGACTCATTCCAAGAGTAAAGAGTTTATCTTTTAATAACCTGTTGGTTCGAAATCCTTTTATATAAGATTGTTGGGGATTTTCACTTTTTTCTAAGATATTAATGGCATGGATAATATCACCAGGGTCGGTTTGAATATCAGCATGGGTCCATCCCAGGAAATGACCTTTTGCTTTTGCCAGTCCAGTTAGGATTCCAAAGCCATAGCCTTTATTTTCTTTAATCGTTACAACTTTTGCAAAAGAATATTGCGAAATTAACTCATTAAATATCTTCTCCGAGTTATCTTTGCTTCCATTATTTACAAATATTATTTCAATATCATCTCTTTTGATAAATTCTGCATATCTTTTAAGATTTAAACTAATATTTTTTTCTTCATTATAGCAAGGAACAATAATACTGTACTTCAAGCAAACTCCGTTATCATGTATTTTATAACATCTAGTTTTTGTTTTTTAATTTTATTATTATAAAGGCCTTCAATCTTTTGGGGGACATCAAAAATAGAAATGTTTTCAGTTATAAATTCTTCAATTGAAAATCCATTTTGCAGGGCCATTAAGGCAGTTGTCCAGTCAGAAGGAGAATTGCCCTTATATTCAGAATTCCATACTCCGATAATATTTAATTCTTTTCTCAAAATGGAGCTTACTAATTTTTTGTTTAAAGTTAAATCACTGTTTATATTCCCCATCCAAATTACTTTTCCTTTTCTGGCAGCTAAACTTAGAGAGTGAGAGAATGTTTCTGGAGCTCCGCAAGCCTCAAGAACGAGGGGGTAGGAGTCAAGTTGAGGTTGTATAATATTTTGCCAATCCTCTTCTTTTTGACAAAGAAAAACTTCGTCGCAGTACTTTTTGGCAAGTTCAAGCTTTAATGAATTTCGATCAAAAATAGAAACTTTGAATTCAGGGCAGATAAATTTTAAATATTTTGCGGCAATTAGTCCCAAAAAACCAGCTCCTAGAATACATAGTTTCTTTTTATCTTTTTTATCAATCTTATTTAAAGCGTGAATGACAGTTGCGATTGGCTCAATTGCAGCAGCATTGGCCCAGCTTACGGAGGAGGGAATTTTCATAAGATTCCATTCTTTTACATTGAGATATTGGGAGTAACCACCGTGATTTCGAGAGCCATAGTATTTATAACTATTGCATTGAGCATATCTTTCATCGAGGCAGGATTCACAATGAAAGCAAGGCAACAGGGGAAATATGGCCACCCTATCGCCGTTACTGTATGAATTTGAATGTTCACCACTCGCAACAATTTCTCCAGACATTTCGTGTCCCATAATAAGTGGGTAAAAGTAAGCCCCATTATCATAGGCCCTATAAATATCTGAGCTGCAAATCCCAACAGCTTTTAATTTTACTTGTACTTCATCAATGTCGGGAGTTTTTAATGGCAGACATTGCAAATGAAGGGTGGCATTTTTAGTAAGTACTATTGAATTCATCATATTTAAAATATTC
Source organism: Bdellovibrionales bacterium (assembly GCA_023250815.1). Classification (GTDB taxonomy): domain Bacteria; phylum Bdellovibrionota; class Bacteriovoracia; order Bacteriovoracales; family Bacteriovoracaceae; genus JAHEZZ01. The sequence goes on from JAHEZZ010000100.1 coordinate 6,035, forward strand.
TCCCCAATAGTTATAAATTTCTAATTCAAATGGGTCACCAAAAGTTATCCATTGGTCAATGTCAAAGATAACAATTTTTTTCCCGTTTTTTATTAATTGATTTATGCTCGTGCCTACGTAAAATTCGCCGTTAATTCTGGTGTTCTTAGAGATCATGCTTTCCGCAGATACTATAAAGTCAGAAGCTTTTCGATACCAAAAAGATCCGACAACCATGGGGTCTTGTGCTGGTGTTTCTGAAATTATTTTTTTTTCAACAATTTCTAATACTGTTTTTTGATCTTTAGCGGTTTTACAGTAAGCAAAAGAATTATAATTTTTAACTAAAGTATTTTTTAATCTGAACGTCCAAATAACACCATCAACTGAATAGTCTTCTACAATTTGTTGCCACTTTTCATAATTGTAAATTGTTTTATAATCGCAAGAGGCGATAAATAGCGGCAGATGACCTTCAATTTGTGACTTTGCAATTAAGCAGGTACTTGCTTGGCCACTTGTTTCATGATCAATTCCTAAAACGGTAGCATTTTCAAATTTATTTTTTATAAGAAGTTCTAATGAATATTTTTGAATATTTTCGTTTTGAAAAAGAAAAAACCACTTCGTACTTTTTGGAAAAGTTTTGCATGCTGTCTCAAACATTGGCTTATTATCAACTGCGATAAAGGGCTTTAAAACTTTGTGTCCGGCATCTTGAAATCTTTGACCTAGTCCCGCAACTGGAATCAAATTTGTTTGTTCATATATTTTGTCATGGCCGTTTGAATTTTTATTAAAGCAATTAAACCAAAAATTGTATTGTTCAACGTCTTCTGGCGTTCCTAAGCAAATAAATTTATCAACTTCATAAATTGAAATTTCAAGGCCATCTTCTTTCATTTTATTAAATAAAAGACTTGTGTAGGCTTCATTCATTTGCCCGAGAGGAGATGAGATTAATTGCTTTGAATATTTTTCGAATGTTTTATAATTTCTAAAATAGTAGATACCTACTGATGCAGGCTCTTCGCTTCTTTTTGTTGTAAAAGATTTTTTTTCTCTAAGTTCTTCGAAGGAGTTTTCATTGGCCCTAATATAAGCGTAATAAGTATTGCCAAAAGAAGCGGGATGAAAGCCTTTAAATATGGGAACAGAAGCATCATTTTGTCGGGCATCTCTTAAAAATTTTGGATAATTCCAACAAACTTTAAAATCACAATAACTTATAATTACTTCAGCTGAGCTTGGTATTCCTTGGACTTGAAGAGCTGAAAAAGTTGGACCAAAATCATGCGGTGGAATCACGGTGAGATTGCAGTTTTTTACGAGCTTTTTTAGCTCTCCAACTTCCTTTGAATATTGGTCAAATTGATTTTGATTAAGTACGAAATGATAAATATCTTCCTGGTCAAACATTTCTACGACGTGTTCGATCATTAATTTGTTGCCAATTTTCAAAAAAGCTTTAGGGGTATGAAGACCGGCGGCTTGAAACCTTCTTGAGTGTCCGGCCATCGTTATTATTATATGAACTGCGGTTTTCATCCCTATTCCTTTATCTGCTCTCTCCAAAATCCAACAGATTCTTTAAGAGTTGCAATAACATTGGAATCTATTGGTTCCCTTTCTCTGAAGCTGAGCTCCAACAAAAGATAATGATCTTTGATGTTTTTTGAATTTTGGCCAATGGTATTAACTATTTTTTGGGGAATAATTTTCCCACAGTTATTGTATTCTTGTGTAAATGGCCAGTGGCCAGATTTATTTTTAGAACTTTGTTTTAAATGTATCAAAGGAGATTCATCTGCAAAACTTTTCAGCCAAGAATAAGCATCTGTATCATCTGGGTTTGGTGATGTAACATCACCATGATCAACATCTAAGCATAAATAAAAAGGAAGAGGAGAGTCCTTATTTACATCGGCCTGAAGAAGTTTGGTCTCTGCAATCGTTTCACCTTGTTCTCGTGAAATAGACATTGGCTCCCAGGTTAAATAAGAAAGTCCCTTTGTCTTTGCGTATTCTGCAATGATGTGCCAATTTTCGATATTTTGTTTTCTTCTTTCTGCTCTTTTGGTTGATGAGCGATTATCAGAATCTGTGAAAATTCCAAAATGGCTGCCAAGTGATAAAGTATTTAAGTCACAACTAACGTCTACAAATTTTTTAAACCATGAGATCCAGTGCTTTTGTATTTCTAAATCGGGATGGGCCAAATGATTTACTCTGGTAAATGCGCCAGTAAAAGTTGAAATGATATCGAATTTATATTTATTTTTATAAAAATTAATTTCTTTTACATATTTTGAAATAATGTTTGCGGGTAAATCCATATTCAACATATCAGCTGTAAGTTGAACATATCCAAGTCCAAGGTCTTCGCCAATTATTCTCGACCAAACTTCGGTTTCCATAAAGCGATTAACCGCAAACCCTGTGTTTATACCAAGTCTAAATGACAATGCCCTCTCCTTCTTTCTAGGCCAATTTTTGCTTGAATTCGCATCGTCTCAATAGATTTTGGCAAGTTCAGATCTTTTCTAAATAATCCCGAAGAACCGCCTACTAAAATATCTGCGCCAGCAGCAACCATATCTGGAATATATTGATTGTTAACACTTCCATCGACTTGAATTTTTGTTGTAAGTCCATATTTGTTAATCATTTGTTTTAAGTCATTAATTTTGGATATAGTTTGCGGAATAATTTTTTGACCTTTGAAGCCTGGGTTAACTGTCATTACTAATACGATATCGAGGTCTTCTAAAACATAACGAAGAGTTTCAATTGAAGTGCCTGGAGAAATAGCAACCCCTACACGAAGTCCCATTTGTCTAATTTTAATAATGTCACGATGAAGATTTCTGGTTGATTCTTGATGAATAGTGAAGATATCGCCTGGGTGAGTTTGAAATGAATCAAAAAGACGGGAGGGGTTTTCCACCATCAAATGATAATCTGATGGTATGTTGGAATAAGGAAGAAGTGTATTGATGATACTTGATCCCATGGTAAAATCTGAAGCAAATTGCCCATCGATAATATCCCAGTGTAAATAATCTATTTTTTCTTTGATTAAAATATCAAGATCGGCTTGAACATTTAGCCAATTGATACACATGATTGAAGCGGAAATTTCAATAGTACTTTTAATCATGTGGTCTCAAAACTATTTTCATTCCTTTTTTAGAAAAAGAAAGTTGAAAAGCCGAATCAAACTCTTTGAGTGGATAAGTATGGGTAATAATTTTTTTTAGATTAATTTTTTTTTCTTCTAATAATTTTAAAGCACTTTGATGTTGTTCCGGGGTTGAACCATGAGATCCAGTGAGAACAACTTCAGAGTAATGGACAAAATTTGATGAGATTGCAATCGGAGGTGAATTTTGAGGGAGTCCACCAAAAAAATTTATTACACCTTTTTTTGCGACAATTTTTAGCGCATCATAATGAGTTTGAATAACAGGACAAGCAGTAAAAATAAGATCTGCACCATTCTTATTGGTATTTAAAAATATTTTTTCAACGAGGTTTTCCTCTGTTGAGTTGATAGTAATTACATTTTCTAAAAGTTCTTTTGAAAAATCTAATCTTTCTTTTTCCACATCGATTATAAAAATATT
>JAHEZZ010000101.1 GCA_023250815.1 Bdellovibrionales bacterium
TAATTTGTATAAATCAGTTTTTGAGAAATGTGAAAAAATAATGACAAAAGTTGGTGAGCTGGCAAAGGAAAATAAGCAAGAAGAAATGCTAGGATCTGCGTCGGATATTTTAGAGTTTTTTTCTCAAGTTGTGATCGCTTGGCAATTGCTTGATCATGCACTTGTTGCTTCATCTTTGATGATAAATACTCAAGGTGAAACAAAAAAATATTATCAATCTAAGATTGTTGATTTTCGAGTTTATACTCGGTATTTCTTGACAAAAAATCTCGGGCTTGCTTCTAATATTTTGAATTTCAAAGACAATTCCCTTTGCTTAGAGTTATAGTTATGTACATTACGCTAAGATTTTCAGGTACGGAAAACTCAGTATTAGGGAAAGACTTTGGAATTAAATCAATTATTCAATGAAATTGCTGAGTTTTCAAAAACGACCCATGGTAGTTCTACTTTTGATAAAGATCTTTTTTTTATTCAAGGCCTAAACTCTAAAGAATTTGCGCCTCTGAAATTTATCAGTAAAAGATTTGAAAATATTAAGCATCCTAAGGATCTTCTAAAAGCGGGATTCGTTTTAAATTCGTACGACTTATCAATGGATGACCAATTTTCTGCTTGGTTTGAAAAACAATTTTCCAAAAAACTCCTTCGCAATATTGGAAAAAATATTTCTATTTTATCTAAACCGAATGAGAACAGTATTCTTCGAGGAGTGGAAGAGGTTGATCGTTGTTATTCTATTCTTCGTCAAAATCAAGTGATTTTAAATGGCAAAAATTTTCCAACACAGCTAGGAGAGTGGTATGCCAAATGCATTTTTGGATTAAAACAAATTAAGTCAACCTCTCAGCGAGGGTTTGATTTTGACTTAGAGGGGAAGCGCACAGAGGTTAAGGTCCATTGGAGTGATTTATCTTCTCCCAAAGGTGTGAAGATCAAGAAGTCCATGATTGAACTTGCTGAGTATTGTATCATTATCTACATTTCAAAAAACTTTATGATTAGAGAAGTTTGTTTTTTGGATTCAAATTTTGTTATTAGAAAATTTTTTGAGAAAGGACATACCGTTTTTTTAAAGGATCAAGACCTTGGTCAATATTTTTTTGGCAAATCGAATTATAATATGGATAAAGTGGTAAATAGCAATGCGCTTTTAAAATTTGCCTCTCCTTCCTTCGCTGTAAAAATCGCCGAAAACTTTAAATCTCACTCGTAATACTAAGTTTTCTGGTACGGAAAACTCAAACGTGATGAATATAACCTATAGTTTTTTCAGCATAATGAATTCCTGAGTGCATTTTTTTATTAGTGGGATATCGCCTATGAAGTATTTGTTTTTGGGGGGATATTTTTAAAATGAAACATTTCATTGCATTATTGGCGATTGTAATTTCCCTGCCTGTATATTCAGTTCAGTTGTCAGAGATTGCCAGTGGGCATCCCAACTCATTCGCTTTGCCCGAGAGTGTTTATACAGAAGTTAAAACTTTGCGATTAAAAAACGCCAAGGTGTTATGGTTTAATTTTGAATTGGCCAGGGAAATGGGTGTCGAAATTCCGAAAGAAGGTTTGACCCCTGATTTTGAAAGAAAAATTTTAGATGCTTTTGCCTACAATGCTCCTCATGAAAATATTGGACTGGAAAATTTCACAAATCTTTCAAAAACATTTTATGCAGATAGATACGGCGGTCTTGGACTTGGAGTGAATTGGGGAGCAGGCCGTGCGGCAAGTGCCGGACAATTTCAAATAAAAGGAATTGGGCAAACTAGTCTCGTCGGAACGGGACAAAGCTTTGATCACGCTCATGGTGGTGCTTCGATTAAAGAATCAATTAATGAAGCGATTTGGGGTGAGGTTGCCAGCAGAGAACTGCCTCACGGCGCAAATAGAGTTTTGGCCATTATCGATAGTGGAACTTTCACTCATTGGAAAGATGGGGGGAAAGAAGCACGGGCGCTTATTGTAAGGCAGGATGCCTTAAGGCCTGCGCATTTTATCGATGTTCTTTACGGTCGAGGTGAAAAAAATATGACGGCCCTTGATTTAATGAGGGTAAAAGAAAGTTTAGAAAAACTTCCTGAGCTGTTACCGCACTCCGGGAATGGCAATTTTGCTGGTCTTTCAAAATCAGAAAAATTAAAGCAAGGTTTTTTAAAGCTTGCGGAGAATTGGGCAGAACAGTTTGCTGCGGCCTACTCTCGGCGAATTCTTCATGGGGCAACCTCGCCTTCTAATATCGAACTTGGTGGAAGATTTTTAGATTATGGAACAATGACTGCACTTTCTGGATTTGATGGGGCCAAAATTCTGGCGCACGCAGAGGCCTTCGGCGAAGAAATTAGCAACGGGCACTCGCAAACTTTAGCGACACTTTTTGACACTGTCGAAAAATACGGTTCAAATTCTCTGAAGGCCGCTATGCCGGATAAGGTTGAAATAATTGCCAAACTCATTCTTGGTTTTGAATACCACAAAGGTCTAGAGCTTGCAGAGCTTACTGGACTTCCAAAGCATTTAATAAAAATAGAAGCGAGTACTAAAGAGTTCCAGGAGTTCGTAGTTATACTTAATAAACTTACTTTAAAAATAGAAGAAACTCTTGTTGATAAAGTGATGCCCAAAATGCTCGGTAGATATGACGTCCCAAAAATTATGTTAGAGCTTGCGGCAAATGCCATTTATTCACCAGAAAAAATTTCCAAGGCCCTTTTAGGTTATATTCCCGAAGAGAAAATGAGAATGGAATTGGCACAAAAATTTAAAGCACTTTATAAAAATTGTGAATTACAAGCGCTAAAAGACGGTGTCAGGGTAGAGTCATTTCATACTTTGGTGCAGGAATCTAGCGCTCTTAGAAATACCAACTTAGAAGAACTTTATAGACCACAACTTTTAGAGAAAAATGTTCAAATGATAGACAATTTTAAAATGCATCAAGATCGTTCTTTAATATGGGACCATATCGATTCTGTGGTAAAAAAATCTCGGAGAACTTATCCAAACCTGGCCCCTTATGAAACTTGTCTGGGGTCTAGGGTTAATTTGCTTGATCAAAGTACATCCCTTGTCACTTTTGATGCCAAGCTTGGAAAATATATTTTTCATCAAGAGCTTATGATCGAAGGTGGTGCTGTACAATTTTTTGGAAATAAAGTTCCACTTTCAATACTTCGAAGAGGCATGGTGCGAGCGACAAGTAATTTATGGAAAGATTCATTAGAAGTTCCTTTGGAAATTAAAAATAAAAAAGCTATTTTCAGGTTGCCATTAGAATCAAGTGCAGAAAATGTGGAATTTATTTTAAGAGATGAGTCTGCTCAGCATTGGTGGAAATCAGGTAACAAAAATATCCATTTTCGATTAGTTCGTACGATCTCTGGTTCACATGGTTGTTGGAAAGCTATCGATTTAATTTTGAATGCTCTTTAATAAAATTAGTAAAGTTTATAAAAAAGCAGACGGCAATCAAGATTGCCATTTTTCATTTCAATTCTTTGACTTGTTCGAAGGTTAATTTGTTTTCTAAGTTGAGACTCCGAAGTGAGAACATAAGCGCGATTTCCTTTAAAGTTGCTTTTGAGGTTTTCGCCTAGCTGGAAATAGAGTTCACCTAGATCATCTTCTTGATTTAGTCTTTTTCCGTAAGGTGGATTGAAGAAAACGACGCCTTTGTTTTCGGTTTGCAGTTTGGCCATTTTGATATCTTCTTTTTGCAATTTAATTATACTAAAGACGCCTAAAGTTTTAATTGCTCTTTTGGTCATTTCTAAGTATTTGCCATTGATGTCGTTTCCAATCAACATGTCAGTGGGAAGTTTTTTTAGGCGATCTTCTGCTTCGTCAACTTGAGTGCGTGCCCAATTTATAAACTCACTTTCGAGTTTTAACTCTTTCCACCAGGCGTGGTTTAAAAAGGCCCAAGGCATTTCACGATTATATAAATAGTCTTTTAAATTAATAAAACTTCCTGGCAATTTGGCGGCATAATAAATGGCCTCAACTAAAACGGTGCCAGAACCACAGGTCAGATCGGCAAAAATTTCTTCGCCAGGTTTCCATTCTGTAAAACGAATAATACCTTGAGCGAGATTTTCCCGAAGTGGCGCTTCATGTTTTGAGTGATCATGTTGACTCGCCAATCTTCTTATTCCTCGATCAGATAAAGGAGCATAGGTGAGGTCTAAGTAAACCATGGCAAAAAATGTTTCGCCTGATCCTTTGCCATGTTTTTTTTCTTCAATGCGAATGAGTAAACTGTAATCGGGGTTGTCTTTGTTAACACTTGGGCGTTCGCCTTTTTTTTCTTGAATTTCATCGGCGATGGCATCTTTTGCTTTTAGTGAGAAAAACATTGAGTTGTTAAAAGTGTATTTGCTTTTTAGATCAAAGAGGGTGGAAATTTTAAAAGTTTGATTGTTGGGAATTGTGAGATGCCACCATTGGTTTTTGATATTGTCGTAAAATTCGTCGGTGTTGGAAAATTCAAAAGCAGTGATTCTGATATAAACTCGACTTGCCAAAGTAGTTGTCGCTAAAAACTTTATACCTTCTAGGTGTGAAGTGATGAATTCCACTCCACCCTTATGTAAATTGCGCATTTTTATGCCTGACTCCTTGAGTTCTGAGTCGAGCAAGAGCTCAAGCCCAATAGGGCATGAAGCGAAGAAGGTCTTGGGTTCTTTTTTGGCCAAATGGGACATTTTTTTTCTCAATGGAGGTTCTTTCCTATGCCTTATGCGAAGCATGGAGTCAATTGCTCTGAGGTTTTTTATTAGATTATTTGGCCCAATTCTTCTAATACCAACTATGTGAAATAATGACCGCTAGATTTAGTGTTAGTTTTTCTTAGATTACCTTTCGAAGAGAAGCAAAACCACAGGCGTGCCGTCCGGCACGTCGAGGATTTTGAGACGATGAGAAATGTAAGATGAGGAAAAACAACGCTAAAGATTAGGGAATTATTTTACATAGTTGGTATAAGCTTGATATCTTTTTGAGTGTTCTTAAGTTCATGAGGAGGAATCGTGGCTTCAAAGCAAGATTATAAAGTGAAAGACATGTCCCTCGCCGATTGGGGTCGCAAGGAAATTATTTTGGCAGAATCGGAAATGCCAGGGCTTATGTCTCTAAGACAAGAATATGGCCCATCTAAACCGCTTAAAGGCGCACGTATTGCTGGTTGTTTGCACATGACGATTCAAACTGCAGTTCTTATCGAAACGCTAAGAGAACTTGGGGCAGAGGTTCGTTGGTCATCCTGTAATATTTTTTCCACTCAAGATCATGCCGCCGCCGCTGTGGCCGCTGCTGGAATTGCTGTTTTTGCTTGGAAGGGCATGAATGAGCAAGAATTCGATTGGTGTATTGAACAAACACTTAAGTGGCCGGATGGGCAACAACTTAATATGATTTTAGATGATGGTGGTGACTTGACTAATATGTGCCATGATCGTTTTCCTGATCTTCTTTCTGGCATTCGCGGCCTCTCAGAAGAAACAACTACTGGGGTTCACCGTCTTTATGAAAGAGTGAAGCATGGTACACTCAAAATGCCGGCGATTAATATTAACGATTCTGTTACTAAATCTAAATTTGATAATTTGTATGGTTGTCGTGAATCTCTTGTCGACGGTATTAAGCGCGCCACAGATATCATGATTGGTGGAAAAGTTTGCGTGGTTGCAGGATACGGCGATGTTGGCAAAGGCTCCGCTCAATCTCTGCGCGCTCAAGGTGGGCGAGTTATTATCACTGAAATTGATCCTATATGTGCGCTACAGGCGGCAATGGAAGGTTATCAAGTGATGAAAATGGATAAGGCCTGTGAGCTGGGAGATATTTTTGTGACTGCCACAGGTTGCGAAAAAGTAATTAACAATCGCCATATTGAAAAGATGAGAGATGGTGCCATTGTTTGTAACATTGGACATTTTGATTCTGAGATTGATGTAAAATTTTTGCAAACAACTTACAGTAAAACCAATGTTAAACCACAGGTTGATCTTTTTACTTCTAAAAATGGAAAGAGGATTATACTTCTCGCTGAAGGGAGGTTGGTTAATTTAGGTTGCGGGACGGGGCACCCTTCATTTGTTATGAGTAATTCTTTTTGCAACCAAGTTATTGCTCAACTTGAAATTTGGAAAAATTATAAATCTTATGAAAGAAAAGTTTATATGCTTCCAAAACATTTAGATGAAAAAGTGGCGAGACTTCACTTGGCAAAAATTGGAGTGGAGCTAGAGGAGCTTACTGAAGAGCAGGCCAAGTATTTAGGGGTCCCGACCAAAGGCCCATATAAGGCCGATCATTATAGATATTAAATAGAAGTGAATAAGGGCCCAGGAAACTGGGCCTTTTTTGTTTGGAGAGTATAATGAAAATATATATTGGATGCGATCATGGTGCTTTTGAAGCAAAGGAAGAAGTAGCTAAATATTTAAAAAAATTTGGCGAGATAATTGATTATGGCCCCTATACAAATGAGAGATGTGATTACCCGGTCTTTGCTGAAAAAGTAGCGAGGAGTGTATCTTTAGCAAAAAATGATCAGGTAAAAGGGGTGCTACTTTGTGGGTCAGGCATTGGCGTTTCCATGGTGGCAAATCGTTTTAGAAATATCCGAGCGGCACTTTGTCGTTCAGAGGATGAAGTAAAATTGGCGAGAGGGCATAACGACGCAAATATTTTGTGCTTGGGTGCACGTATTTCCAAAGTTTCAGATATAATAAAGATGTGTGATCTTTTTTTTTCCACCGGATTTGATCAAGGAAGGCACACCGATAGAATAAAAATATTTGATAATTGGGGTGAAAAAGCATGAAGCATTTTGAACGATTGACCTCATTTTTTATTTTGGCCTTTATTATTTTAGGAATCACCTTTGCCAAAATTGATTTGAAATACACTGAAGCGGTTTATTTGGTTGAGGACGGAGTACTTGAGTGGTTGACTGTGGTTCCTCTTCTTTGTGGGGCCTATATTTCTTTTGAGCGCTTTTTTATGCTCTATAAAGAAAGATCAAAAGAATTTAATTTTTGTTTGTTTATACTTGGAATGCTTTTTATCTTTGGCGCAGGGGAGGAGGTTTCCTGGGGGCAGAGGATGTTTGCTGTTCGAAGCCCAGAATTTTTTATTCATAATAACTCTCAAGGCGAAACAAATTTACATAATTTAATTTTAGGTGGGGTGAAAATTAATCGTCTCATCTTTGGAACTATTTTAGGGATTGTTATTGCAAGTTACTTTTTAATTTTGCCTGTGCTTTTTTTAAAAATAAAAAGAATACGAGAATTAATTAATCGTTTTGGGATTCCCATCCCTCGCTACTTTCATCTTGCAATGTATATTGCTCTTTTTGTTTTAGTTAAGATGATTGATTCAGGGAGAAGAGGTGAGGCCTTGGAATTTGGCGGCTGTTGGATTTTTTTGATGATGATTTTAAATCCCAAAAATATCGAAATTTACAAAAAAAATTATTAGGACACGCCCTAGTTAAGTTGCCCTAAAATTTTCTTCGCCCGAAGAAGAAAAACGGCAAATACCGCTTCGAAAATAATTCCGTTGTTCATTTTGGATTGCCCGTCACGTCTCTCATAAAAAACAATAGGCACTTCATAAATACGAAGTCCTTTGGCCCAAATTTTGTAATTCAGTTCAAGCTGAAAAGAATAACCATTGGAAAAAATATTATCCAGGTTAAGGGATAATAAAGCTTTTTTGCTAAAACATTTAAATCCACCAGTGGTGTCTTGCACTGTAATTCCAGTTACAAATCTAGTATAGATTGAGGCCAGATAAGACAGGAGAAGCCGTTTAAAAGGCCAATTGATAATTCGAATACCACCAATATAACGTGAGCCGATAATCATGTCGTTATTTTGGGCCGCTGCTAAAAGGCGCTTGATGTCGCTTGGATCATGAGAAAAATCGCAATCCATTTCAAAGACAAAATCAAAATTTCTCTGCAGGGCCCATTTAAACCCTGTAATATAGGCCGTGCCTAAACCTAGTTTTCCTTTTCGTTCGATAATAAATAAATTCTTGTGCTCTTTTTGTTTTTCTTTTACAAAATTTGCAGTGCCATCGGGGGAGCCATCGTCGATAATCAGAAGGGATATTTCTGGGTATAATTTAAAAACCATGTCGATCATTTTTCCGACGTTATCAATTTCATTGTAGGTGGGAATTATAATTAAGGAAGTTGAATAGGGCAGGGGAAATGTCATCTCAGAATCAGTTGTTTTAGGATGAGCAATTTCGTGAATGACTTGCTCTGGTCGTTGCGCCATGAGTATCTCGTTGCAAAAATTATTTACCCATTTTTATTACAACCGGTACATTCGTTTTGCAACTCTTCTCTGTAGTTCTCAATAACTTTATTAAAAATTTGGATCGCTTTTTGGCCCATATTTGACTCTAAAAGCCAGGCGAATTTTTGCACTCCTGGGAATTTTTCCAAGAGATAGGTAATAACTTGTGGGCCTGTTAGTACAGTATTTTTTTCATCGATAAGATGCACTACTTTTTGACATTCTTCTTTTACAAGTTGGGGGAATATTTTGTAGACATTATCGTCGTGAAGAGACATTTTGCTAATATCTTCTGTTCCCGGCAACCGATCGAGTGCTGTTTTAAATCGTAAACACAAGGTGCATTTGTCGTCGAAAATGAGAACCGGTAGTTTGGGATTAGCTAAATTTGTTTCATCCATAAAATCCTCCAATATTATTCTTTAATTTCTAGTACTCGACGGCCGGTCACTTGATATCGTCGTGATATAATTTCAAACAGGTTTACGTCAGAGCGTTTATTAATTTGCGCTGCTTGAGCGGCCTTCTCTTGAAAATTTAAAAAATTAGCTTTTTGTTCGCCGCTTTTCTTTCCCGTTTTAAAGATATCAGGATTAAGGCCTTCTTCTTTTTTATTTTTACTGCCATTCAAATTCCCACCGCCAAAATACATTACATTTGATTTACCCATGCTATTCGATTCATAGTCTCTAGCTCTGCCGTCATAGGAGGCGACAGCACCTTGAAAATGGGCCAGTTGTTTTTGCATTTCAGCGGTCATTGGGATGGCGGCAATTGCGGCGGCGGCATTTCCCGGAATATCGGCAAATTGGGAAAGTTCTTTGGCCTCTGCCATTTGTGAAGCATTTAAATTGGGAGCTGGAATTTTATCAAGCAAACCTCTGATGTTGGCCATATCTCTTTTGGCATTTTGTCTCATGCTTGCGGTATTCATCCGGCCGCCTCCGGTGATTTGCCCTCGGGCCAGATCCTCGACCGTTTTTTTTATAGGATCATTTCCTGTGCCAAAATTTAGTCCGCTAGTCATACTCATAAAAGTTTTATCAAAACAGGTGTCAGATTGAGCGCAATTACATTGAGGGTCTGCTTTAAGCTGATTATTTAAACAGCTAATGCGAAGGGCGCTGGCCGCCAATCGTTTTTGATGGAGATAGGGAGTGCAATAGACGGGATCACTTTGAGTGTCGGGTTCTGAACAGTAACAGCTTCGCTCAGTGATAGGATTACAATTTCCATTTTTAGTTCTAAAATTTTTAAGAATATCCTCTATTTTATTTGCGTATTTTTCATGGGCCTCAACTTGAGCAATGGCAAAG
>JAHEZZ010000102.1 GCA_023250815.1 Bdellovibrionales bacterium
CTGCTTCCCAGCTTTAAAGGCACCACTGCCTATATCGAAGCTTTTAATTATGGTGTTAAAATGTCTGGGGTTACACTTCATCTTGTCGACAAGGGCATGGATTCTGGGCCTATATTAATGCAAGATTCTTTTATGCGTTTTGATGATGATACTTTTGATGAATTCATTTTGCGGGGGCTTGCGGTTGAACATCGGTTGTACCGCCAAGTTTTACAAAATTTTGCCACTTTAGAAATTCGTCCGATCCTTTTGCCCGGTGGAAGAAAGCTCATTACTTTTTCTTCGGAGGATTCCTATGTCACCTTGGTATAAAATTATTCGCTTATCAAAAGATAAATTTCAGGCAGAAGGTTTTTTAGTTATATTTTCCAAGCAGTCTGACCAGTGCGATGAAAAAAAATTAATCACCTTAAAAAAAGTTTTTGCGGATGATAATCTTTATCAATTAATCATCAGTGGCCAAGAAGATACCGGAGGCCTGCGATCGCTCCTTTCTTTGCCTCAAATGGTTTTGACTTCTTACCATTTAGGAGTAACTGACAATAAGGCCTGTGCCGCCTCAGAGGCCCTTAGTCTTTTTGGACTTAAGTGTATGGTGTCGAGCTTTAAGATCTTTAAGCTCGAAGAAGAATTTAACCCTCTTATATTTGGAAATCCCTTAGTTGAAAATATTCGTCTGATATCTGCTTTGGATTTTAAAAAATGGATGGGGCAATGTGATCATACATTTATTGCTAATAAAAAAATCAACCCCCAGGTCACCGTTTTTAATTTAGATCTCTCAGAAAATGAATTGATAAAATTGTCTGCAGAAAAATGTTTGGCACTAAATCCCAACGAACTTCGGGCAATTTGCCAGTATTTTAACAAGAATGAGGTAAGAGAATATCGAAAATCTCAGGGCCTTCCGATTCATCCTACTGATGTTGAAATTGAAATTATCGCTCAGACTTGGAGTGAACATTGTAAACACAAAATTTTTAATGCTGAAATTGATTACAGAGAAGACAAAATATTTCAGCATAAAAAATTTGGCGATATAAAAATTAATGGCCTTTTTAAAACTTACATAAAAAAAACCACTGAGGAAATAATTGCCAAACGTAAAATCCCCTGGGCGATTTCTCTTTTTACTGATAACGCAGGAGTCGTTCAATATGAAGAAGATGTTCTCGCCTGTCTAAAAGTTGAAACACACAATAGCCCCTCAGCTCTCGATCCTTATGGCGGAGCTCTCACTGGAATTTTGGGAGTTAATCGGGATATTTTAGGTGTCGGCCTGGGGGCCCGTCCGGTGGCAAACTTTGATGTGTTTTGTTTGACGCCTCCTCATTTTCCACAAATTTTTGAAGAAGGTGAAATGCTAGTCGGAGTCTGTCACCCCCAGAAGATTATCGAAGGTGTGCATAAAGGGGTAGAAGATGGTGGCAATAAAAGTGGCATTCCCACCGTTAATGGTTCTTATTTCTTCGATGCTGATTATTTGGCAAAACCGTTAATCTTTGTGGGCACACTGGGATTTATGCCCACTGTTCTTTCTGAGGGAAGGCGGCCGGCGGAAAAAAATATTTTTCCCGGTGATCTTATTGTTATGGCCGGTGGAAAAGTTGGCCGAGATGGGATTCACGGTGCAACTTTTAGTTCGCAAGAATTAGATACTTCTTTAAAAACAGAACTTTCAACAGTTGTTCAGATTGGCGACCCTCTTACTCAAAAACGATTAACCGATTTTATTTTAAGGGCGAGAGATTTAAATTTATTTCGAGCGATCACTGATAACGGTGCAGGGGGGTTGAGTTCCAGTGTCGGTGAAATGGCACAAATGAGTGGCGGGGCCAATTTGAGAATTGATTTTTGCCCACTGAAAACAGATGGCCTAAAACCATATGAAGTCGTGATTAGTGAGAGCCAAGAGCGTATGACTTTGGCAATTGACCCTCTTAAGTTTGAAGAGTTGCAAAAACTGGCAAAACTTTGTGCTGTTGAGATTTCTTGCCTTGGTGAATTTACCGACACTCAATATTTTTCAGTTTTTTATCAAGATGAACAATTGGCATCACTGCCACTGGCCTTTTTGCATCAACCCCCAGAATTAAAACTTAAAGCGGTATTTAAGAATCAAAATTTTAGATCACTTTTTAGAAAGCAGATAAAAAAAGAAATAGTAAAATTTGAAAATGGTTTTATTTCTCTAGCACTTAAAACTTTACTGAATGATCCCAATATTGCCAGTAAAGAAGAGTGGGTCAGGCGCTACGATCACGAAGTCGGCGCAAAAACAGTTATCAAACCGTATGCCAGTGAATTTAATTCACCTAATGGGGCAGGTGGTATTAAGAGCAAAGAAGTAGTTTATCTTTTAGGCCATGGGTTGGCCCCTAAATGGTCATTGCTTGATCCCTATCTCATGGCCATTCGCTCTGTCGATGAAGCGATTCGAAATATTGTGGCAGCAGGCGCAGACCCGGAAATGATTTCTATCTTAGATAATTTTTGTACCCCAGACCCTGTCTCCTCGCCGAAAAATTCTCAAGGAGAATGGCAATTAGCAAGGCTCGTGCGTGCCAATATCGGGTTGCAGGAAGTGGCAACTGCTTATGGAACACCACTGATTTCTGGCAAAGACAGTATGAAAAACGATTTTTCTGGAAAAAACTTGGCCGGAGAATTAGTAAAGCATTCTGTTCTTCCAACCCTTTTAGTGACTGCTCTTGGCAAAACTCAAGAAGAGTTTATGAATAAAGGCAGTTTTATTAATCAAGATGATTTAGTGGTGATGATTGGCCCAGGAATTTCTAAAAATACTTTTGTATTATCTTCACTTGAAGAAAATATGCAAACCCCTCGTAACTTTGAATCGTTTGAAGATCTTTATCAAATCGACTTAAAAGAAAACATGAATTGTTTTAAGGCCATTTATGAATTGCATAAACTTGAGGTCTTTAGTTCTTTAAGTGATGTTAATGAAGACGGTGCGCTGGTCAATTTATTTGAACTTTTGATGGGATCAAAAGTTGGGGCTAAGCTGACAATCGATAAAAATAAGCAAGATCTTTTTAAACTTTTCTTTGCTTCGAGTTTGGCGACATTTATAGGGACAATTGGGGCAAAAAAATTAAATATTGTTCAAGATATTTGCCTCTCTTTTCAAATCCCATTTTTACTTCTTGGGCAGATTCAAAAAAGTTATCAGCTTGATGTAGAATCTTCAAAAATTGCTGAAAAAATAAATTTATCTGAGCTAGAAAATATTTATCGCAAGGCCTTTACTCCGGGAGATAAATGATGAATGCCACAGTTTTAATTTTAGCGGGAGATGGCATTAACTGTGAAGAGGCCACGGAAAATGCTTTTAGACTGCAGGGCCTTCAATGCAAAACAGTTTTAATTAATCAACTTATTTCAAGACCTCAGATTTTAGATGAAGTACAGTGTTTGGCACTTCCTGGGGGATTTAGCTTCGGTGATGAATTGGGGTCAGGGCAAATTTTGGCCCTTAAAATAAAAGCGACTTTAAAAGATGAGCTTAAAAATTTTGCCCAAAAGAAAAAACCAATAATTGGGATTTGCAATGGCATGCAGGCCTTGGCCAAGCTGGGATTGCTTCCTTTTCCATTTGAGGGAGATAATAATTTGTCCATGGGAGGAAATGTTCAGGGGCATTTTATTAATAAGTGGTGCAAAATTGAATATCATAAGAATCATTGCCATTGGATAAAATGGGCCGATTCAAAATATTTAGATTTAATTGAACAGTATCCCTATTTGCCAATAAGGCATGGTGAAGGCCGGTATCTTTTTAAAAATCAAAATATTTTAGAAAAAGTTGAAGATCAAAATTTAGTAGTGATGAGATATTCTGAAAATCAAAATGGTTCGCAAAATAAAATTGCCGCAATCACCGATCCTGAAGGATTAATTTTAGGTATGATGCCTCACCCGGAAGCGGCCATGGAACTTAGTTTGCTGCCAATGAAAAAAGCTTTTGGGCCAGGGCCTGGACATTTATTTTTTAATAGTATCGCTCATTTTTTAAAACAATAAAGGAGACCTTATGCATTCTGAATTAGTTTCCTCAGATGCCCCTAAAGAATTATTCATTGTTCCAATAAAGCGTGCACTTCTCAGTGTCTCTGATAAAGAGGGATTAATTGAGTTGGCAAATTTTCTAAATGCTCGAGGCGTGGAGATTATCACCACAGGAAAAACTGGCCAAGAGCTAGAGAAGCAGGGGATTCCTTTTACGAAAGTTGAAGATATTACGAAAAAAAAAGAGGCCTTTGGTGGCCGTATGAAAACTCTGAGTTTTGAAATATTTTCCTCTCTGCTTTTTCGTCGTCAAGACGAAGATGATTGTGCTGTCGCTGAAAGTTTAGGTATTCGGCCAATCGATTTGTTAGTGTGTTCTTTTTATCCCTTTGCCACTTATTTTAAAAAATTTAAAAATGGCGAATGTGATTTTGATCAAGCAGTTGAGAATATCGATATTGGTGGCCCGGCGATGGTTCGCTCTGCTGCTAAAAATTTTAAGTCTGTGACGGTATTAACTGATCTAAAACAATGCCAAGAATTATTTAATCAAATTGAAATTTACGGTGGTACAACTCTGGCCTATCGTCAGCGCAATTTTTCCTTGGCCTTTGCCATGACTGCAAAATATGAGGCGACAATTTCTGAATTTTTATCAACAGATTTAACTTTAGATAAATTTAACCTCGGCCTTCTTTCTCCACTTTCAAGTCACAAACTTCGCTACGGTGAAAATGCTCATCAAGAGGCGCAAGTTATTTCTCTGAAAGAGAAAAGTTTGGCGGATTGCCTTCCGCTCCAAGGAAAAGAGCTTTCTTATAATAATTTATTAGATGCAGATTCAGCTTTAGGTGCAGTACTTGATTTAAAAAGAGTGAGTCTTAAATTAAACAATAAAATAACTCGTTCAGCAGTGGTGATTATTAAGCATAATAACCCTTGTGGAGTGGCGCTTGCCACTGACCCGATGGAGGCCCTGCTTCTTGCTTGGAAATGTGATCAAGTAAGTGCTTTTGGCGGGATTGTGGCCTTTTCTGAACGTGTTCCTGAAGTTTGTGCCAGATGGCTTTCCGATAAATTTTTAGAAGTCATTGTAGCGCCCAGTTTTTCTCCTGAGGCGCTGGCCATTTTTTCAGAGAAGAAAAATTTGCGATTGATTGCTCTACCTGAAGTCTTTTCTAACTCCAACCCATCTTCTGATCTTGATTATCGCAGTATTAATGGCGGACTTTTAGTTCAAACAAGAGACACTTATAATGGTGAAGAATGGGTTTCTGTCAGCAAAAATGCTTTTTTAGAAAAAGATAATGATTTAGTTCAGGTGGGTGTGATCGCTTCTAAGTATCAAAAAAGCAATGCTATTGCCTTGGTTTTTAAATGTGCCAATGGCATTTATCTTCCCGGTTCATGCGGAGGGCGGCCAAATCGTATCGATAGTATAAAAATATGCATTGATCACGCCCAGAAAAATGAAAATGATTTGAGTGATGCTGTACTGGTTTCTGATGCTTTTTTTCCTTTTAAAGATAATATTGAGTTAATAAATAGTTTGGGAATTAAAAAAGTGGTGGCACCATCAGGCAGTATCAAAGATTCTGAGGTGGTGGCCACTTGTGACAAATTTAAAATGCGAATGGCCTTTACTAAAAATCGCCATTTTCGCCACTAGGGGGTGATCATGAGTACTCTAATTTCATACAAGGAAAGTGGAGTTGATCGTGAGGCCGGTGATTTTTTAGTTGAGAAAATAAAAAAATTAGTTGGCCGAACTTACAACAATCGAGTGCTAAGTGGTGTCGGTGGTTTTGCCGCTCTTTATGATATGGGAGGGGACCGCTATCTTGCCAGTGGCACTGATGGTGTTGGAACTAAATTAAAATTGGCACAAGATCTCAATTTGCATCATACAATTGGCGAAGATTTAGTTGCCATGTGTGTGAACGATATTTTATGTACTGGGGCCAGGCCCCTTTTTTTTCTAGATTATTTTGCTACCGGAAAACTTGACGTAGAACTTGCAGCTCAGGTGGTTGAAGGAATTTCTAACGGTTGCCTGCAAGCAAGCATGGCCTTAATTGGCGGTGAAACGGCAGAAATGCCCGGCATGTATAAAGAGGGAGAATATGATTTAGCAGGTTTTGCGGTAGGCGAGGTTGACAAAAAGAATCTGATTGATGGCCAGCAGATTAGCTCTGGTGACTCCCTGGTGGCACTGTGCTCTTCTGGTGCTCACTCGAATGGTTATTCTTTGCTTCGTTTACTTTTAGAACAGGAACCCTTTGCCACTCGTAATCATTGGGCGCTTAAAGCTCTTGTCCCGACAACTATTTATGCCAAAATCATTTCAAAGCTTATTGAAAAATTTAATAATCAAGAGGGGAAAAGCATTAAGGGACTGGCCCATATCACAGGAAGTGGGCTTTATAATATCCCTCGTATCAACCCGCAGTTTGATTATCTTTTAAATAATTTGCCCGGTGATCATGAAATTCCAGCGCTTTTTTCTTGGATTAAAAATATTTCAGGTTTAGCACAATCAGAATTGTATCAGACTTTTAATATGGGCCTAGGTATGGTTATCGCTACCGATAAAGGAAAAGAGGTTCAGGCCTTTTGCCAAGATCAAAAGATCTCTTCTTTTATTGTAGGCACAATTATGAAGGGGACAGGTCGGGTAATTGTCGATTCCAATTCACAAAAATTTGTATTAGAATAAACGTTCCACTTTGGGGAATACTTATGAAATTTTTTATCGTTCTTTTTATCTTAACTCCAGTTTGTGCCTTTTCTTGGGGACAAGTGGGCCATCGTATCGTTGGGCAATTGGCCTTTGAAAATTTAAGCAAAAAATCTAAGAAAGAAATTAAAAAAATTTTAGGCAATACTTCTCTGGCCGAAAGTGCGACTTGGCCAGATGAAGTTCGCTCAGACTCTCATTATGAGAAGGCCTCAACTTGGCATTATGTCACTATTGCAGATGGCGAGAATTATTTTTCTAAACCGCGAAACTCTAAGGGCGATGTTATTGAAGCAATGTGCAGAATGGAAGATACACTTAGAGATAACAAGTCCTCACCTATTGAAAAAAGCGAAGCGCTAAAATTTTTAGTTCACTTTGTCGGTGATGTTCATATGCCTCTACATGTGGGAAAAGGGGACGATCGTGGTGGTAATGATTTTAAAGTAAAATGGTTTAACAATGATAAAAACTTGCACGCTGTATGGGATGAAGACATGGTGGAATTTGAAAAACTGTCTTACAGTGAGTATTCCAAAATTTTAAATCATTATAGCAAAATTGAAAGAGAAGAGTGGGCCACAGGAACCTATTTAGATTGGGCCTATGAATCGATGAGTGTTAGAAATTCTCTTTACCCTGCAGATCCTAATATCGGCTTTAAATATCATTTTCAGTTCAAACCTTTAATGAGAGAACGAATTAAAAAAGCGGGACTAAGGCTTGCCACTATTTTAAATAATATTTTTAACAATATTTCTTTAAGCAAAGATGAAAGTGATCTGCGTGAAAAAATAAAGGGCAGTGCGATCTATTAAGAAAGATTCTTGTGGTGTACAATAAAACAAACGAGGAATGAGAGAAACATTTTAATCTCGGAGCTATTATGTCGGCCAATGTTAAAGTGTCTAAAGATGAGTACTTGATTCATGAAGGTGATGAAAGCTCTGAGATGTTTTATTTGCAAAGTGGGACTTTAAATGTTTATAAAAGAATTGGCGATCAAGAAAAACAAATCGGCACAGTTTATCCCGGCGAAGTAGTGGGAGAAATGTCATTTTTAGATAAAAGTCCACGTTGTGCTAGTGTCAGAGCTGTTACTGATTGTGAATTAGTTGCTGTTCCTAGCGAAAAATTTGATAAAATGTTCAAAGATCTTCCCCTATGGTATCGAGCATTGGTCAACACTTTGCTTGATCGTTTGAGAAAAGCAAACTCTCGGGTTAGAATCTAGGGCCAAATATTAAGCTCTCTCTGAATTTTGGCCTTTTCATCATCATCAAATATATTTTGATCAAGAGAAATGTGATTAATTGATTTCATTTTTGTCAGGACTAAGGGCAATTTGGAGAATTGGTTTTGATCTAAATTAAGTCGTGAAAGATTGGTCAGTTGGATAAAATCATCAGGGAGTTGGGATATCTTATTTCTCGATAGGTCCAAGTCGACAATGTTATTTTGTGTTAGTAGAAAAAGAGGGCAGGTTATCAGTTCTAGTCCTTGTAATGTTAAAATTTTAAGACTGCTGGTAAATTTATCGGGCCAATGTTCAATTTTTTTTGAGCATGAAGCTTTAATTTTTAAAATGGAAAGTGTTTTTATTTGAGAAAGTATCGGATTTAGAAAATCAAATTCGATAGTCTTTTGAGCTTTGATTGAAAGGGATTCTACATTGGAATTTAAAAGAGAATTTAAAAATTGTGATGAAAAAGACTTTAAATTTTCCCCATTGATTTCCAGATGGGTGATCGATTCTAAGGATACAAAATCTACTTCTGTTTGGTTTTTTTTTAATTTTATTTGAAGAGACTTCATGATTGATTAAAAAGTGAATTTCCCTCGGGAATACCTAAAAAATAAAGAATTGATGTCATGGGGCCATGGCCCATGTGAACGTTGGCCTTTTCTCTCACAAGTTCTTTGGCATGAAAAGCGATTCCGAGTCCCGCTGCTGAAAGCATGGGAATATCATTGGCGCCATCGCCAATAGCTACTACTTGTTCTGTGTTGATATTTTCTTGTTGCGCTAAAAAATTGAGGAGAAATGCTTTTTGATTGGCGTTGATGATGTTGCCGATAATTTTTCCTGTTAATTGGCCATTTTCAATTTCAAGTTCATTGGCAAAAGCGTAATCAAGCCCCAGTTTTGATTTAAGGGCCATGGCAAAAAAAGTAAAACCTCCGGAAATCAGCGCTGTTTTTAGCCCTACTGATTTAATTGCTTTGATAAAGTCATCGGTTCCCGGGGTGAGAAGTAATTGATCGAGAATGGATTGCATTTTCGCTACCGGTAGTCCCTTTAATTTTTCGACTCGAAGTTTAAGAGATTGATCGAAATCAATATCTCCATTCATCGCTTGTTCCGTAATTTTTTTTACACTATCGCCAACTCCATGTGAAATCGCCATTTCATCGATAACTTCAGTGTCGATTAAAGTTGAATCCATATCAAAAATAACTAGTCTTTTGGTTCTTCTAAAAACGTTGTCTTTTAAAAAGGCAACGTCGATTTTATGTCTCATGCTAATCACTAAGAGAGCTTTTTTTATTTCTGGCCAAGGTGCTCCCGGGGGAACGAGGGTGGTCATTTCTAGTGCCCTAAAATTTGCTGGAGATACGGTATCTATGCGTAAAATATTGATACTGTATTTGGCCATGAGTTCGGCGGTTTCTTGTAAAAAGTGGGAAGTTAATTCTTTAACAGATACGCAATTGAGTATAAATTTTTCGCCTAAAATTTGCCCGGGAATTTGCGGTTTATCCATAATTTGATAATCCAAATTCATTCCCAATTTTTTAGTTTCAAAAAGCAGTTCTTTAAGAACTCCTAATTCATTTTTTTTTTCGGGGTCGAGTTCAATT
>JAHEZZ010000238.1 GCA_023250815.1 Bdellovibrionales bacterium
CGTCTTTCCTTCAGCTTTCCCTTCAGCTTTCCCTTCAACCTTTCCTTCAACTTTTCCTTCCGCCTTTCCCTCGATTTTTGTTTCTTCTTTTTTGCTATTGCTATCAGAAACTATCTGATTAGACTTTCCCGCCTCAATTTTATCTGCAGGCATTGCTTTTACTTCTGGTGGAGCGCTAGACTTTGGATTGGCAATCGCCTCAGTTCCCTCTTTTACCACCACACCTTGAGTATTTAACATATTGTCGATTGCTGCTGGATTAAATCCCATTTCTTCAGGGCCAATTTTGGCCATCATGACTTGTCCTTCCCAAACGTCAAGCCCCGTGGCCTCAGTATTTTGATTGAAACTCACTTGAAAATCAGTTCCTCGTACCCCCATGGCGGCAGTTTTAGTTTTTATAATTAATTTGGATTTATCTGTTTCCTGATTGTCCATATAATCTTTTGTAACTTTTGATCTTAAAGAACCAGTTACGAGGTTGATAACCCCTGCTTCTTCTTTCTTAAATTTGGCGATTTCCATTTGCGAATCAGGCCCTAAATTCATCTGAGATTTGTCGATAAAAAGCAGTTTCACAAAACTTTTTTGGTGAGTTTTTAAAACGGTACCTTCTAAGATCCACTGATCTTTTGTGATGACAAATTCTTTGCCATCTTTTTGTTTGCCCTTGGCCTCGCCTTTTAACATTATTACTTTGGCCACACCGCCATCGCTGGCGTAAGAATTTTGATTAAAAAGAGTATAAATTATTATACTCATTATAAAAAAAACGGGCAATAAACGCTTCATAGTTTTCCACCTGAAATTGTCTAAAATACCGACACCCTTTTCGTCTATTTTAATGAAAGACTTTAAAGTATGGAAAAGCTGTTGAGATGGCGCTGTATGATTATGAAATTAATAAATATTGTGATTTCTGAGAGTTATAAAAACGCCCATAATATGGGCCAGTTTAAAGAAAAGTTAGGCCAAAATTAATCATAAGAAGGCCATCGAAAGCGTGGAAATGTTTATCTTCCCTTGCCCTTTTTGAGACTTGATTAAAATTTAAATTTTCTACTAATGTTAACTGATAGGCCTCAAAGTAGGCCCCGAGAATTTCCACAAATAATGGGCCCATAGAGTGAATGGGTGATATTTCTTGAAAACCCAATCCACCAATTAATCCTCGGGAAGAAACATTTATTCGGTGATTATTTTTTTCTTTTCCTTGATCGATAAAATTAAGAACTTTCATCGATCGTATACCCCATCCAGCGCCAAGAGTAAGGTAGAGGCGCCAATTCTTTTTTAATTCAAGGTCGGTGATATATTTAATCATTGGAGTAAAAAAGAAACTTCGAAAATCGCCTTCGGCAAAGAGATTTATATTATCAATATGATATTGAAGACCGCTGGCATGGCCGAGTAAAATATAAGCGTTCAAGTTAATCTCAACTTTTTTAAAGAGGTAACTAAATTGAGTATTGATTCCATAAGAGGGAATGTGATCCGCTGTTGCTGCCTCGGCATTAAGGGTTGCATAGGCCAGAGTTAAACCGCCTCTTAGTGCCCATTTGTTATCGCTCTTTTTAATTGGAGCTTCTTCACTCCTGACATTGAAGGACAGAAAAATTAATAAAATAATAGAATACATCTTCACTAAAACTCTCCTGTTAAAAAGAGAGCAGCGCTTTTATTTTTATCTTGAGGATTAATTTGAGGTGTGACGATAATTTTGCCATCATAAAACCAAAAGAGAGTGGAGGGATTGATGGCGTGACCTAGGATATGTGCAAAAATATTGTTGCTATTATTTAATAAGTACAAACTTAAGTTTTCTATGCCAAGGCCTATCAGTGAACCTAAAACTGGGGTTTGATACAAGTCTTGAATACTTGCCGGTTCGCTATAAATTTCTACTGTTAATTCAAAAAGTGCGCTTGATATAAAGGCCATCGCTAGGGAATTTTCTTTGCGATAACCATTTGCTCGATAAAATAAAAAAAGCTGTGAGCCGGCCAATGGATGGACAAGCCAGTTCCAAAAAGGTTGGTCTTGATCAAAAACAATTTTTGCAAAATTATTTCGGTAATTACTCCACGAACCCTGTTCTTTAAAAGCATGGGGCATAATCAAAGGGTAAAGGGCCCAGCTCGTGAGATAAATGGATCCTAAATGGGTGGCCACTTCTTGTTTTGAATGTTGTCTCTCGATGTAAGTGTATCGGTACTCCGTTTCTTCAAGGCCATGAGCGATGACAGAATAAAAAAGAAAACAGCAGTATAATATTATGATTTTGGTCATTTTAGAGCGGTTCCTTTTTAAGCAGTATATCAATAATGATGAGGATAAAAGTGTTGCGAATCATAAGATTTATGGGCTATTTTGTGAATACAAAAACTATCATTTAAAGGAATCTATGTCAGATCTAGCTCAAGTTAAAACTATTTTCCATCAGCAGGTATGCGAGCTTCAAGATAAAATTACCGCCGAACTTTTTAAATATGATTCAAACCTTCATCTCATTGAAGATCTTTGGGATAGAAAAGGTTTTATTGGCGATCACGGCGGAGGTGGCCGAACGCGAGTTTTTACGGGCCCAATATTTGAAAATGCCGGTGTTAATACTTCTTTGGTACACGGTAGTGCTGATCCCGATTTTCTCAAAAAAATTGGCCCTTTTGCAATTGATGCCCATGAATTTTGGGCGGCGGGGATATCTTTAATCATTCATCCTAAAAATCCTAAAATTCCAACCGTCCATGCCAATTTTAGAATGGTTGAAGTAGGGGGAAAATTTTGGTTTGGGGGCGGGGCCGACCTTACCCCATACTATCCTCATGAAGAAGATTTTAGCTATTTTCATGGGGTTTGGAAAAAGGCCTGCTTACCTTATGGAAGCTACCAAAAAATGAAAAAGGAGTGTGATCAGTATTTTGTCAATCATCACCGAGGCCAAGAAATGCGGGGGATTG
>JAHEZZ010000005.1 GCA_023250815.1 Bdellovibrionales bacterium
CCCCCCCTATAAAGGGGTCTCCTAAATTTCAAGATTTTCCTTTCAGTTATATGGTTTTTTTAGAAACAGAAACTTATAAAAATTTGAACTGTTCTTTTATGCCAATTGCGGGGATGGAAACAAAGGGGTGTGATACCGGATATCTTATTCGGGAACGATTTTTTGCCAATCAATTTAAGGCACTTTGTTTTGACGACCATAATACTCGCCATGATAAAAATGGGCCTTACTTTGAAATCCTCTGTGCTGAGTATTACTGGCCTTGGGATCAGGAAAATATTCTTTCGTGCCACTTTGCTCGAGGTTCTAGCGACGGTGTCACAAAGTATAAATACCGCTGGTATTATCAGGTACCTTTTTTTTCATCATTGCTTAAAAAATTTTTAGGAAAAAAAGATCGAAAAAAATGGATTTTAAAAACATATGAACTTATCAACTCCTGATATTTCTATCATTTCATCTTTGTGGTTGGAAGAAGATAAGCTTTTAAGAAGGTGTATTGAAAGTATAATAGGTCAAACTTTTAAAAACTTTGAATGGATTATTGTTGATGATGGCGCTTCTCTTTCTAATCTTGAATTAATTAAATCGTTTAATGATCCGAGAATTAAAATTATTAAGAATAGAAAAAATTTAGGACTAACTGTTTCTTTAAATATTGCAGCACAAGTAAGCGGTGGGAAATATATTGCGAGAATGGATACGGACGACTATTGCTTATCTGAACGTCTTGAAAAACAGCATAAATTTATGCAGGAAAAAAAAGATTATGTTTTATGTGGTTGTTTTTATCATGAGGAAATATTGGGTGTCAGAAAAAAATCTTTTGTAAAATTGATTTCTAGTTTTTACGACATTAAGAAGGATATTGCTACATTTAACCCCGTGGCCCATTCTTCGTGGTTTTTTAGAAAAGATATTTTTGTAAAACTTGGCGGTTATGATGAGTCTTTTCGTTATGCTCAGGACTATGAGCTTTTGGGACGTTTCTTAAAATGTGGAAAGATTTGTAATTTAGAAGAGGTACTGCTGGTTAGAAATATTTCTTCTGATCGAATTTCTTCTCGTCAAAACCGCGAGCAATTATTATTTTCCTTAAGGGTTAGAATGAAATTGTTCATACAAAGTACAAGTAAATTTAGTTCATTTGTTTCAATTTTTAAATCAGCGGTGAAATATTTATTTCACCCGTTATTTTACAAGGAATTATCATCATGAAAGGTATTGTATTAGCTGGAGGATCAGGGTCAAGGCTTTATCCTATGACCAATATTTTCTCTAAACAACTTCAACCTATTTACGACAAACCGATGATCTATTACCCCCTATCTCTTCTTATGCTCTGTGAGATTCGTGATATTATGATCATTACGACCCCAAGGGATATCCCTTTTTTTAAAGAACTTCTCGGGAATGGTGAAAAATTTGGAATTAATTTAAGTTTTAAAGAACAGCTGGCACCAAGAGGAATTGCTGAAGCCTTTATTCTTGGAGAAAAATTTATTGATAATGATGATGTCATGATGGTTTTAGGTGACAATCTTTTTTATGGAAATTTTTCTTCATTTCGAAATGCCGTTGCTAAACAAATCAAAAAGGAAAATGGAAATCACGCCCATATATTTGCTTATCAAGTCCGAGACCCAGAAAGATATGGTGTTTTGGAATTTGAAGATAGATCTCAAAAAATTTTGAGTATAGAAGAGAAACCTTTGCACCCGAAATCAAACTGGGCAATCCCGGGGCTTTATCTTTTTGATTCGAGTTGTTCTTCTTTGGCAAAAAATCAAAAGCCTGGCCCTCGAGGTGAGCTTGAAATCACTGATTTGATAAAATCCTACCTTCGTGATCATAAATTGGGTTTTGAAACAATTAATCGTGGCATGGCCTGGTTTGACACTGGAACACCGCAGTCTCTTTTAGAGGCCAGTTCATTTATTGGTGCAATTGAACAGCGTCAGGGAATGAAAGTGGCCTGCTTAGAAGAAATTGCATTGCGGGTAAAATTTTTAAGTATTTCCCAATATGAAAGCAAAATTGGCCAAATACCCAACTGTGATTACCGTCGTTATCTCGAACAAGTTCTTAGGGAAGTTGAGGTTATTCTATGATTAAAAAAACAATTCTAATAACTGGTGGAGCGGGATTTATTGGTTCTAATTTTGTGCGAAATATTTGTGTTAGAACTGATGTCAAAAAAGAATTTGATTTTTTTATTATTGATTCATTAACTTATGCTGGAAATTATTTTTCAATTGAAGATGTAGTTAATAAAAATAAAAATCTTAGTTTTGAACAGATTGATTTAAGACACAGCGAAAGAGTAATGTCATTTTTAAAATCACTGAATTTTTGTGGAGTGATTCACTTCGCGGCCGAATCACATGTTGATCGCTCAATTTCTGGGCCTGATATTTTTGTTGAAACTAATGTGCTTGGAACTATCAACTTGCTGAAAGTTTCTCTCGAAAAATTTAAAACTAATCCACAATTTCTCTATCTGCAAATTAGTACAGACGAAGTTTATGGAAGTCTTGGGGCAAATGATCCGGCATTTACAGAGAGACATGTTTTAAAACCAAATAGTCCCTACTCTTCATCGAAGGCAAGTGCTGATCTTTTTGTCAGATCTTATTATAAAACATATGGCCTTCCTGTTTTAATTACTCGTTGTTCAAATAATTATGGGCCCTATCAGCACCCGGAAAAACTTATTCCTTTGATGATTGAAAATGCGAAAAGTGATAAAAAACTTCCGGTATATGGGAAAGGAGAGAATGTTCGTGACTGGATTTATGTTGATGATCACAACGATGCTGTCTGGGAGGTTTTTACAAAAGGTAAAATTGGAGAGGTTTACAATATTGGCGGCGAATCAGAACAAGTTAATTTAGATGTCGTTAAAATGATTATTAAAAAACTAGGAAAAAATGAATCTCTGATTAATTATGTTACCGACAGATTAGGGCATGACCTTCGTTATGCGATGGATATCACAAAAATTAAAAAAGAATTGGGATGGAGACCAAAAAAGACTTTTGAGGCCGGACTTGATCAAACGATAGATTGGTATATAAAAAATTCGATGTGGAGTAAAAAAGTATTAGAGCGGGCCAATTATACCAATTCCACTAATTAATATTGGATAGATTTAGTGTTAGTTTTTTCCAGATTGCGTTTTGAAGAGGAGAAAAAACGCAGACGTGCCCTGGGGCACGTTGAGTATTTTACGACGATGAGAAATGTAAGATGGGAAAAAGTGGCGCTAAAGATACCAACATTAATTAGTGGAATTGGTATTAGTTATCAATGCGGTCCCATTTATAGGGGATATCATTATGGTGTGGATCTATTCTCTCCATTTCATTTTTCGGAAGCTGATCGTGAGGAAGATCTGGGCAACTCGCCAGAAGTGACCAATCGCTAATACCTTTGTGTCCATTTGTAACTCCAATGGGGATCTGGGCCAGGCAGTAATTATCATCGCCCATAAAAATTTCCATAATATTACCATAACTTGCGGATTTTTTTCGGGAGTCAAAAAGTACTAATTTAATCATTCCAACCACACAGCAGTAGTTTAGAGTGATGGTATTATGAGTGTGCCAACCCTTAACTGCATCTTTATAAACTTTTGAAAAGTAGATTTCTCCAAATTTTTTAAAATGTTCGTCGCTTGATCTTAACATATGATAAATCGTGCCTCTCTCGTCAGCAATTCGTTTTAACGAAATAACCTTAACCCCATCGATTGGCCCCTTGGACATATTTACCTCAGATAAAAAGTTCAGAATTTATTATTTTATTTTCAAGTAAAAATTGAATTTGATTTAAGCGAGTGTAGTTGCGGTTATTAAATAGCTCTTTGTTGAGTTTTATCATGTCAAAACAGGCCTTAGCTTCATCTACACCTTGAGGGACTGTCCAGTTGGTGGTTAGTCCTAGTACTGTTTCAATTTTAGAGAAGCTGACATTGTAATCTCGATTGTCTCCAGCATTTTTTTGCATAATTTTAATGTCGCAGTTCGGATAGCGCATTTTGACAATCTCAGCAATTGATTTAATTTGATAATTTTCGCTACTTTTTCCAACATTGAATGCTTGATTCCAAACTTTATTTCGATCTGCCATTAGCGCCAAATAAAACGCTTGGGTAATATCCCTAATGTGAACCAACGGTCTCCATGGAGTTCCATCGCCCATAATTCTAATTTCATTAGTAGCGTGTGCAAAACCGCTTAAATTATTTACCACTAAATCAAAACGCATTCGTGGAGAAATCCCATAGGCGGTGGCGTTTCTCATATAAGTTGGGCAGAATTTTTTATCTGCCATTTTAACCAGGGCCTCTTCTGTTAAAACTTTAGATTTTGCATAAGCCGTTTGTGGATTTTGGACCCCTTCTTCTGTCAATGCATTGCCATCACCTTTGCCGTAAAGGCTGCATGAACTGGAAAAAATAAAACGATCAATTTTACTTCTTTTTGCCAATTCTGCTAACCGAACAGAAGCATGGTAGTTAATATCATAGGTAAGTTTTTCGTTGAGCATTCCTAGCGGGTCATTACTTAGTCCCGCCAAATGAATAATAGCATCGATGCCGTCGAGATCAATTAATTCAACTTTACGGATATCTTTTTTTATCAGTTTGTATCTCGGTAAGTAAGTTTGATTTAAATTACCTTCAGAAAAAAAAGAAGAATCAAGTCCTACGACATTAAAACCTTTTTCAATAAAAAATGGAACCATTATGGAACCGATATAACCTTCTGAACCTGTAATTAAAATATTTTTCATCACTTTCCTTTTATACTAAACTTCGACTTTCAAGTATTTTTTTGGATACAATCGTTGGTGCGAGGCCCATCATGGCCAAAATCATTGGTTTTATCGAGGGAAAGTAAGGCAAAAGAAGCGAAGTTGCTTTGGGCCCTTGCCCCTTGGCCATATATTCTTTTGCTTCACCTATTGCTGCTTCTTTTTTTAGTAAGTAATGGGCCCTTTTATATTTTGTTGCAAAGTCTGGGATAATTTCAAGATAGACATCGATTAATTTTTTAGTTTCTTTGTAAAACCCGTGGGCATGGGCCCAGCTTAAGCTTTTTGCATGAACCCTCCAGTAGGCCAAGGGCCGGTTTATAAAATCAACTTCCCAATTAAGGGCGATTCGCCTAAACAAGTCAGCATCTCCTATGTGGTTAAATCGATCGTCAAATGCATAACTCCATTCTTCTAAAACTTTTTTTCTAAACATGACAGTTTCAAGAGATAAAAAATAATTTGAGGTAAAGAGTTGGTTAAAAACATTTCCTCTTTTGGGAGATCTATTTTTAAAAAATTGGCCAATAATTTTACCGTCTTTTAAAAAATATGTGTCTGAGTAAACTAGACCTACTTTTGGATTATCAAAAAGAGGGAGTTGCCTCTCGAGTTTAGTGGGCATCCAAATATCGTCAACATCTAGTATGGCGATAATTTCACCTTCTGTTTTTGCAAGGGCCAAATTTCTTGCGGCATAAAGAGGAACATTTTTTTCCCCTCTAAAGTAGCGCAATCTTGAATCATAATTGAGAGTGATATCAAGTGATCCATCTGTAGAGCAGTTGTCCCAAAAAATTATTTCAAAATCTTGAAAAGTTTGGGCATAGATTGAGTCAATGGCCTCTTTTAAATAGGCCTCGCCATTATAACAATTCATGAGCACAGATACTTTGGGCATTTAATTTTCCATACTGTAAACTTGGGATGTGATTATACACTGCTGCCTGTTTACTTGAAAAGTAAACAGGCAGCAGACACAAGGCAAAATAAAAGCCCCGAATGCGGCGGATTATAAAAAAATAAACAGATTATTTTGCTTTTTGCGAAGTGGAGAGTGAGAATAGGTTTGGAAAAATCATTTTGCGGGGCAGATCGTCGATGGTTATCAAAGACAAACTGGAAACAATAGTACTCACCGGGGCCAGCAGTTTTATTGGAATGCATCTAGCAAATCAATTGGCGCAAAAATATAACGTGGTGGCCACTATTTCCAAAGACCCAGCGGAAGAAATAAGAATTGAGCGCATAAAATTGTTAAAGCAGAGCGGGGTGAAAATAATAAATTTAGATATTACTCATGCAGCAGAAGTTGTTTCTGTTGCTCGTGAATTTCGCCCATCTTTTTGGTTTAATCACGCTGGTTGGGTAAAGGATTATGCTTCTAGTAATTACGATTCAAATTATGCTGATCAGGTTCATTTAAATTCTTTACCTGACCTTTTTAAAACACTGAAAGAAATAGGAACTAAGGGGTTTATCGGAACAGGTTCAAGCATGGAATACTCCGACTCGGAGAATCCTCATAGGGAAGATGAAGTGTGTTCGCCGACAACCGCCTATGGGGCCTCGAAGCTTCGACAAACTCAATTGTCATTGGAGCTTGGAAAAAAATATAATCTAAATACGGCAATTATTCGAGTTTTTATTCCTTATGGTGAACTGGATTCGCCGAGTAAAATGTTGCCAGGACTACTTCGAAGTTTAGAAAAAGGAGAAAAATTTCCACTTTCTCCGGGACTTCAAGTGAGAAGTTTTATTGCGGTTGAAAAGCTGATAGCTATTTATTTAAAAATTAAAGAAGAAATATCGAAAAATAAAGTGAGATTTGAAATTTATAATGGTGCTTATGATCCAGAATTGTCATTAAAACAATTTATTTTAAATCAAGTAAACCAACGTTTATTAAACACTACTTTATTAGATTTTGATGCGCTTCCGTTGCGTAAAACGGAGGTTTTGTTTTCTTTTGCGGATACTCATAAAGTCAGAAAATTATTGGAAGAATAAATGCTGCAAATTGGATTTACGTTAGTAGAGGTCACTTCACTTAGTTATTTTATTCCACTTTTTATGGAATTAGATAAGAGACATACAAAATTTTATATTTTTTGTGATGGGGAGCTGTCAAAGCCAACTGCTTTAACTAAAAATAGCAACATTAGATATCTTGATCAATGGAAAAATAATGTAATTTGGTATCAAGATTTTGAAGATCTTTTGGAAAAGATAGATATGTTTAAATTGAATTATATATTTAGTGCTGAGGCGGCCCCATTTCAAAGACGATCAATTAATAAAAGCTGGAAGCTTGTTATCATTCCAACGCTAACGGATTATATCGAGTTATTTCCAAATTATGCCGATATTGGCGACATTTTTTTATCCCCTGGCCCGATTGCAGATAATTATTTAAATTACCCACCAACGATAGACGTGGTGAGGTTTGGAAATCCGAAATATGATGTTATTGAAAGTTTAAAGGAAAAGAATAGCAATAAGAAAGTTGTAGTTGTCTTTGCCCCTAATAAAAATATTATTTTAAAATCCTTTTATATATTAATATTAATTCGAATTTGGGCATTATTTAGTGGTTTTAAGATAAAACTAAAAACTCGAGATAAACATAATTCTTGGATTTTAAGAATTCTTTTTAAAGATATTAATATAGACCAAAACTATTACCCTTCGACCTCCCTGGAGCTTATTCAGCAATCTAGTTTTGTTATCCTTTTTGATTCGACGACCTTTAAAGAATGCCTATTGCTAAATCGGCCAATGGTTAATTTTAATGTTAAAAATTATCGCAAAACCCGCAAGGCCCTAGATGATTTTTTTAAAGAGACTCAAGATCAAAAATCAATTTTTGATCTTGATGGTTTTTTTATTTCGCCATTCTATTTGTTTAATGTTTTAAAAAGAGTTTCAACGATTGACCGATCAAACCTTTTTCAAGATTTAATTCCATCTTGGATTACTTACAAAAAAAATTCATCTGAGCTTATTTTGGATTATATAAATTTCAAAGAGAAATTATTAGTCAAGAAACCTCAAGGGACTTCAACTGGGGTGTGTTCTCCTTTACCCTAATTCTTTTGAATAAAATATTTTTGATTTCTAACAATCCCAAAAAGATTTGAGTATATAAAAATAAGAAAATTAACTTCTCCAAATTTGGGAAGAACTTTCAACTGAGAAAAGCTCATGTTGCGCTTTCTTAGAAATGATTTTAACTTTTTTGAAGTTAGAAAATTAAGTGTTTCAAAAAATGGAGTATATCTTTGTTTAATTTTTAAATGGGTTCTGACCAAGATAGGAAAATAGGCCGGTGGAAAGGTTGTAATTTTATAGTGGGGTTCTTCTGGGTAAGCATAGTTAGGTAAAAACAAAATAATTTGTCCAAGTTTATTGGTACATCGATACATTTCGTCGATAGATTTTTGGTAGTCATTGACATGCTCTAAAACAGTATAGCATAAAATAATATCAAATTGCTCATTTGGAAAGGGCATATCTTCGGCAAATGCCTCTGTGATTTGGACATTCTTTAGATGAAAATAATTTACTTTTAAATTAAGAATTTCAATTGCTTCAGGATCCGGTTCCAAAAGTGTTATATGGGAATTACTTAATTGCGCCAGATAAAAAGCTTCAGCACCTGTGCCCGCTCCTACAATTAATATTTTCTTATTTTCAAGAGATTCAGATTTTAATTTAGTTTCATCAAAAAACTTTTTACCGATTTTAATTTCTTCATTAATTCTGAACTGTTCAAATCTGTTTTCCCAGTCATTGAGTTTTAAGGTATTGAGATAATATTTTTTATAAAAAGATTTGAGTTTTGTTTGAATTATTTGGCCTAATTTAATATCTGACATGTTCAAATTCTATCTGTCTCTGCGCCTCAAGTGCAACGGCCGTTGCGGCATTGGCCAAATTTAAGGAGCGAATGATATCACTTTTCATTGGTATTTTAAAAAAACGATGGTTGAATTTATCTGTAATTTCTTCATTTATTCCCTTACTTTCAGAACCAAAAACTAGATAGCAATTTTTGATAAAACCTGCCTCATGGTAATTTTTTTTTGACCAACGGGAAAAAAAGAATAAATTTTGGGGATTTGGTTGTTCCTGAAAAATAAATTGATCAAAACTCTGATAAATTTTTATTTTGACGTGTTGCCAGTAATCTAATCCAGCTCGTCTCACTGCTTTTTGGGATAAGTCAAAGGCGATGGGTTCAATTAAAATTAATTCTAAATTGAGGGCCACACAAGTTCGTCCGATACTCCCTGTATTTCCTGGAATCTCTGGCCCGATTAAAACAATTTTAAATTCAGATTTATTTTGCATGCATGATATATTCTACCAATGTTCTTACCATGACACCTGAGGCCCCCTTGGGCGGGCAATATTGCAAGAATCCCTGATCTCCTGCAACTCCTGCAATATCTAAGTGGGCCCATGCAATGCCCTTTTTAATAAAGGGTTCTAAAAAAACGGCACCTTTTGCAGATCCGGCATTGCCTGCTGATCCGATATTTTTTATATCGGCAACGAGGGATTTTATATCATCTCTGTATTCCTGAACGATAGGTAATTCCCATAGGTACTCAGGAACTTGAGCTGCGCATTTTAAAAGTTCTGCTGATAATTTTTTGTTATTAGTGAACATCCCGCATACCTCGGTTCCTAGGGCAACTAGCATCGCCCCTGTCAATGTTGCTGCATCAATAACCACATCTGGTTTTTGTTCACAGGCATAATCTAAAACATCTGCAAGCACTAATCTTCCCTCGGCATCGGTGTTTAAAATTTCTACTGTTTTTCCCCCCCGTGAAGTAATTATTGAATCAGGCATTACAGCATGTGAGCTTACGGCATTATCGGTAATTCCTAGAAAACAAGAAACTTTCACTGGGGCATTAAGTAAGACCGCCGCTCTAAAAGCGGCATATACTGTTGCTGACCCTGCCATATCAAATTTCATCCCCATCATTGAGGTGCCCGGTTTTAAGGAGTATCCACCTGTGTCAAAGGTCAAGCCTTTGCCAACGAGGGCAATGTGTTTTGTTTTTGCCGTCACTTTTTGGGGGGTATAGGTGAGATGAACAACTTTTGGTTCAAAGGCCGAGCCAGCGTTTACCGCTAAAAGCAAATTCATATTTTCTTTTTTAATTTGCGCCTTATTTAAAACTTTCGTTTTTACTCGTTTTAAATTTTTGGCGTCTTTTTCAACGAACTCAGCATAGGTTTCGGAGTTGAGTATGTTTGGTGGTTCATTAATCCAATTACGTGCCAAGTTGATACTTTCATAGACTGCTTTTGCACGATTGGCGGCAGTTTCAGCGAGTGCTATTTTGGTATTTCCCGCTGAGGTTAAAAACTCAATTGTTTTTAGGGAAACTTTTCTTTTTTGGGTGAGGTATTTATCAAAGCCATAATCTGTTAAACCTAGAGACTCTGTTAAAGAATAAGCTGATTTTGTTAAATCACTTTTAATGACAAATCCATCTAGGTCAATATTGGCATGGTTATAGTCGGCGCTGATTGAGCGAAAAATTTTGGCCATTTCTTTTCGCAAATTTTCAAAAGTTACCGCCGATTTATCTCCTAAACCCCAGCAGAGCACCTTGATTCCACAGGGGTGAGTAAAGGAGAGTGCTTCACTTAAATTCCCTTTGTAGTTTGAAGATTGCTTAAGTGCTTTGAAGGTCTCTTGAAGATATTTGGGCCAGTGGGAAATCATTAGAATAGAATGATCATTTTCTTTTTTTGAGGAATCTTTTTTATTAAAAGCAGTTAGGACTAGAATATCTGTTTCTACTGCCAGCTCTTGGGTTTTGCTATGTTTGAAAGTTATTTTTAAAGACATTAGTTTTCTCCTTGCAATTAGCGGGATAAAATAGCATAGGGGTTTGAAGTTGCAACATTTTAAAATTAAAAAATTTTTTGCTTGGTCGGTGCTTCAGCGCAATTTAACAGCGGGACTAATTCCGCCTTTTATTTTTAGTGTAATCTTTTTTGTCTGTTTTCTTCTGACTTTCCAATTATTTCGTTTTACTGAATTAGTAGTTAATAAATCTGTAGATTTTAAAATTATAGCCTTGCTTGTTGGACATATCGCAGTGTCATTTCTTCCCGTGAGTATTCCAATTTCTTTGCTGTTTGCAACATTATTTACATTGGGCAAAATGAGCGAAGACTCAGAGATTGTTGCGATGCGATCTTTTGGTCTCAGCTATTTTACTATTTTTTTGCCTTTTTTAATTTTTAGCGCTGTTGTGGGTCAGCTTACCTATTATTTAAATCGAGATATTATTCCCTACTCCAGTCGTGAACTTAAAAACACAGTAGTTAAACTTACTTCTAAGGGCGTACTAAGCAATATAAAAAAGGGGCAATTTTATATCGAAATTCCCGATGTCATTTTATTTGCCGATGATGTTCAAAATGATGGCAAAGAGTTGATCAACGTTTTTATTCAATCTCAAAGTAGTGAGGTAGAGCGCGTGATCATGGCCAAAAAAGGTATTCTAGTGCGAAAAGAAATTCCCGGAGAGGCGGTGACCGGTCTTCATTTGCATTTGTATGATGGCAATCTTTTAATTAGGGACAATCAAAAAAATGAACTTAGAAAAATAATTTATCATGAATATGATTTTCCTATTTTTACCAATAATTTTAAGTCGAGCTTCGTTGATCGTGAGAGTACTAGAACAAACAGAGAGCTTTTGATTAGTTTAGATAAATATAAAAATAAAATAACGGATCTAAAAATTAAGTCTAAAGAGCACCCAGAAGACGGATCTATTTTTGAAGAAATTAAAGCGGTAAAAATATCATTAATGCGAGGAGAGCTGGAGTACTGGAGTAGAATAAGTTCCCTTTTTCAATGTGTGTCATTTGTTTTCTTGGCCTTTTCTTTTGGTATAAAAAGGCCAAGAGGAAAATCTAAAAGTACTATTGTTCCAGTTCTTGCCATTCTTTCTATTTATTATATTTTTTATTTTATCGGTACTAGTTTAACTCGGAAAGATATGATGCCGGCAATTGTTACTGCCTTTTTCCCGATCTTTGTATGTACCGCTCTCGCCTATGCTTT
Organism: Bdellovibrionales bacterium; assembly: GCA_023250815.1. GTDB lineage: Bacteria > Bdellovibrionota > Bacteriovoracia > Bacteriovoracales > Bacteriovoracaceae > JAHEZZ01. The sequence goes on from JAHEZZ010000005.1 coordinate 11,924, forward strand.
TTATCGAAAGCTTGATTGGCAATAATTAAATATTATCTGATGTGATAACTTCTCCGCTTTCTTTATAAATAAAAAGTGGAATTTTATATTTATTGGCGTTTTCTTGGGGAAAAACTAAACTTTTGACTCCTGTAGGTGCATTTAAATTAAGTAATTTGTTGTTAAGATAAACTTTGGATGCACCAGTATTCCCAAGGAAAACGCGGATTTCTTTTCCCCTAATTAAAATTGTTTTTCCTTGTTGTAAAATAAATTTCTTAATTGGTTCAGCATCTTTTTTGTAGGTAATCCATGAGTTTCCAGTGATCGCATTGATAAAAAGGTTCTGAAGTCCCGGAATTATGGCGGCCTTAATATTATCTGGAAGGTATTCTTTATTTTTTTCATTTTCTTCAATTGAAACTTCGCTGTAGAGGACACTTTCCATTGACTTGGTTTCAATTGTTTTTTCTTTTTGAGTGCTCGGAGTCGATAAGGGTGCTGAAGTTGGTACAGCAGAAATTTCTTTTTTGGTTTCTATAATTTTTTTAGTTTCAGATGCGATTTTTTTTTCAATTTTTAATTCGTGAGGTTTTATAAAAAAAGAATCGTTTACCGTCTCAATTTTTTCCCCTGGTCTAAAAGCGCTCGTAGCGACAGTCGTTTTAGTTTTTATAATTTCAGCAGTTGGAACATGACTCATCTCTGTTAATTTTATGTTGTTATTTTTTTTCTCTTCCGATAATTCCTTAAGTGGCCCAACTCCTTTTAGAGGAGTCTTGGAATTTACAGCGATAGGAATGATCGGGCGTTCTACTTCCGTGCGATTTTCTTTTTGGGTATTTCTAATTGTATAAGCGGCAAAAATAATGAGAGTAAGAACTCCACTGACAAGCATTGCTAACTGGATAAAGGTAGTGTGACTTTTGACAGGGGGGGCATCAAAGGCAGTAATTTTTTTTACTGCTTTTTCACTTACGCTCATTCCATTATAAGTGTGCTCTAAAATTTCTTGACATAGATCTAAACTGACTCCTAGCACTTGAGCATAGGACCTTACAAAGCCTCTGACATAGGCCCTACTTGGCAAGTCAATAAATTTGTCATTTTCAAGTTGTTCTAAAATAGTGATACTAATTTTAGTTCTATTTGAAATTTTCTTTAAACTATATTGTTTTGATTCCCTTTCACGTTTTAAAAATCCACCAATGGTTACTTTTTCAACTAAATCCTTGGTGTTATTTTTTTGTTGGATTGAAAAAATTTCTGCAATTCGCTCAGAGGCTTCGGGGTCTTTTCTTTTTTTTAGACTATAATCATCATTCAAATTTTTTTCAGATGGAATCTCTTCCTTGAGTTTTTCCATGTCGCCTCATCTTTAAAAGTTAGGATCAGAGTTAATTTCATCGAGCTCTTCCCTGTTATCTGTGTTGGGGGATTTTCTTAAGGGAGCACTTTGCTTTTGCCTGATGTGGTCTTTGGTGTTGTCCTGGTCGGTAATTTCACTGACGTTCTTTTGTGCTTCCTTTACAAAGCTTCCAGATGGAAAACGTTCAATGTATTCAAGAAATTTTAATTTTGCCCGATCAAAATCACCGATGTTATAATAAGTTTGTGCCAAGGCGATTAAGGGCGCTTCTTCGCTAAAGCAAGTACCTTTGTTGGCCTTCTTAAAATTGTCAATGGCCTCATTGTGTTGCCCCTTGCTTAGCTCTAATTTTCCAAGGGTAAAATAAGCGGGACAATAGTCCGTATTTTCTTTAATTGATTTTTCTAAATAGTCCTTGGCCTCAGAATACTTTTTATCTTTTATAGAAATTAATGCCAGTCCATGCAGGATTCGGTAATGGTGCTGATAAACTAGGTCTTCTAAAACTTCGTGAAATAATTTTTTGGCCTTCTGGTATTCACCTAGATTGTAATAAATTGAAGCTAGGTTACTCTTGGCATCAGAATTTTTTTTGTCAATTTCAATGGCCTTATTTAAATGATCGATGGCCTTATCACTTCTGTCTTTAAAGAAATAGGCCATGCCTAAATTGTTATTAAGTTTTGAATCATTGGGATTGAGATCATAAGACTTTAGAAGATTATCAAGGGCATCAGTATAGTTTTTTTGTACTAATGACTGTGTTCCATAAGTATAAAAAATTTCCGCTTTTTTTTCATTTTCAGATTGTCCAGTTGATTGGTTGCTAGAGCAGTTGATGAATAAAAAAATTATAAAAAGATAACTAAAAAAAAATTTGCTCTTCATGAGTATATTCCGTTTATGTACTATAGTTCAATCATAAGACCATACATATTTTATCTTCTTTATTCGTTTATTCCAAGATTAGATTTTGATTATTTTACAAAACCCGAGTTGATCACTCTTCCTTTCTGAAAACAGCCAGTGTTTCAAAGTGGTAGGTTCCAGGAAAAAGATCAACTAAAAAGATATTTTTGCATTTGAATTTGGGTTCATTATTTTTTAAATTTTCTAGATCCCTGGCCAAAGTATCAGGAGAACAGCTGACATAAATAAACCAAGATTTTTTTTCTTTTAATAATTGTTTGACCCACAGACTGATCTCTTTAAGGCCACTTCGGGGAGGATCAAAGATGATTCCTGATATTTTTTTCAATTTTATTTGTTGGTTTATTATTTGTAGAGCATTTTTAGAGTAGAGATTAATTTGTAAAGACTGCTGAAAATTTGTGCAAGTTGAGGCCTCTCCATCACAAACTAAAATCGGCGATGTAATTTTTGATGTAAGATTTCCATTTCCTCCAAAGAGATCAAGAATTAATCCTTCCCGATGTTCCTGAGAGATTTGCTCTGTTATAAGATTTACAAGTTGCTGGTTCATTTCAGTATTAACTTGGGAAAAACCTAAGTGAGCGTACTTCTGATTGAGCGCCATACTGATGTCATTTTTCTCTGTGAGGCAGAATTCAATATGTCCCATTTCTGGATGATCTTTAAATTGTGGGTGAATCCACCAGTCATTTTCTGTGAATTTTTTAATTGCTTGATGAAGAAGGGGGGTGGGCAGTTGGCAATCTGGAGTTTCTACAATTCCAAAGGGGCCCATCATGCCAATTTTTTTATTTTTTAAATCATAATGCAACTGCATTCTGTTTCTATGGCCGTCTCTTTTTTTTGCGCCTATTATTTTTATTTCAGGAAGATCGATTTTGCGCAAATGATTTAGCAGGGCATTTTTTTTAAAATGAAGTTCATTGTGATAATCTGTGTGTAGATAATGACATCCGAAGCAATTCTCAAAGTGTCGGCAATCGGGATTCTTTCTTAAGGGTGACTTAATTGAAAGGTTATTGGTAGAAACTAATACGCCACGACGCCAATTCTTTTTTTGAAAAAAAACTTTGGCCCTGCCACTTTCACCCGGCAAAGATTTGGAGACAAAGCTGACCATTCCTCCGGATTTAGAAACCCCTTGCCCGAGAATATCCATGGAATCAGTACTAAATTCAAACCATTCTTCGTCGTGTTCAGATTTTTTCATTTTTTTCTAAACAATGATTTATACTTTTCACGTTTGGGTTTTCTAGACTGGAAAACTCAATATTATGAGTGCCACCTCCAGACGGTTTACTTAAAAAGAAAACTGGTCGCAGTATAACTGGTGTAGATGCTATAATATAGTTCATAGATAGGGCCAAAGGATAAAAATATAAAATTAAGTAATTATTTTCAAAGACTGCCAATTGTATTTGAATTTTTGGTCAACGGAGCATTTATCCTCCTTTATACCTTAAAGTCAACAGGCCATCTGCCGTCCTTTGTTAGCAGTGAATTGGCGCAATTGATATTGCATCGATGGGTCTGGTTTATTCCGGCAGTTTTAATTATTACTCTTGTTTTTAATTTTATTCTTTCTGATTCTCTAGAAGATTATTTAAGAAAACATATTTTTTCTCTAATTGTTTTTGTTCCCTTACTTATTGCGTGGGGGGATTTAGAATTTTCATTTTTACTTGCCTCGGCCCATCTCATGAGTAGCTTAATTTCTTGGTATGAGCCAACAAAATCCCCTGCTAGTGCCTCTATCGGCAGTCAGGTTTTTGTTGATGGTATATCTTTTGACTCTGAAGTGATTGTTATAGAAAACGATCAATTTTTACCAAAGGCCAAAGCAAATGAAGGAATGTTATTACAAAATATTATTCGAAAATTTCACTTGAGTTCAACTCAAATGGTCGCCCTGTCTTTTTTTACGGTGATTTTTTTAGGGGCTTTTTTATTAGTTCTGCCGGTTTCTGTAAATGAAGGTAAAAGTATTAGTTTTATTGACGCTCTTTTTATGTCGACTTCTGCTGCATGTGTAACGGGTTTGGCAACCGTTAGTGTGGTCGATGATTTTAGCTTATTTGGACAGCTGGTATTGATGACACTGATGCAAGTTGGTGGATTGGGCATTATGACTCTCTCTGCTTCAATGACAATTTTTTTGGGCCGATCATTCGAGATGCGAGACAGGGTTGCAATGCAGGATGTGCTTGATGTCGCCAGCATGAATGAGTTGTACGACGTTATTATTGATATTGTGAAGTTTACTTTTTTTATTGAGCTTTGGGGAATGGTCATTTTGACTATTGGTTTTACTTTTGATGGTTTTGATTTTGGGAAGGCCTTATACTTTGCACTTTTTCATTCTGTCTCTGCTTTTTGTAACGCCGGCCTTTCGCTTTTTAACGACAGCTTTGAAAGCTATGCTAATAAACCTTTGATTCACGGGACCATTGCTGCATTAATTACTCTTGGTGGATTAGGATTTGTAGTCATTAAAGAAGTGAGAGATTTTATAGTGAAAAAGCATTCGTTAGTTAGGCTTTCAATGCATTCCAAGACCGTACTTGTGACCTCTTTTTTTCTAACTGCCAGTGGCGCTATTTTTATTTTTTTTAGCGAATACCTTTACTCCTTAGATAATTTTTCACTTTTTGAGAAAGCTCAAGTGGCCTTATTTCAGTCCGTTACTTTGCGTACTGCAGGTTTCAATACAATTCCGCTGACGGGTCTGCATAATTATACTATTTTGGTGATGATTATTTATATGTTTATTGGCGCTAGTCCAGGTGGGACAGGCGGCGGGATTAAAACAACGACACTGGCAGTTTTATTCCAGTCTATTAAAGCAACTTTTAGAGGTCTTTCAACTGTGTCTTTGTTTAGAAGAAAAATTTCTACAGATGTAGTGGTGAAAGTTACAACTTTAACTTTTGTTTCTTTGGGAATTGTAAATATTTTTACACTTTTGATGATGATGGTAGAATCAAAACAAACTTTACTGGCCTTGGCATTTGAGGTGACGAGTGCTTTTGGTACGGTTGGTCTTTCGCTTGGAATTACTCCTTACTTAAGTTCTTTGGGAAAAATGATCATTTCAATAGTCATGTTTATTGGTAGAATTGGCCCATTGACGATGCTTTTAGCATTGGCCGCAAAAGAAAAATCAAGCAAAACGGAATATCCCGATGCGCGAATTATGATAGGATAGAACAGGAAAAGGAAAAATATATGATCGTAGCAGTAATTGGCCTGGGAACATTCGGATCAAAGACCGCCGCCAGATTATTTGAAAAAGGTGCTGAAGTAATTGCTATTGATCGCAATGATGCCTTAGTCGAAAAAATAAAAGATCGAGTAACTCATGCTGTGGCGATGGATGTAACCGAAGAAAGGTCACTTCGCTCTGTGAATATTTCCGATGTCGACGTCGCAGTAGTGGCGATTGGCGATAATATCGAAATTAGCATTTTGGCGGTGGCGATGCTTCGAAAATTAGGGGTGGCGCGAGTTATTGCTCGTGCTACAAACCCACTACAAAAACATGTGTTAAGAGAAATAGGGGCGAGTGAAGTCATTTTAGTAGAAGAAGAAATGGGCGAAATTATCGCTTCACAAATTGTAGCGCCTCACGTTCTGCAACGTTATAATTTTGCTGCTGGCTATTCTATTGTAGAGTTAAAGCTAGGAAAACGGTATGAGGGTAAAACTTTAGTTGAAAGTAAGATCAGACAAAATTATTCCCTTAATATTGTCGCTCTTCAAAAAAGAATTCCTTATATTACGGAAGAAGGAAAATCGGCCTATAAAATTGAAATCAACGATGCCCCAATGCCTATGGATATTATTGATCCAGATGATATTGTGGTGCTGGTGGGCAACGATAAAAACTTTAATTTATTATTTCAAGAATTGGCGGAAAATTGATTCTTTAAGAACAGGAGAGTCCTTTGAATCTATCATTAAAAAATCGCGTTTCAATTAGTTTTATCGTCGCCAATTTGCTCATCTTGATTTTAACTTTTGTAGTTTTTTATTTTTTGAATTCTCTTAATAAAAATATTGAAAAACTGACAATTAAATCAAATCGTATTTCGACGTTAAATGACGAAATTAGAATTTCTGCTGTCTCTATTATAAAATATCAAAGAAAATTAGTAACTGAAAAAAACTCGGCAGAGAACGTCGAAAAAATTATCGGTCTTTGTGACTCTTTTTCTTCTCTTCTCCAAAACCTAGATAGTTTATATCAAGATCAAGAAATAAAAAAAATTATTACTCAAATGAATTCTTACGTGGAATCTCTTAAGCTGATTGTCAGTAAGGCTTCGCATTTTAATCGAGGTGGGGATAATGCCGGAGTTGAAAGTATTGGGGAATTGGCCGATACAATTTTAGAGTCTTACAGTAATTTACAGGAGATTCAATACTTTCAAAGTAATCAAAATGATCAAAAAATTAGAAAAATTATCAATGAAACGAAAAGAAATATGATGATTACTTTAATTATTGGTTTTTTGGGAACAATTTTAATTGGGCTGGTTGTTCCCAGTAAAATTTCTTTGCCTTTCAAAAAAATTAAAGATGCTATTCGTGAGCTTCAGGAATGTAACTTTGACGTTTCCATTTTTTATAATCAAGAAGATGAGATTGGAGAAATTGCCCGTGAGATGAACAAGATGATCCAGAGTTTTAAAGTTTTTGAAGATTTGAGAAGGGAGCGTATCTCAGTTGAACAACGAAAATTTGATGCTCTCGCAAATATGGTCAAAAAACCTGTTTTAGTTGCTAATGCTCAAAATAAAATAGTTTATATGAACAATCGCACCTATTCTCTTCTTAAGGTTCAGTCAGAGGAGATTTTGGGTAAGGCGATGACAGAGGCACTTATTCCGGAAACTATTATTGAATCATTTAATTTGGCAATCAAACGTCGCTCTAAAATTGAGAATCAAGATATTGTGATTAATATTTCTCACAAGGAAACCGTAAACATTACGCCTGATGGCGAGCAGGAAGATTTGACCACGAGTGCTAGTCAGGAAGTTTCAAGCGAAATGGTTTTTCAGGGCTTCGCCAATATTATCCCTATTCGCGCTAAAGAGAGTTCCCTTGATTATTACCTTATGATATTGTCCACTGAGGTATTTACCTAAAATATAAAAAAACTGGGTCGTAATTTTATGGATCGCAACAAGATCCGAAATTTTTCTATTATCGCACATATTGATCATGGCAAATCTACTCTTGCAGATCGCTTGATTGAGATGACTAATACTGTTTCAGAAAGACAAAAGACCGATCGTTTTTTAGATAATATGGACCTAGAAAGAGAACGTGGCATTACCATAAAAGCGCAAACTGTCCGTTTAAAATATCAAGCACAGGACGGCGAAACTTATTTTTTTAATCTAATCGATACCCCTGGTCATGTGGATTTTTCCTATGAAGTGAGTCGCTCCTTGGCATCATGTGATGGGGCACTATTAGTCGTGGATGCATCTCAAGGGGTGGAGGCCCAAACTTTGGCCAATGTCTACATGGCCCTAGAACATAATTTAGAGGTTATTCCAGTTATTAATAAAATAGATTTGCCTCATTCCGATGTGCCGAAAGTAAAAAAAGAAATTGAAGATATTATAGGCCTAGATACCAGCAATGCTAATTTAGTTTCTGCTAAGTCGGGACTTGGTGTGGCCGAGTTAATGGAGACTATTGTGAGTCGAATTCCTGCACCCAAGGGCGATCCCAATGCTCCTTTGCAAGCGCTGATTTTTGATTCTTGGTTTGACCCTTATCAAGGTGTAGTCATTTTAACTAGAATTGTGCATGGAACTTTAAAACTTAAGGATAAATTTAGCCTCAAATATTCTGGCCATGATTACGAAGTTTTAAAACTGGGAATAAATACTCCATTTTTTACAGATGTCGCAGAAATTGGCGCTGGTGAAGTGGGAATGATTATTTCTGGTCTAAAAAATATTAGGGATATAAAAATTGGCGATACTATTATTAGTGCCAATTTTAAAAATACTCCAGAGCTGGCGGGATTTAAAGAAGTGAAGCCGATGGTTTTTTCTGGAATTTTTCCGGTGGACTCCAATGAATATGAAATATTAAAAGAATCTTTGGAGAAGCTTGCGCTAAACGACTCTTCCTTTACCTTTGAACCAGAAACTTCAGCCGCTCTTGGGTTTGGATTTCGTTGTGGCTTTTTGGGTATGCTGCATATGAATATTATTCAAGAGAGACTAGAGCGCGAATTTAATCAAAATATAATTTCGACTTCACCTTCTTGCAGTTATAAAGTGAAAACGACCCAGGGCCAAGAGTTTATGGTGGAAAACCCCTCAAAACTTCCCGATCTTACTTCTATTGAAGCTATTAGCGAACCAGTTGTTAAAATCGATATTCACGTTCCCAATGAGTTTGTGGGAAAAATTATTACATTATGTGAAGAGCGAAGAGGAATTCAGCAAGAGATAAAATATATCACAACGGATCGTGTTCAAATAACTTATTTATTGCCATTGATTGAAATGGTTTTTGATTTTTACGATAAACTTAAAGGGCAAACTAAAGGTTACGCTTCTATGGATTATGAGTTTTTTGGTTATCAGGAGGCCAATTTAGTTAAGCTTGATGTTTTATTAAACGGAGATCCGGTAGATGCATTATCAATTATTGTTCACCGCCAATCGGCCGATCAAAAAGGGCGAGAATTAGTTAGTAAATTACAAAAAATAATTGATCGGCAGCAATTTGACATTGCTATCCAAGCCGCCATTGGTGCTAAAGTTGTAGCTAGAGAAACGGTCAAGGCCCTTCGTAAGAATGTGTTGGCCAAATGTTATGGCGGAGATATTTCTCGTAAGCGAAAATTGTTAGAGAAACAAAAAGCTGGAAAAAAACGTATGAAAATGGTGGGGAATGTGGAAATCCCGCAAGAGGCATTTTTAGCGGTTCTCAAAGTAGAAGACTGATTTAAGGAAAAATTATGACAAGCGGCCCACACTCAAGCGATATGTTGGATTTAAGGAATAAATCAACGATCAACTCTACGAGTGGGATCAACGAACCCACCCATGAAAATATTCTTCAGTTTCATATTAATATGGCGGTTAAAGAGTATATGTCGGGGAATCATTACGACACTTTAATTGAGGCCAAAAATCAATATTTTTCGCAGACTGGTCAGGTCAATGAAGAAGACGATGATTACGAGGCCCGTATGAATTCATTTAATGATTGGTATATTTTGCAATTTGTCTCAAAAAGAAATACCAGAACAGTGATTAAAGATTATCTCACTAAGTATCAAATTGACGATCGTCTTGCCAAAAGTCTTTTGAACGTCAATCATTCGCTGCTTGAATATACCGGAAATACTTTTAGCGGCAAAATTATACTTAAAGATATTCTTCACGATAAAAAAATAATTTTACCTAAAGACCATCCCTGCTTGGCGATTGTAAAAAGGGACATTTTTTTGGGTCGAACTTTAGAAATCGATGGCATGAGTTATTTGCTGTCAGGGATTTGTATTTTACCCAAAGAAGTAAAATCAATTTTTAATAAGGAATCTAAAAAAATCAGAAAACTGAAGGATCCAAAAAAGGAACGTGAATATTTAATGCGTGTGGAGTTTTTAAAAACAAAATGGAAACGTTATGGCCATATAGGTGCCGCTAAAATTTTTATTTTTGAAGACTAGTTATGCCTTTGCCGTTATTTGCTTTTACCCTTCTTCGAAATGCCATTAAATATGATTATTGCTATTTAGAATCTCTTAAATCTCTTTCCCATCTGGTTGATAAAACTTTTCTTGCTTTGGGAAACAGTGAAGACGATACAGAATCCTCACTTAAGGAAATTCCACATTTGCAAATAATACCCACGATATGGGATGAAAAACTTCGTGACGGTGCAATTATTTTATCCCAGCAAACTAATTTGGCATTAACAGCTGCTCGAAATTATGCAAAAAAAATGTCGTTAAATTCTGCTTGGGCAATATATTTACAGGCAGACGAGGTATTGCATCAGAATGATCTTGAATTGATTAAGTCTGACATTGAGAATGCGGAAAATTCTGGTTGTGATGTCGTCTCTTTTCGCTATTTTCATTTTTGGCAAAACCATAACCATATTGCTATTAATAAAAAATGGTACCCTCAAGAAATAAGGGCCGTGAGACTATTTCCAAGGGAGAGTAGTTCTCCCATAATTGAAAGTTGGGGAGATGCTCAAAGTTTTAGAAATTACAGTAAAAATTATTTTAGCGAGGCCCGTATTTTTCATTACGGGCATGTCAGAGAAATATCTAAATATATTGAAAAGAAAAAAGATATTTTGCAATTGTATCACGAAAAAAATCGACTTGAAAAATATCGCAATCGAGAGAAAAAATTTGATAAACGAACTGAAGTTTTGAATTATTTTGGTTCTCATCCTTTTGTTATGAGGGAGAGAATTTTGAGGATGTCAGATATTTTTGAACTTCCTAGTGTTGATTTAGTTTATATTGTCGGTGATGAAAATTTATATTCTTCTGAATTTAAAAAAAATATTTTGGCCGGCAAAACTATTTGGGTAAGCTCTGTTTTTAAAGTTCCAAGTCAATTTCTAAGGTCAGCAGTCATTGCAACGCACTCATTTTTAGATAGGGTAATGTACCCTTCAAAAGTTCCTAGAAGAATGCGCTCAAAGCACGCCCTATTTTGGAGCAAGGAAACTTGTCTTACCCTTAAGCTTTCTGAAAAGTTTATTGGGCTCAAATAATTCAAATTAAGGATTAAATATACAGTCCGGCATTTGGTCTTTGTAGTTCAATCGGCTTCGGCGTCTTTCAAGCCCCGAGGGAAACCAAGCTTTTTCGACTATATTTACAAGAAGAGATTTTGAGCAGCTTACTATTTCACCATCCTTTACAACGGTATCGAAATATTCTTTTTTGCCTTTTAATAATTTATTTTTGTTAATTTCAAACTCCATACGATCAAAATTAATATCGAAATATTTAGCAATTGCTTGGCGAACTTCTTTCTTAGTTAAATTATATTTAATTGTTAATGGGTAAGAATCTTGAACTCCTGGAAACGTAATTCCAAATATTTTTGCCATACGAATTCTTCTATCCATTAATTTAAATACCAATGCATCTTGAACAAATTGAGGTAATTTACTTGCCGCCACTGCTTCTTTTATGTCTGATTCTTGTAGACTTGCAATCTTCATCGCCATCCAAAGTCCGTCGGAATAGGTAACTTTGTTCCAAGAATCTGGTTTGTAAAGATGAAGCCTTGGAACAACAATCCAAGTGTGTCCAAGAAACTCATAAGGAATTAAAAGTTTTGGGGAGTTTTTATATAAGCTTGTAGCAGTATACATAAAATCAGTATTCGTTTTTAAACTATTTATTTTTCCAGGATAAATCGTACTACCAAGTGCAGAACCCAGATCATGCCAATAGTGAACGAAAACATCTTTGCCATTTTCTTCACTTAAAACGCTTCGTGAATTATCTTCTTTAGCATCGTCGTTTCCAACCCAACTAGCAAGTAAAGAAAGTCCCCTGAGAACTCGATCATTTTCAAAGCCCAATCTGTTTTCTGGGCCAGAACCGACTTTGGGTAAAACATTTTCAGCATTAAATTCAACTAAGCTTTCTTTGAATGTAACCCAAGTTCGTCCTATATATTTTGCTCTTATTTTAGGGTCTTTGATTATTGAAGCGGCCCCATTGAAAATTGAATCAAGGTTTTCTCCTGTAATTATGCCGGTCTGAGCTATGTAGGGTGATGGATTAAATTCATAAATTGAAGTTTTCATACAATAAAGAAACCATTCGTAATTATTAATGTTATGGCATGAGCTTTTCTCCCCCATTGATCCTAAAATTAAAAGAAGATCGGATGAACCGTGAGTGTTCGTGTAGGTTATTTCGCTAAATTTTCCACCTAACTTCATATAAAGTCGGCCGACCACTGACTCAACAAAGGCCTCAACTCCCCATTTAATTTTCCAGTTAAAGCCATAGAGGTCTTTACCTTCAATCTTTGGACTGGTGGCAGAGGTTTTCACTTTCTCAAAAATTAATATTTTTTTAGCAATTTTAAGATCGTATTTATTTTCTAGTGAAGTACATAGATCTTTGCATCTTTTTGAGAATTTTTTTGTCGCCTTGGCATTCATCATATTTTCTAGTTTTCCCCAGGCCCCTTCTTTTGTCCATTCGGTCTTTTCTAAGTCTTCCTGGTTTCTCCACATCTGATGATTCTTTCCAATATCTAGCTTTGCAACTTGAATGTAATTTAGATTTGTAAGTTCTTTTGGAGTATAAACTTTTTTAGTAAGAGGATTTACGAGGTTGCTAGCTTCACTTTGCGCTTGCTCAATGGTTAATTTTTTAAGACGATCTTTTGGACTTTTATAGGGAATGGTGATGACGCCATTTCCAATCATGCCCACCCAATCTTTAATGCTCATTTGGCTTATGGGAAATTTATCTGTGAATATTGCATAAATAATTGATCGGGCCAAATTGAAACTTTCCACTTTCAAATAATCAGAGCACGTTAAATTTTTAGTAAAAAGGAGATGCTCCATTGCAGTTGAATAAAATTTAGAATAGTTTTTTCTTTTTTCTTTTTTATCATATTCTTCGGACATTTCTTCTTGGTTGTTTTCTGTTTCAAGCTCACTTACATATTTAAACAAATTATTAAACGACATCTCAGTACAGGCATCTTCAACACCATTTTTTTCTAAAATATTTTGAGCGGGTTTATAGGAAACACGATCAAATTTTGCATGTGCTATATTGGCCACAAAAAATGAACACATCATGGACAAAAAAAATTTCATAAAGATCCCCTGGCGCTTAAATTAAGAGATTTTATTTAGCACACTTTGCCAGTAGTGGCGCCGTGAGCTGAAAAGGTTACATTTTTGAATTCAATTAAGCTAAAATTGATAACGTAAAATTAAATACCCAGGAAGGAATGGCGCATAGGTATCCCAAATACCGTATGACCATCTAACAAAAACGGAACAAGGAATTTTGAATTGATCGTCCCACTGATTGACAACCACAGTACAAGATGAATTATTGCGATCGAGTAAATCGACAATGGTCAACCAGTGAGGAATTCGACCTCCTGGATTTCGAACTAAGGCCAAAACTGGGGATCTTAAAATTTCTTCTCCACCTTCTCTTGTTCTTCTTGTTAAATTTTTAAATGATGACTTGGGCGTTAGACCACTTTCAATAGAATCTAAAAAAGCATCTGAGTTTTTTGATTTAACTGAAATCCATTTACCAGTCGGACAATGAGATCTATTATTCTCAAAAATTTTATTTATTCCATCAAGCATTGTTTTAGGGCGAACACCTGGAGTGACATCTCCTAAAAAATAATTGGAGTAACTTTCTGGGTGTGCCGCCAAATGGCAATATGAGTATAGTAAATTTGAAGCAGCGGTTTGCCCACATCTTCCCTCATTGTTAAAAACTCCTTGTGATGATGGTTGAATAAAAGAAACAGTACCGTCTTTACAACGTCTAAGACTATTATTTCTTAAATCTAATTCATTTGAAACTGTATCTTTAACTTCAAGACAATTGTCAGTTATATAATCTCGAGCGCTACCAGGGTTTAGAGTGTCTTTATTTGACTCTGCATTTGAAACAGAACTTAAAAAAATAAAAAGCAATATAACCGCAGAGGAATAAACACGTACAACCATTAAAATATCCCTTAACAAGGCAATAGGGGATGTATAACTATTTGTGAGAGCTTCCTATAGGATTGAAAAAAATATGCGGAAGTGCTCTTTAAAAGGATGATGAGTATAATAAAAATTTATTGACCAAATTATGCCGCATCTGTAGTGAATTTTAATCGCAATCCAAAAACATCTTTTAAACTTTTTGTTTTTATTTACGCAATTTTTTTAGCTATTCTTTTCTTTTTTACCTCTTCATTGTCACTTTAAATAACCACATATATTAGAAGATCATCGTGCATATCTTGCATGGTTTTGAGAGGCCATATTTTATGCGTAATTTTGCTGTTAATTCTGAAGACTGTGAACTTCTTTTGCTCTTTAATGAGCTTAAAAGTTTGGATAAAATTTCCAGTACCCTTAATAAAGACGCTTCCGTCGTTTCTCGCCAGCTCAAGTCGCTTGCTCTGCGAACTAATACATTAGAAAAAATCGACGGCAGATGGCAGGTTTCTAAACTTGGAACAAGATTAATTTCTTGGGCAACAGATGCCATCGAGGATCAAAAATCATCATTAAAGGGCAAAAAGAATATTAAAATCGCCACCACGAGAGAATTCGCCGCTCGTCTTTTAATACCGCAAATACGAACTTTAATCGGAGAAAAAGATGTCAGCGTTTCACTAATCTCTAGTGATGAGGGTGTCGAAAATTTACTTTTATCTGGCAAGGCGGATTTTGGATTTGATTGTGGCAGGCCAAATGATCCGGCAATAGCTTTTAAAAAAATAGTCAAAGAAAGTTTTGTTTGTGTGGCCGCCCCAAAATTTGTCGCCAAACGAAAAGTTGCAAAGTTTCAAGATTTACAAATAGATGATTGCCTTAAATTTATGCGAACAGAACTTTCGATGCTAGATTTAGAAATAGATACTGGTTGGTATTTTGGAATTTTTAGCGATATCGCTTCTCAAAGAGAGGCCGCCTTAATGGGTTTTGGTTGGGCAATTATCCCTTACTATGCAGTGGCAAGAGAAATTGAAAAAGATGAACTGGTAATTATACCTGGAAAAAAATTTGAAGAAGAAAATTATGGTGTATGGTGGGCCCGCTCTAAATCCAAACCGGAAGTTTTAGAAATAATTGAAAAGGCCAAAAATTGGCTCAAGACCCTTGAAGAAAAATTATTATTAAAATGAGACCTCGGTAAGACATATACCCTTTGCGCTTTTCTTTTCAAGCAAACCGCTACGGGAATACCACTCGTAAATACTGAGTTTTTCGTACTAAAAAACAACTGTAAATTTTTAATTCAAGTATTTAGAGGAGTTGACCGATAATAGTTTATGTCAATTATAATTAAAATTTTTTGTTTAATATTTATTTTGAATGAAGCTTTCGCAAATGAATCTGATGATTGTGATCTAAATGATCCTCTTTGTCTTAATGCAATAGCGCTAAAGAACGCCGATAAAATTGGACGACCCTTGAATAAAAAAATGAAAGCAGATTCTTGTATAAGCAAAGTGGTGGGAGAAACAGTTTATCCGCCCTATACCGTTTGCTCACATAAAATGCACAACTGGAAAGAATTAGTTGTTACCAAGAATAAAGAAGCTTGCTTAAGTTTTTGTAAAAATGACTCTCAAAAAATTACGCCTGTAGGGTTAGAGCTTCTTTCAGATGGACACACTCAGGGCGGGGCCACTTGCAAGACCTATAATGCGGGACAATTAATGAAAAAGGGATTTTTATGTCTTTTAGTTGTAGATGGAGATGAAAACTACTCTATAGTGAAAGATACAGCTTTCTGCAAAAGTTATTGTCCTCAATCACTCGGTGAAGAAAAAAGAGATGGAAAAGAAATTGCTTCGCCCCCTGTTTCCAAGACAGTTGTT
This sequence comes from Bdellovibrionales bacterium, assembly GCA_023250815.1. Classification (GTDB taxonomy): domain Bacteria; phylum Bdellovibrionota; class Bacteriovoracia; order Bacteriovoracales; family Bacteriovoracaceae; genus JAHEZZ01. The sequence goes on from JAHEZZ010000005.1 coordinate 27,821, forward strand.
TCTCCTCCATCCTCTAGAGAAGGAACACCCAAATAGTATTAATTTTAAATATTATCTACTATCGGTAAAGGTTATAACCTCATCATAATTCTTCTAAGGTAATTTTTATCTACAAGTTGTCGTCAATCTCTAAATTTTGCTATACCAACTCAACCTAAAAATGGAGGGTTTTTATGAAAAGTTTATTGTTTCTTTCTGTAATGCTTCTTGCTTCTTCTTCTTTTGCTGATATTCCGCTTCCACCTGCACCAGTGGCGGAATCATCTGTCGATGTCAACGTTAGCGGTAAAGATGCCGTCGAACTTTATGATTCACTTAAAGTTGAAGTTTTACGTGGTTCTGCAATGAGAACTAAGAGCTCAACTTATAAAGTTTTTCGTTCAGGTTCTGGTGAAACTCAAATTGTTTGTGAAAAATTTATTGGTGGCCTACTAGGCCCCAATCCACATGCTACTGAGCAAAGCTATTGCAAAATTTCGAAATCAACGAATGGAAAACCATTGGCAAAATTTAGACCCGTTATTCGCATGGGTTAATTGGTTTTTTAGATGAGTAAAAAGAATGAAGGCCAAAAAGAAGTTTTTGGCCTTTTTCTTGTAGGGCCATGCCGCTAGCTGTACTGAGTTTTCTATGCAGAAAAACTCATACGTGAGGAGTATATATGATAAACCAGATGGCAATACCACTCGCAGGATATTTCGATAAAATAAGAATTTTATTCCTTCAAAAAACACTTAAAAATGACACTTTAAAAAAAATATTTTGCAACCGCTCACTTCGATTACTTTCATCTTTTATGGTAGTAACAATATTTAATTTGTTTTTTTCTTTATTTTTTCCATTGTGGGTTCTTTTAATTGGCCCAATAATTTATGGACTCCCTCACATTTATTCAAGTATTCGTTATCTTCACTATTCACTTGCAGATAAAAATCAAAAGACAGTAGGTGTTCAAGCATTTAATTTTCTAACTTCAATATTTGCCGGTGTTTCTATCATACGTCTTTTAAGTGAAGTTCAAATTATAGATGGGGACTTCTTATCGAGTTCTTCAAATACATTAGAACTTCTGTCTTTTATTATAACATTTTTAGGACTTGCTATTATTTATCGCAAATCATTAACTAAAGTTGTCTTTGCTTTAATTTTTATTATTCCTTTTCTTCTCTTGGCATGGTTATCGCCAATTTGGATAATGGGAGTGTTAGTCCTATTACATAATATTATCGCATTCCTTTATTGGATTGTTGCCGCTAAAAATTCTTCAGAAAAAAAAGTGGCCTATTTTGCCACTTTAATTTTTATAATAATCTCTACTCTTATTTTTTTAGGAGTTTTTGATTCGGTTTATAAGCTATACACACCGGCCTCTGCATTAGCTTGGGCCGATATTGATTATTCTAAGCTTGGAAAAATGATTGTTCCCTGGTCTGCTAATTACATTACTTGGTTCCACTCTGTTGTCGCTTATGCTTTTGGACAGTCTCTCCATTATTTTGTTTGGATGAAGGCCATTCCCGATCAACATCATTCTCATCAAGTTCCAACTAGTTTTCGCCAATGTTACCAAAAGTTGACTTTGGACTTTACTAAAAATCAACTGATGGTCATCGTTCTATCTCTTCTTGTAATGATTTTGGTTTGGACTTTTGTAAAACTTCCAATAGCTCGAGTCATTTATTTTTCCCTTGCCGCCTATCATGGTTATATGGAAATGGCGGCACTTGCTCTTGTGACGATAAAGGCAGAAAAATGAATTCATTATCTGTCGGCTGCTATACTCCTGCTGGAGTATTCAAATATTTTTTTGCTCATGACTTAGTGGAAGCTGGTTGTCGAATTTCACTAGAAAGTGTCGCTGTTCAGATAGACTATCCAGCTTTTTCACATTATCTCTGGGTCTTTTTTTTAACTTGTTTACTTGAATCACCTTTTTATTATTTGGCACTAAAAAAACAACACCCTAAAATTCTAAAAGTTATTTTAATTTTACTCACCTGTAATCTTGCCACTCATCCCATTGTTTATTTTTTATTGCCTTATTTAGGCCTCAAAGAAAACTTGCAGTATATTTATGTTTTAATTGGCGCTGAAATTTTCGCACCTTTAGTTGAGATTTTTTTAATTGTTCTATTTTTTAGGGCCAATAAAATTGGCGCTTCGGGCCTAATATTTATTGCCAATATTTTTTCTTGGTGGATAGGCGTATACCTAACCTAAGAGATGAGGAGTATATTAAAAGTAGGCAGTGCCTAGAAAAATTGATTTTTCTTGAACCCCAGGATCTTTTAAAAAAGGGGGTGAGGTTGAGTCGGTAAATATCCAAGTGTATCCAGATGAACTATATATATCGTCGGCAATACTCCAGGCATAAGAACAAATTCCAGAAGGGGCCATAAAATACCCGCTACTTAAACTATAAGTGTATGAAGAAACGCAGCCTGGGCCAATGGCCCCTTTATAAAGAGATCCTGAGGGACTTGACCAACTGGCCGTTGTTGTCACCTGGGTAGGTGAATCGACGCTGGCAATTGCTCGACATTGTGTTCCCACGCAAATGATGTCCCCTGTATTTAGTTCTGTATTAAAAGCGGTTGCAGCTCCCGTAAGAGTCGTGACATTGGCCATACTAAGAGTACCACTCAGTGAAGTTTGTGAACTGTCGTGACAAAAATTTTCAGTAGAAGTTCCACTATTCGTTATAATCGTTCCGTTGTAATCAGTTGGCATAGCATTACTTAAATAATTTTGACCGTAAGTATTTTTATAAAAACTTCGGCGGACAGTACTGCCGGAAGAATTAGTATATGCCAGACCTGCGATTGAACCATTAAAATAAGATAAATTGGAACCTAGAGATGAGACGGAATCGGTAATCAGTCCATTGTTGTTATAGACCAGTCCAGAAATTTTTCCCCCGGCAGCAGTAGAGGTATTCACAATTTGCAAATACCCTCTGGCGTCAACTTGATTAATAATTCCAGCGCTATTGTTAAAAGCGGTAACTCCGCTATAGAAATGAGTAGCAGTAGAATTAAATCCCACAGTCACTGAATTATACAGGAGTTCAAAGGCCGAAATGCTGTTTAAAATAGTTCCTGAATTGCTATAGATCATTCCCGAAGTATAAAAACTTCCAGTCGCACCACTATTATCTATTTTTGATTCTAAAAGAAAAGAGCTGTAACTATTTTGAATAGTGCCGCTATTTAAATTAGCAATACCTGAAAGATACACGCTGTTACTTGTAATGTGTACATCAACAAATTTCATCAAATGCCCAAAACTCTCTACTTTATCAATAGTTCCTACATTGCTATCGGCGAGAATTGAGACATTTGGTGAGGAGGTAAGCGCCGAGGCAGCAAAATCAACAGTAAAACCTCCCAGCTTCAAATTTTTAATTACCGAACCAGAATTTAAGGAATCAAAAATAGATAACTTTGTTGTCGCCGCATTTCCGGTAAAACTAAGGCCGTAAATTCCACGATTATCACCATCTAAATGATAAACGCCGGAACTAAAAATAGGAGAAGATTTAGCTGAGGACCCTTCATAAACAATATCATTTTTTAAAATATAGTAACTGCTGGTACTCATTGCCTCAAACTGGGTAATGGTACATACCCAATAAGGAGAAGCAGAAGTTCCCGCTCCTACTGCTGTTGTAAAAAGTCCCGAACATGGCCTTTTTAAATAAGGGACTTTATTTTCAATCGCCAGTTCAAAAGAAAGCCGGGGATAATCATAAGTATCATTGGCCGAAGCAAGTACCCACGTTTTTGTTCCGTCATTGGAATAATAGGTTGATCCAAAACTGCTAGAATAAATAGAATGCAATTTTAAATTGGCCTGAGTAGCATAGGTGCCACAACCTGCGGCCGCATTGCCATCCCAAGCTCCTGAGGTATTATTACTGCTGCTAAAATAGGAATTGCTGCCAACATTGGCGCAACCTGATGTGGCATTGCCTATTAATCCTCCAGCGTAAGCTCCATTCTCTTCTGACCAATCTAAATCAGAATCTCTTCTTTTAAAATCTATCAAAACAGCTGGCGCAATCGTTCGATGCATACTTGGAATACTTCCTAAAGAGCCAACAATACCGCCAATGTCTGCATATTTATCATAAATATTATTCCCTCTCAGTGTGCCCATAAAATAAGTATCTTCAATGGTACTTCCCGATGGGCCCAAAAAACTTCCAATTATTCCGCCGATCATTTTATTGCCACTTAAATTTGCTCTGGCGGCAACTTTGGTGATTGTAGTTGTTGCAGTGGAAGATTTTCCCACGACTCCGCCAACACAGCTGTCGACGTTGCCACTCCTATCACTATCGACATAGGCCCTAACGCTTGACTCTGTTATATTAACCGAACCATCGCTGATAGTTCCGATCAGTCCGCCTAGGTTAACTCCTCCATTAATCACAGCATAAGCATGAACTTGAGTAAAATTTAAATCTTGTTTAACTTCACCTATCAATCCACCGACGTTATCCTCACCGTCTATTTTAGAATGCACAAAAATATTTTTAATCACTGAACTCGTTCCTCCAGCGGCCCCCGCAATACTTCCAATTTTTTGGCAATAAATGGGGGTAGAGCTATTGCTGTCGGTGCAGTTTATTTCCATTCGATCAATGGTTAAATTTTTAACTTCAGCATTGGCGGTCATCTGCCTGAAAATTCCCAAAAAATTATTATTTGTAACTTTTAAATAAACATTAGAAATTTTGTGATTGGCCCCTTCAAAAACTGCGGCATAAGAATGACTAGGGTCAGTGGCAGAACCATGATTTTCTAAAGATGTGAAGGCATCGCCAATGGGTGTAAGAGCATTAGCTGTGCCTAAAAAATCTAAATCAGCTGCCAATCTAAAATGTTTATTAACAATGCTGGAAAAACCGCTTCCGCCGATTTGATTGAATTGAGTTTTATTGCAAAGAACATAGGGGCGTGAAGCAACTCCAGTTCCTCCAGAAAATTCCTGAGCAAGAGTTTTAGCAGTACGGGTACCGGACGAGCATATGTCGTTGTCGCTGACACTCAAAAATAATTGTGTCGTATAAGTAGAAGAGGAATAATTTGTATAAAATTTTGAGCCAGAGATAATATTGTTTAGGCCATTTCTAAAAAAATATTCCCTACCTGCCCCGTTATCCGTTTCACAGGCCCAGCGCCCATAAAAACCAGTGACTGAGGTGCTTAAGGGTATGGCCGAATTTCCTTGAGGTATATTAAGGGAGCTGCTGGCCATACTGTCGTCGGGAGCAGTAGTGCTACTTATTGACTGACAAGTGGATTCGATACTCCCAAAAGTATTATAGTTGCCTTCTTTTTGCATAAATTCTCTGAAGGCGACTTTGAATGAACCAAAATGTCCTTTATTTGAACGATCAGTTGAAGATGAACACTTACTTTGATCTCCGTAAGCACTGACACCGCTAATGTCGATACAGTTGACTATATTGGTATCGGCAAATGAATAAACTCCCGAAATATTTTGATTGAGAGAAACTGGTGACCACATACCATTATTACAATTAGCATTTGAAAGAGTTAAAGAGACATTTAAATTTGCCCCATTCAAATTAACTTCAGGGCCGTCAGCACATCTCACCACTCCCTCAAAATTTCCTGGGCCCTCCCAAGCGATCGCAAAAAATTTCCATTTACCATTGCTCAGTGGAAGAATGGGGTCGTGAGCCCCGGCAGCAATTATTTTGCCAAAAGATTCAAAACCACCGGCGGTTTTTAACCCATAAAGCACGATCCCGCCGGCGCCTTTAGAGGTATCGATAATTTTATTTAAATTGAGACTAATGGCAGTACTCGTTACTTTTTCGTTTTTACCAGCGCAAGAAGAGAGCAAAATAATTGCCAAAATATAAAAATAAGATTCTTTAAAAAATGCTAAGCTTTTCATAAATAACCCTTCGGTTATAAAACACTTTTCGAATTTTTTTGTAATAAATTTAATGCTTATTTTTTTATCCTGAGTGGTATACTACAATAGTATATTATTCTAATTCTTTTAAAATTTGATCAATCTTCTCTTCTGAATTTGCTGGGCCAAGGATGAGTGAATCAATGATATTTGGCAAGGTTGCTGAAAAATTATTTTTTGCATGCTCCAATTTTTTTTGGTCCGAATAAAGGGAAAGGCAATCCTTGTAATATTTTTTTGCATCAGGTTTGGCCAGTTCATTCGGCGTTGAAGTCTTTTGGTGTAGATGATCAATTGTCATAATTTCACAAAGTGCAGGAAGCGAGAATGAAACGTCAGAAGATAATGAAAGCTCAGAAAAGAGAGGGAGATTAGATGATACAATTGAAATCAAGCTTTTATTAATTTTTTTGTAGAAATATTTTCTTAATTTCTCAGTATTCTCTAATTCAATGAAGATATTATCTATTAGTTTAATTCGTTTTGTATTATTGGCGATTGAACTAAACATTCTCTCAAGAGATTGATCGATAATAAATTGGAATCGCTCTCGCCAAACATTTGGATCGCTATGCATTCCTTTGCCTTTGTCCAAGATCTCTGTGCAATGTTTTAACTTTTCATGATCAAGGTATGCTTTACTTAAGTTATCATTTTCAATTTTGACTACGATTGAACTTGATTTGCAATAGGCCACTTTTGTTTTACCACCGAGTTTTTTAATAAAATGATTGCTAACATCATTGGCAAAAGAGATATTAATTGAAAAAAAAAGAGAAATAATTATTACTTTTATGGCCAAAATGCGCCATCGGCGGTATCTCATTTCCCGCTTCCTTTTTTCTCAAAATAGATCTCATCTTTGAATGTAGAGGAATCTTTAATTCCACAATTGGAACCATCGAGCTTACAAACTTTACCATTGTCTCCACAGGTTTTTGCTCCCTGGAAACATTCTTTAAGTGTACAAGAGATTTCCATTACTCCTTCGACAAAGTCATAGTTTTTATCTTCAGTGAATAACAGGCATTTTACCTTAATTTTGACATTGTCAGGGCCAGATTTATTGCTAGAACAATCACCGCCATTTTCAGTATAGCTAAAGCACGTTTTTCCTATGATCTGCCCTTTTTTAATAGTCTTTTTATTTTTTTTTGCATCAGCTATTGCTTCTGCCCTAGCTGTTTCAACTTGTTTTTTTTTCTTTTCATCATCTAGCTTTTTGTGCCAAGTATCTGACTCGGCATTGGCCGTAGCGATAGCTTTTTGGAGTTTCGCTGCTTCGTCTCCTTTTTTTCTAGCATCTTCTTCTTCTGCTAATATTTTTTGGCGTTTTATAGCTTCCTCGTTGGCCACTGCTTCTTGGGCAGCAATTTCTTTTCTTTTCCTTTCTTCTTCTGCTTTTTGAGCTTGTGCTTGTGGCAAATTCAAAAATTTGTGAATTTTATCCCACCAGTTATCTGCACTAAAAGTATTAAGCGGGCAAAAAAGAACTCCAAATATCGCTAATCGGCCCCATTTTAATTTCATATTTTTTCCATTGTCATTTGTCCCCTCGACTTCTCGGCAAAACTATTTAAATATTTAGTGTATTAAATTCATATGAAATATACCCTTCGTACTGCTGAGTTTTCGGTACCGAAAAACTCAGATGTGATGAGTATAAAGGCATTTAGCGAAAATTTTTTAATTCACTTAAATTGTCGCAACCAAAAATCCTTCTGCATTCCCAGCTTTTAGGCCATCAGTGCGTTTAGAAAAATAGCGTTGGTAGAGATCATTGGCGGAAATATGTTTTGATTTTTTAAATCCTGTTTCTTTTGCCATCGTCAATATTTCCTGAGGAGAAAAAAGACTGCGGAAAGGAGTTCCTGCCTCTTGTGTTTTTTTCATCACAAATTCCATGCTTGATTTTTCTGTGGCATCCAGGAGATCAAGTGATAGCATAAAAGTCATGGCAAAGGTCGAGCCTGGAGCTAACTTTGCGATGAGTGAAAAGGTTTTCAAATTGGCCTCTTTTGTGAGATACATGGAGACACCCGTTGAAACAACAATAGTGGGCCTCCTAATATCAAGGCCAGCTGCGATTATTTCCTCCCACCAAGATTGTCCGGCCTCAAAATCTACAGACACGAAATGAGGCCAATTGGTGGCGGCGAATCCAATTTCAGAAAGTCGTTTTTTTTTCCAGGCCTGAGGCCCTGGCCTATCAACTTCAAAGATATTTAGATGCGAGGCAATTTCTAAGCGACGTTGAGCAAAAGTATCTAGGCCTGCACCTAAAATTACATATTGAGTGACACCCTCTTTAACCTGTTCTTCTACTAGGTCCTCAATAAAACGAGCACGACCCACGATGGATGCACGCATATTTTTTGAAAAATCAGGATCCATATCTGGACGACTCTGCCAATTATCTTCGGCAACCAATTTTGAACCAATTAAGTCAGTAAACACGTGTGGCAAGGGATCAATTTTAACATGCAATGCTCGCCATAAGGCGACTCGTACAGCGGTATGTTCTGGTGATACAATTTGCATGTTTGGAATCATAACTTAGACCATTCCACTTTAGCTGCTAAATTATACTGCTACTGGTTTATTTTTTAAGTATGGCCTACTGAAAAACTCAAACGTGATGAGGGCAATCGCATGAAATAGTCCTCATTTTTCCCCTGGACCTAATAATACTTTGGTTAAAAAGTTCTCATCCCAACCACATTTTAGTCTTTTAGTTTTTACGCTCTTCTTTTTTGTTTCTTCTTTTTTTATTAAATTTAAACAAAGCTGCCTTATCACTGCTAAATTTTCTCCTGTAAATCCATCTCTCAATCTACTAGCATCCTCATTAAAGGATACATCTAGAATATAATGAAGTTGGTTTTCAACACTCCAGTGTGACCTTGCTAGTTTTAAAAGTTTTTCGGCATTTAAGTCTCTGCTCGTTAAATAGTATTTCATTTCTGTCGATTTCTTGCCTCTGATTTTTTTCAAAGCGATTAAGTAATCTCCACCTTGCTCCTTTAAAGGA
>JAHEZZ010000006.1 GCA_023250815.1 Bdellovibrionales bacterium
ACGGGATCACTTTGAGTGTCGGGTTCTGAACAGTAACAGCTTCGCTCAGTGATAGGATTACAATTTCCATTTTTAGTTCTAAAATTTTTAAGAATATCCTCTATTTTATTTGCGTATTTCTCATGGGCAATAACTTGAGCAATGGCAAAGGTGAGAAATACACCTGAGGCAACTGTTTTAACTATTAAAGATGTGACATTGCCTCCTGCTGAGAATCCTCCAGAGGCAGCAGCATAACTAAGAGTTGCGATATAACAAACAGAAGTTGCACCCCAACCATAGGCTTGAATCTTGGCCGTTTTAGATCTTTCCACATGGCTGAGTTTTGCTTTTTCTAATTGGGCAATTTGTTTATGTTCCCCAGGAGAAGCGGCAGTAGCTTGTAAATTATTTTGCGCAGACATTTGTTGGAACATGGCAATTGCCTCAGTCCCAACCGCAATATATTTGCAATAATCTTTTCTTTCGCCCTTATCATCAGGATTGTTGGGGTCCTTCGCAACGTTGTAAGTATCTCCTATTCCACCAAGGCCAACCACCATGACATAGGCCTTAGAAATCATACCCATGGTCTTGGAACTTATTCCCAGAACATCCCCGTCTGCTTCTTGTCCCGCACAAGCTTTTTGCTTATCGAGATCAGTAGTCTTTATACATTCTGCTTCGTATTCTCTTTGCGCTTTTCCCTCATGATGTTGTTTGCTGATGCCATATTCTCTATCTGTGAGGTTTCCTTTGTTTGGATCGTAGTCTATGGCGGCATTGTCTTGGCGGGAATAATCTCGTTGTGCTCCTGGGCCACCTTTATGGTTACCGCCTTTGGGGTCATCCGGATTGCCCTGTGCTTGTCCGGGAGTTACCCCCATTGTTGGGGGACTGGAGGGCTTTTGTCCTTCGCCCGGAAGAGCTGTCGGTTGATACCCACCAGTAGGGTTTGTTGTTCCACCACTTGAGGGTTGCCCCGGAAGCGGTGGTGTTTGCTGTCCACCATTGCTTCCACCTGGTGGAATTTGGGCAAAGGCCAATTGCTGTATAAATAAAATAATTAAAATTATTTTTTCTAGAGTTTTCATGAATATCTATCCCTAAATTACCGCTTACTTAAATTTTAACACTGTCGATCGTGAGTTTTTTAAACTTCGGGTAATAATTGATTTATTTGCCCGTCTCTACGTAATTTCAAAATCTTGGATATGGTTGCCCAATTTATTCCAATGATTTTTGCGGGCATAAATAGTTGCCGTTTGACACTTGCTAAAGGCCATTGCTAAATGCCCTTCTTATGATTTTTCAAGAAAAAAAATGGCACGACTCTGATGATCTTTCTCATTCTATGGTCCATTATCTTTTGGCCATCCATAAATTGAAGGATACTAGAGGCTTCGCTCGGGTAACGGATATTGCTCGGGAGTTAAAGCTTACGAAAGGCAGTGTTTCAACTGCTCTGAATAATCTGAAAAAGAAAAATTTGATTAAAGAAGAGGATGATTGCAAGTTTTTGCTTTTAACTGAAAAGGGCCATGAGGAAGTTCATCGTATTTTATCTTCCCGTACTTTGCTTTTTTATTTCCTGAGAGATTTTGTTGGAGTTTCAGAAGAAACAGCGCTTAAAGATTCTTGTTCAATGGAACATTTAATGAGTTCCGAAACGAGTGAAAAATTTTTTGAATTCATGAAGGATTTGGCCTGTACTTGTGAGAAAATGGAAGCGAGCAGTAACCCTTTAAACTATAAGTTTAGGACGACTCTAGATTTATGTCATTACCCTTCAATCTCGCAGTTTTTAGAAAAACAAGTTGGCGATGGGCCTATGATTACCGGGGGAGATTTTCATCCCCATGCCGAAAAATAATTTTTTTATTTTTTATAATGATTCTTGGCACTAGCGCCTTCTCTCAAGAAATGAATAATTGGTATTTTTGTTTTAGAAAAGAAACCTCTCTTCAAGAAGTGCAGGCTTACCTTAGTCCCTATCTGCTTTTAAAAGATAAAATTTATGAAAATACCGATGACAATTGCTTGCAGATTAATTTATCGGATTATCGCAAAGAGCTTTTTGAAAAACAACTACGTCGAAATTTTTTTATAAAAGACATATACAAAGAAACAAATTCTAAAATCACCGTCGATTCACCCGGGGCCATGGGGCAATGTTCATTAGAGTTTACAATAAAAGGCAAGTCGGCGAATCAAAGTAGCGAGACATCTGCACATGTTGATAATGATGCAGTCTTAACGGCTTCAAAAAAAGAAACAAATAATGTAGTTATTAGCAACAGTCAAATTTTAGTTTTAAGTGGAAAATCGGCAAGCATTCAATGGGAAGGTAAAAATATTTTTGTCACTTGTATTACAAAAGGTCAAAATCAAGCGGAATTGAGTTTTGCTCTCAATGATTCCAAAATAAAAAATAGCAAGTCCATTTCTTCTTCAGTCAATATTTATGAAGGACAAGAGTTGAATGTGGGAAGTGTACTTGCTGATATTAATGGCACTGATTCTAAAATATCTACTGATGTAGGTATCGATATAGTTAAATCTCAAGAGAATCAGAACTTGTCCTATTTCATTATTCTTAAAAAAATTATTTGGAATTGATATTAATTTTACTATAAAGTGCGATATCTTTGGCCCCAGTATCGCTCCATGGATTTTGCGTTAGGGCGTAATTAATCCAATTAAGAAGGCTTAGTTTTTCATAGTCTGGTAACCACCAATGTCTCATCGGCACAATAATTTTTTGATATCTTGTAGAAAGTGAAAGATCTAATTCTTCGTTTGGTAAATCACTTAAAATATAATCAAAACTGGTCAGCTCTTTGTGGCCCAACATAAAAGAATAATTGGGTTCATTAAAAAAGAAATAGCTGGTGGGCCAAACGGTTTCACCCAGGCTTAACAATTTGGGTTGTTTTTGGATGGGAAAATCAATTTCATTTTTAATTTTGAATAAAATATTTTCAAAGATATCTGTTGTGTGAACCTGTGAAATAAGTTGATTGCTAAAACCTGCTTCAGAAAAATTGCATTTTAGCGCTACCCGGAGAGTGAAAATAAAAGTGATTATTAAAAAATAGCGAAATTTATTTGTTTTAATTAATTTTAAATCATTTAAATAAAATGCCACAAAGAACAAACCAAAAAAGAGTGGGTAGATTGCCAGCCAAGGAACTCTTTCACCTAAAAAACTGTATGTGAAGAGAAATGCCCAAAATGAATAATTTAAAAATGCCAAGATTTTTAGCCGTTTTCTAATTAGCAAAATTGAGGATATTACTCCGTTTATAAAAATTAATATAAAAAAATAAATGTCTGCGGGTATTTTAAATTTACTCCATTGCCAAAAAGATCCACTGGAAAAATTAAAACTTTTTACCAATGGATAACACAAGGCCATCAAAGCAAGAGAGCTTATCCAAAACCATTTTAATTTCTTATTAGGGCCCAAATAGAGATGAATGCTACAAGATAGAATTGTTATAAAAAAAACAAAATCATAAGAGCTCAAAATTAATGTTTGGAAGATAAATGGCCCTGGAATTCTTTCTTTTTGATGTTGAGCGAACCAATAAGTAAATCCGCTGGTAAACATATTTTGATAAAGTCCATCGGCCCATCGCAGGCCTCCTGTGTACAGATAGATAAATAACATAATATTTAGACAGGTTGCTAAGATAGCTCCTAACTTGCCATGGATAAATATATTTTTGATTTGAATAAAAAATGATTCGGATTTATTTGATTCAAATAAATAGTCAATAAAAATAAAGGCAAAAAATAGCACGGGGTGAATGTAGGCACTTTCTTTTATTGTAAAGGGTAAAAGTAATAAGTTGGTGATGGCAAATGCCTTAGTGCTTTCTTTTTTTCCAATAAAGGCAAGGACGCCAATCAGGAATGTGAGAATCATTAATCCATCTTCTCTCAAAAAACGGCCCCAATAAATCAAAGAAGGAGAGAGCGAGAGAAAAGTTAATAATAGCAAGAAGGCCCGGGGATTTAAATGACGATAAAAACTAAAAGGGAAAAAAAGGAGAAGGGTAGAAAGGGTTGCTGGCAACATTCTGGCGGCAAATTTGCTTATGCCAAATAATTCGTAGAAAAAGGGGATGAGATGATAAAGAAGAGGGCCGTGTAACATGGGATCATATTTATAAAATAGAATTTGCGGATTTTGAAACATATGTTTTCCATATAGGGCATGGAGGGATTCATCATGATGAAAAGGTCTGATGTCGAGCTGTAACCAGCGAAGAAGAAGCCCGCATAAAAGCAAAATAAATATAAATACTAACTGGTTTTTAGTAAAATATGTTTTAAAGTCATTAATCCAAGTCATGGCGTTTTATCCTTAAAATTGTTTCTTCTTTTTTATTTAAAATAAAATCGGCCCACTCTACTCCTTGCATAAAAGAGTGGTCTTGATTACTGACTTCATATTTCCAGCCGCCAAATCTTCCCCTTGAATAGATATTCATTTTTTCCAGAGAAGAAATGATTAGATTTAGTGTATTATCTCGATCAGTACTTGGAGTAGGATAGCCATATTTGGCAGTGTACATCCAAGTTGAAACAATATTTTTTAGATCTTCTTGCTTTAGAATTTTGCTATTTATCAACCCATTAATGACTTCTTCAACCAGCATAGTTGAATCAATCTTTTTGAGTGTCGAAGAACTTGTTTCTGTCATAAGGGAAAAATATTTTTTAATATCAGGAACATTATATTGGCTGTAATTTGAAAAAACCGTGACGCGGTAAAAAGGAGAATTGGATTCAGGAAAATACATCCAGCATTTATCGGCAAGTGATTTTGGAGTAAATCCTTTTAATCCTATACCTACAATATGAGAAGAAGAATATAATAACTTTTGTGATTCATCGACAATCGTTTGATTTATTGGTGTAACTATTTTTCCAAGCTCACTGACTGGCATAGTGCTAAGGATTTGATCGTAAGAAAAATTTCCGTGATTCGTTTTTAGTAATTTATTATGATGATCAATTTCATATATTTTTGTATTTAATTTAATTTTTTGATATCCCACGAGCGCTGCCACATTCTTCCATATGGCGCCAGTCCCGCCTTTTAGGGGAAATTGAAAGGTATTATTGGGGCCCCAGGAAATATCATCACGCATAAGTTTAATGTTTTCTTTGATGCGCTCAATGTTTACGCTTGCAACTCGTTCGCTTACCCAAGAATAATTTAACATTTTTGGTGGATAGGCCCAGACTTTAAAGTTGTAGGGAAAGAAAAAATGTTTTGCCATTCCTTCTCCAAAACTTTTTAAAATCCAATCCTCAAAATTATTAATGGGATTTGAACAAGTATCAAGATTTTCAAGCCCTCTTAAGCATTCATCACGAACAATTTTTGGAAGTCGGTGAATATTATTTTGCAAAGGATAAGGAACAAAAAGGTCATTCATCCAAACCCAAGAGCTTCTTTCATGTGATAACCAATTTTCTTTTGAGATTGCCTTTAACATTACATTATCGAAATAAGGATAATGTGAAAATTGAACATGTCCGCCAACATCCCAAGTAAAACCTTTTTCATCTAGAAAACTGGTAGCAAGTCCGCCGTAATAATTTTCTTTTTCTAGGATTATAAAGTCGTGGCAATTATTTTCTTTTAAAAAATAGGCGGCACCAAGACCAGTAGGGCCACTTCCTATAATTATTTTTGAAAACTTATGGGCCATTTATTCACTCGATATAAATTTAAAATGGATTAATTGTTTTAAACTTTTAAAACAAACTTTTAAAAGCTTGAAGTTCATGATTGACACTTTTCCCGTGGCCCTTCTTTTATGAGTAACTACAATTCCCTGCTTACATTTCTCTGGAAATTTTGAAAGTGCAAGAATTGTAATAAAAATATTAGGGGCAAATAATGTTGACGGTAAATGTTTTAGGATTTTTTTAAGGGCATTAATTTCCATAAGGCGAAAAGGAATGTTAGGGTCGAATGTATTTAAATTGAAAAAAATTTTAATAAGTATTCTCATAATGCTTGAAATAATTAATCTATTTGGAGCATCGTGCCTGACTTGGCGATGGCCAAAAATGAAATGATAGTCATTGCAGAATGGCCATAATTTAAAAAAGTCTTGAGATATGAACTGGTCATCGCTGTCGATCTGAAAAATAAATGATCTCTGTTTTTCATCATTTAGAAGAATGGCCTTTTGAATGCCTGTCATGATGGCCGCCCCATGACCTCCGTTTTTTACATTGAGTATAATTAATTTAATAGAGGAATTTTTTTGCTCTTCTTCTAAGTTTTTTAATATCTGAGACGTTTGATCTGTTGAGCCATCGTTGATTATTATAAAACTAATTTTGATATTGAGAGGAGATAGTGCTGTCATCCAATCAATTAGTACTTTTTTAATACAATCTTGTTCGTTATAAACTGGCATGACCAAAAATAGTTGAGAAACTGATTGAGTAAAATGCATTTCGACCGACAAAAAAATCGTCCTTTTAGCAGTTATGAGCTAAATTATTTTATACCCTTCGTAGTACTGAGTTTTTCGTACCGGAAAACTCAAATGTGATGAGTATAACATGTTTTTTTTAATCTTAAGGATAATTAAATGAGTATACTTTTGGCCGATAAATTTCATACCCCATTTGAAACCATTCCTTTTAATCTAATAAAAAATGACATGTATTTACCTGCAATAAAAGAGGCCATTTTAAATGCTAAAAAAAATATAGAAAAAATAAAAAGCAATCTTGATCGCCCAACTTTTAAAAATACTTTTGAGGCATTAGATGAATGTTCTTCTCAGATTGATTTAATTTCCGGTCTTTTTTTTAATTTGCATAATGCAGAAAGTTCACCAGAACTACAAAATATTGCTAAAGATTTTTCTCCCCTTTTGACGGAGTTTTCCAATGATGTAACTTTGGATGCTTTATTATTTCAAAAAATTAAAACAGCTTTTGATCAAGGAGTTGCCCATTTGGGATCAGAAGAAAAAATGTTGGCGGAAACAAAATACAAGGGGTTTATACGAAATGGTGCTCTTCTTAATGATACTGACAAAAATAAATTAAGAGAAATTGACAACAAATTAAGTAAATTAGTTTTAGAATTTGGGGATCATGTTTTAGAAGAGACTAATGAATATGTTATGTGGATCGAGAAGAAAGAAGACTTAGAAGGTTTGCCAGCTTCGGTTATTGAAGCAGCAAGTACAACGGCAAAAGAAAAAAATAGGCCAGGCGCTTATGCATTTACATTACAACATCCTAGCTATTTGCCTTTTATGACTTATTCCAAAGTGAGAGAGCTTAGAGAGCAGCTTTTTATTGCCAATGCTACACGTGCTTGCAAGGGCGATAAAAATGACAATAAAAATATTATAAAAGAAATTGTTTTCTTAAGAAATGCACGTGCAAATTTGCTTGGCCATAAAAATCATGCTCAATTTGTCCTTGAAGAGCGTATGGCCTCTTCTCCTGAAAAGGTTGATAGTTTCCTAAAAGAAATTTTTAATTATGCTTATTCAGTTGCTCTGAAACAATTTGATGAAATGAAGGCCTACGCAAAAAAAATCGATGGCATTACCAATTTTAAACGATCTGATACGGCCTACTATTCGGAAATGTTAAAAAAAGAATTGTATAATATCGACAATGAAATCTTGCGGCCTTATTTTAAATTAGAGAAAGTTATATCTGGAGTTTTTTTAGTCGCTAAAAAACTTTATAATTTGGATTTTAAGGAAAATAAATCTATTTCTGTTTACCATTCTGATGTCAAAGCTTACACCGTCGAAAGAGAGGGCAAGCACGTTGCCATATTTTATGCAGATTTTTTTCCTCGGGAAGGCAAAAGAGCGGGTGCGTGGATGACTTCTTTTAGGGGACAGAAAAATATCAATGGAAAAGAATTCAGACCTCATATCTCAATAGTTTGTAATTTTACAAAACCTACAAAAGAATTGCCCTCGTTGTTAACTCTGGAAGAGGTACTTACTTTGTTTCATGAGTTCGGCCATGCATTACACGGGATACTCGCTAACACAAAATATGAAAGCCTTTCAGGGACTAATGTTTATTGGGATTTTGTAGAATTGCCTTCTCAGATTTTAGAAAATTGGGTTTATGAAAAAGAATGTTTAGATTTATTCGCCGAACATTATCAAACAAAAGAAAAAATTTCCCAAGACTTAATTGAGAAAATTAGAAACAGTTCAAATTTTCAAGAAGGCATTGCTACGATTAGACAAATAACTTTAGCGACACTCGATATGGCATGGCATACTGGGCCCCATGATGATGCTAGGGTTGAGGATTTTGAAGATAGTGTGATTAAAAACTTTCAATTTCTTCCACTGATACCAGGAACAAATATTAGCTGTTCGTTTTCCCATATTTTTAACGGTGGTTATTCTGCTGGCTATTACAGCTACAAATGGGCGGAAGTTTTAGATGCCGATGCCTTTGAGTATTTCAAAGAAAAAGGTGTTTTTAATAAAGAGGTTGCTAAATCATTCCAAGACCACATTCTTTCAAAAGGAGGTAGTGAGCATCCAATGGATCTCTATCGTAGATTTCGCGGCAAAGATCCTTCGCCATCTGCTTTGTTAAAGAGGGCCGGGTTGTTATAAAACTTTTAAGTCCAATTCTTTTTTTGCCAAAACAAACTCTTCAATCATAAGGTCAACCACTTTTTTTACTGAACTAATTTCTTTAGTAAATTCGATAGAAGGGCCAGCACACCAGACAGTTTTATAAGAAGCACTAAATGCCGCCTTTTCCATGAGCTTCATGCCCTTATAAGAAGTAAGCATTTTTGCATATTTTTTTAGTTGCTTATTTTTATTTAAATAACGTTCTAAAAAATTTTGTTCAGTTCCAATACTTTTTACGTAGGGAGTATTAATGACAGAGCAAGGAGTTCCTGAAATCTTTGTGGTAAAAACAATATCCCCTGCGCCGTAGTCCACGCAAGCTTGTTTATATTCTTTGTTTACCGGGCTTTCCTTTGTTGCAATAAAAGGGCTTCCGACTGAAATTCCATCCGCTCCGAGCGATAAAATCGACAAAAGCCCGGCGCCGTTACCGACACTTCCAGCAGAAATAACCGGCAACTTGCAATTGAGTTTTAAGAGAGGAATCAAGATACCGGCCGGGATATCGCCTGCATGTCCGCCAGCTCCTGAATTTACGGCGATTAAAGCATCGGCACCCATCTCTTCAACTTTTTTGGAATAAGAAAGATCGACCACGTCACAGAAAATTTTAATTCCCAGCGGTTTTAATTTTGCAATGACGTCTTTGGGACTGCCAAGTGAAGTAATAATAAAGTTGGGTTTTTCTTCGGCGCAAATATCAATTTGTTTTTTGAGATAAATGTTTGACTTGTTTACTATGAGATTTACCCCCCAAGCTCCAGTCGAATTTTTTTTAAAATTTCTTGCTGCCGCTTGAAACTCTTCAGGATTTCTAAAATTGAGTGCAGGAAGACAGCCCATAATGCCTGCCTCAGAGGCGGCCTTCATCATTTCAAAATTAGAAATAAGAAACATTGGGGCTAAAATAATGGGATATTTAATTTTAAATTCATCTGTCATCCAGGTTTTAAACATCATCAACTCTCATTTTAAAATGAAATTATTAGTTTATATTGTAAGTAATTATTAGAGAAAAAGAAACGCCATAAAAAAAACTTTTGGAGTAAGCTTATAAAATACTTGGTCACGGATGATTAGTATTGCCAACGGAGGGCAGATTTATGAAAAAGATTTTTAGCTTTGTTCTTTTCCTAATTTTAAATAATCAAATTTTTGCTAAGGAAGTTTGGGTTTCGGTTGGCTCAGATTTGGTTTCAAAGAGTGAAAAAAATTTCAAATCGGCCTTTAGGGAAAATCAAAATTTTGGGGATATTACTATTTTAAAAATTGAAGAAGAGTTTTTGCCTTTTCTTTCAAAATTTGCGCATCAAGATTTCCACCGGTGTGGTGGGTTTATCTATCATGATTCAAAAGAAGATGCGCTTAAATTGGTAACGGACCTAGAGTCACAAGATTTTGCTAAAAAATTTTCTTTCGTCGATTATCAAATTAGTCACCAAGATATGGTTAATCCAATGATAGAATCTGTAGATGCACTTCGTATTGCCGCCAACATTAGAACGATGGCGGCATTTCAAAATCGTTATTACACTGCACCTACTGGCGTACAATCTCAAGCTTGGGTGAAAGCAACTTGGGAAAAACTGGCGGCCGGTCGTTCAGATGCAACTGTAAGTTATTTCAAGCATCCAAATTGGTCACAGCCTTCAGTCATTTTAAAAATTCAAGGGAAAAGCAATGAGATCATCGTGGTTGGTGGTCACGCAGATTCTATATCTGGATACTTTGGCGGTGCTGCCGCCAGGGCACCGGGCGCTGATGATAATGCTTCCGGTATATCTTCGATTACAGAAATAATTCGTATTCTCATGGAGCATTCTTATCAACCAGAAAAAACTTTAATGTTCATGGCCTATTCAGCTGAAGAGGTTGGCCTTAGAGGTTCAAAAGAAATCGCTACTCAAATGAAATCTCAAAATGCGCCGGTAATTGGAGTAATGCAATTTGATATGACCAATTTTAAAGGATCTGATAATAGCATTGTACTCATGACTGATTATACCAATGAAGCTCAAAATAATTTTGTCGGTAAACTCATCGATACTTATGTAAAAGTTAAATGGGGACAGGATAAGTGTGGCTATGCTTGCTCTGACCATGCTTCATGGCATATGAATGGTTATCCTGCCTCGATGCCATTTGAAGCACAAATGAGTGAGATGAATCATCAGATACACACTCCAAATGATACAATTTCACACTCTGGAGATAATGCTGATCATGCGTCAAAATTTGCTAGACTAGGACTATCTTATATTATAGAGCTAGATCAGTAATATTAAATAAGTGTACGACAGAAAATCTAGGAAAATGAATTAGTGATATTCAAAGAAATTGGCCTCTCAAAAGGCGCGAATGAAAAAGACTTACTTCTAATAGAAAGAACGGCAATTTTAAAAGCACATCAAGAATTTGGTGAAGAATTTGTCAGACCTCTTGAAGAAGCAGAAGTTATTTTAGATCTCTTTCGATATATTTATATAAATCTCTATTTGATAGTTCAGAATTATCCCTCGATTCAAAATTTATTTGATACTGAATTTACTAATTGGAATAATTTTTTTGCAAGGGAATCAGTTTTCGATATTATTTATATCGATGATTTTTTAATTCCAGAAAAAGAAATGTTTTCTTTGATTCAAGAAAACAATGCTCCAAGGCTAGACAATCAAAAAATCCAGCTGATCAAAGACTATTTTTCAAAATGGGGAACAAACAAAAAAGATAATCACGAAAAGACTCAAGCAATTCTTAAAAACAGCTTCAATCTAGAAACAAAAAGTAGCGATTTAGCATGCGCCTGTGTCCAATGTTTGGCAGACCATAGAACGAGAATTAGAGAGGCCATTTTTGATGATCTCTTAACGATAATTGAAAAAGCAAAAACCGATATCATTTCGGCCCAAGAAAGAAATGACGATGCCAGTGAGATCTATGGAATCATGCAAAGAGATTTAGAACAGAATTTATTTAAATCAAGAAGTAGGCTGAAAAAATCATCTCTCAATCGTCTTGAATCTCAAATTAAGCATAAAATAAAAGAGTATTTCGATTATCCTTCGGCAATGTGCTTAAAGCACACTGAAAAAATAAAACCATTTATTACTCAAATGTTAAGGCAAGAAGGATTGCGCCCAGATTTTTTAAATGATGATGAACTTGGCAAATTTTATTATCTAATGGGCACTAATGTTTGGAGGTCGGAAAGGTTTTTAGAAAAAGAATTCAAAAAATTTATTAAAAGTGCCATGGTTTTAAAGAGAAAAGATATTTCTGCTTCAATTTTAAAAGAATATTTAGGTGAATTTTGGGTTCATTCTCGTGCTAGACGACTCAACCGAAAAATTATTTATCACATGGGGCCAACGAATTCGGGAAAAACTTATCATGCCATAAACGCACTTTGCCAGGCAAAAAAAGGCTGCTATCTCGCACCACTTCGGTTATTGGCCGCTGAACTATACGACACTATGAATTCTCGAGGCGTAAAGACCACACTTTTAACAGGCGAGGAAGTTGTTGAGGTTGAAGGTGCAACTCATTTTTCTTCAACTATTGAGATGGCGCGCTTTCAAGAAGATTTTGATAGTGCAGTTATAGATGAAATACAGATGATCACAGATCCACAAAGGGGTTGGGCGTGGACCAGGGGTTTGGTAAATATATGTGCCAGAGAAGTACATTTATGCGGGGATCAGAGTGTTCTTAGTTTAGTTGAAGAGATTGTAAAGCTTTGTGGAGATACTTTAGAAATTAAACGCTATGAAAGAATGACTGAATTGAAAATTGAAACCAAACCGCTAGTGGTGGGGGATTTGCAAAGATCAGATGCTTTAATTGTTTTTTCCAGAAGAAATGCACTTAAGTATAAATACGATTTAGAGCAGTTGGGTTTTAAAGTCTCAATTGTTTATGGAAGACTTAGTCCAGAAGTAAGACGTGAGCAAGCACGGAAATTTGACGTTGGTGAAACGGATGTGATTGTCAGCACTGATGCTATTGCCATGGGAATGAATCTGCCAATTCAGCGAATTATTTTTTCTACACTTACTAAAAATATTGATGATGAAGAAATAGCGATATCTATTAGTGAAATTAAACAGATTTCAGGAAGAGCTGGACGGTTTAATCGTTTTCCTATTGGTCACGTTTCTTGCTTAACAAAGGTGAAGGGTGGGATTGATCAAATTCGCGAGGCCCTAAATATGCCACTTGGCCAACAATCAAGAGGTATGGTTGGCCCTGATTTAGATATTTTTAATCAAGTTAATAATGCTTTAAAAATAAATTCTTTACCGGCATTGCAACTTTCTGAGTTTTTAAGGCTTTTTAATACCATGATCTTTAAACATCCTTTTTACTGTGTAGATTTAAAGGAAATGATTGAGCTTACAGAAATAGTAGAAGAAGCCGATCATAAGCATAATTTAAGTTCGGCCGAGGTTTTTGGATTTGCCTGTGCTCCTGTGAATATCGGCTTAATTGAACATGTTGAATATTACGTGTGGATCTTAAATCAATTTGTAAATTCTATTCCGATTAAGTGTGATACGATTGACTCTATTGCCAGCGATATTGACTATCTAGAAACATCTATAAAATGTGTAGAACTTTACCAGTGGTTATCCAGACATTTTAATAATAAGAATTTTATTTTTGATGAATTTGAACTTTTGCATAATAAACAAAAAGCTGTAGATAGGTTAAACGAACTTTTGTCTGATAAAATTGTCCCAACCTGCTCGAGCTGTGGGTGTCAACTTCCAAAAGACGCAAAATTTTCAATTTGTGAAAATTGTTTTAGATCAAGAAGATTTCAAAGGAGAGGGAATAGTGGACGTCAACAAGGCAGATATAATGGGAGTGATAGTTCGAGAAAAGATAACGACGTTTATCGCCCTGCTAAGAATAATGATGTCTATCGTCCTAAAGTCAATCGCCCTGCAGTGAATGATTCCCCATCTATAGCTTCTGAAAAACTTGTATCTGACCTGGGGGAAATTAGGGCGCCCAAAGATTATAAACCAGTTAAAAAAATAAAATTTTGGTCTAAAACAAATAATCCTTTTAAAAAAAACAAAACAGAATTCGATAAGGACTCTAAAAATAAACCTGAAAAGAAAAAACTTTTTAGTTTTTCTAAGCGCAAACCTCGCTAATCTTTATGAATGTATACCCTTCGCATTTTACTTCTCAAGCAAATTGTTGCGGGTATACTGCTCTTGATATTGCGCTCTCCTGTCGAAAGACTCAAGCATGATAAATATAAATGAATTTGCCCTGGAAATTTTGAAAGGTACTTCATTGTCTCAAAAGCTACTGAGGCCTGATCAAGATCTAGATTTTTCGGCAAAAGATCTGTTTTTTACAATTAATAAACCAGCGAGATCTGAAAAAATTAAGTTTGGTGGGCAAGCAAAATTTCCACATCAATCGGCGCTTCGATTAAGCTCAGAAAGAGCGCGGGCGATTCATTTTTTTGCCAATCACGAATTGTTGGCAATTGAAATGATGGCCTATTTTATTTTAACGCTAAAGGAGTCGACACTAGATAATCAAATTTTAAGGCGTCGTGTTTATGAAACGCTTCGAGATGAGCAGAAACATCTCGAACTATATGTAAGTCGTATTAATTCATTAGGTGTTGAGTTTGGTGATTTTCCACTCAATGATTTTCTTTGGAGGCAAACAGTTTTTTTTACCGACCCTCAAAAATATTTTGCTATTATGGCCCTTACTTTTGAATGTGCAAATTTGGATTTTTCAAAATATTATAGCGAATTATTTTTAAATTATGGTGATCAAGAGAGTTCAAAAATATTAGAGATTGTTTATAATGATGAGATTGCCCATGTTGCTCTTGGGGTAAGCTATCTGGAAAAGGGAAGAAATAATTTAGCTCTTTGGGATTACTATCGTCAGTTGCTTCCTGATCGCCTTGGGCCGGCCCGGAGCAAAGGCAATCAATTTGACGAATATGCCAGATCCAAAGCTGGTCTTGATAAACAATTTATTGAGACTCAAAAATTGTTTGTTGATCCTTACAAAACGATTAATAGAAAAAGCTGGAAAACAAAAGATGATGACATTTATAGTAAATCTTGATTATGAATGGGTGCTCTTTGGTAAAACAGTTCCAGAAGGACGACTTCATAGAATTCAAAAAGAATTTGAATTTATTTTTTTATTTGTTGAAGAGTCAAAGTCGCAATTATATTCTAATTTTATTTATCCCGATGATTATTTAAATTCAGTACGTAATTATGTTACACACCTTAACGATATTACGAATTTAAAAAAAAACTTAACAAATTGGTGGGGAAAGCTTGAAAAATTAAAAGAAGAAAAAAAAATTAACTCAAAAATATCTGCTCTTGAAATTTCAAGAAAAATTAATTTGCTGCCTGAGGGCGTAATGGTTGTGAATTCTGTTGAAGAGTTTCTTCAACATTTAGATTCGTTTTCTATCGTTGAAGAATTTATTCTTAAAGATCCAAACTCGATGGGTGGGCAAGGTAATTTTATTTTCAGAAAAAGGGAACTAGGTCGCAGTATTTTGAAAATTAAATCGATGATAAACTCTGGCCCAGTTATTTTCTCTCCCTTTTTTAATAGAACATATGATTTGGGGACGTTGATCAATCTTGAAAGTAATAGTTTATCTACCCATTTAAATTTTAATACAAAATTTGGTATTTTCAGAGGTGGCCGTGTGGCCCCAAAAGAATTATTGCCTGATAATTTTGTTGTAAAAACAATTTCAATTATCAATGAATATAAAAGTATTGGAGCAACTCATCAACTGCAGATTGACTCATTCTTATATCAAGATACGAATGGTGAACATAAATTTTATCACTTACTAGAAGCGAACTATCGTAAAACGATGGGATATTTTATTCGCAGTATTTGTCATCATTTTAAAAACAAAATAGAGAATCCTTCGCTTCTCATCATTTATCGATCTGATCTTACTGTAGATTTGTTTCACTCTGAACAACAAAAAATTCTTTTGGATAATGGCATGGTAATTGTTTCTCCAGATTTTTTAATTGATAGTTTAACTCGGGAAAAACAATATCTAGAAAATATATTTTTAGTTATTCCCTCTGAAGTTCTAAGAAAAAACAACTCTTTACTATTTTTTAAAATATTAAAACCAAATTCGTCAACTTCTATTTTGCTAAATGACATTCAGGGCCTAAATCTTAATTAATTATTTCCCCAATTAAGTCGAAAAGTGAATCGATCGAGACCTTTATCCTTGTGTTCGGGTATTAGAAATGTTGGATAAACTGAAAGCACAATTAGAAGAACAGCTAAAGGGCATAATGCCCAAGATTGAGGAATTGAGATCAAAAATTCCTTTAAGTTTTCTTAAGAAAAAAGTGGCGAATGAAGAATTAGTTGAAGATCAAGTAGATAAAACAGAACAATCGGTTAGTGCGGCTTCCGCCGATAAAACATCCCAAGTAAGTGAAGGTGAAGTTGAAGAAGCAAAGGCTGAAGCAGAATCAGCAGAAGAAGGGCCAAAGGAAAAGGCCGCCATTTCAGAAAAAGAATTAAAAAAGAAAAAAATTATTAAAATCGCCGTTGTTGTCGGGCTTGTTTATTTGGGCGCAGATACTTTTTTAAATGATGATCAAAAAAACACCTCTGGAATAAGTGAAGAGATTGCGGCAAACAAAGAAACAAAAACAAAGACAAAAAAAGAAATACAGGATACTGGCAAAACAGAAAAAGAAGCAGAAGTGCCACAAGTTTCTACAAATAAAGAGACTGTCATTTCTTCAGATCAAACAATTCCTGATTCTGTTTCTAATACAGCTGCACCTGATAAAATTGTTGATATAACAACTCCCAAAGTTGATGTGCCCGCTGTCGAAACAAATGTTCCCGTTGCTGTGGCAGAGACACCAGCGGTTGAAAATAAAATAGCTCCTTTAACTCCCGAGGTCGCTCAAAATCCGGTAACCCCCTCAAATCCTCCATCAGTGGTAGTTGAGGTGGCGAAGGGGCAACCAACCAGCTCGGAACCTTTAAAAGACTCTATTAAAACAACTGAGGTCGCCGTTCCTTCGACTATTTCTGCTCAGGCAAGCAGTGAAACATTGGCGCCATCCCCAAGTTCAATAAGTCCCGCTAATAATTTGCTTCAAGATCAACCCTTGTCAGTTGCCTCAGTTCCTCAAAGTGAAACTAAATCTGAGCAAGATTTAAGCAAATTGCCGGCAGAGTTAGGTTTGGGTGAGGTTCAAAAAAAAGAAACAAGTCCTACTACTGACAACAGCATGGAATCTAAAATTCTTGATTCTGAGAAAGAATATATAATTCCCGAATATAATCAGTTGGGGCGAGGCTTAGTTTATAATTGCAAGGGGAAACATTGGGCCTGTGTTAATAGAGAGAATTATTTTAAATGCCGTGATAATGAGAAATGGGTTGGAACAAATAATAAATCTAAAGAATGTAAACCTGTAGATGTTTATGCTTCTGATACAGACTGTAAATTAGTTCAGATTAACAATATTAATATCCGCAAAGAAACTAGTTTTTGCAATTAATTAAGGAACCATAAAAAATTATTATTTTGCTTATGCTGCTTCTTTTTTGTAGTTTTCGCCCATGATTTCCAAGCGAAAAGTATCTTCATGCTTGCTTTGATCTTTTTTCATGGCATTTATAAATGACTCTACCAGCACGGGATCAAATTGTGATCCTGAAAACTCAAGAAGCTCACTGTAGGCAACTTCGTAAGGAAGGCCCTTTCTATAAGGTCTAGTTGATGTCATTGCATCGAAAGTATCAGCAATAAGAATAATTCGTGAAAATAGGGGTATACTATCTCCCTTCAACCCACCTGGATACCCTCGACCGTCGTATCTTTCATGATGGTGTTTGGCAAACTTTCCAATAAGTTCTAGTTCAGAAAAATTTTTTAAAATTTCATAAGAATGTTCAGGATGAAGCTTCATTTTAGAAAATTCTGAATCATCCAGACGTGTCGGTTTCAAGAGAACAGAGTCTGGGACACCAATTTTGCCAATATCATGAAATAGCGCTGACATTTCCAGAGTGTAGAGTTCATTTTCTGCAAGTTCAATTTCATGTCCAAGTAGCAAAGAATAAAATGCAACTCTCATACTATGGCCAAAAGTATAATGATCTTTAAGGTCGAGTGCCTTTAATAATATTTTTGTAGTTTTTTCGATAAGAATTTTCTTTTCTTTCTCAACATTGGTGAATACTAAAGAGCGATTCTTATGAGAATCATTTACATGGGGCAAAAGCAGAATATTGTCATTCTTCTTGGTCATTATTATTCCCGGCATCTTAAATAATTGCCTTTATTGCTTTTTTTAAGAGGCCATACTCTGCTTCATCGGAAATTTTTAATTAAACTTTAGGAAGATTGTCAAAATTTGGGAAAAATCCTAGTATATAATCCTAATGTCCAATTTGATAAATTGACCTAATCTTTTGATGGCCACTAAAAGTGAGTGCTATACCTCTACCAGTTTACTTTTCAAGTAAACTGTCCGGGCATACCACTCGTAATATTGAGTTTTCCAAGCTGGAAAACTCAAACGTGAGGAGTATAAATGACGAAAATTCTATGTCTTTTAACGAGTGAATTAGATAAGGTTTTTTTTAGTAAAATTGAACGATGTTTAAACCTTGATGGAATTAATACTGAATCTTACTTTAGTAATACAACTATTGCTGACCAGATTGATGAGTCTTACAATCATGGCAATGTATTTTTTTTTATTAGTATTGATCACCCTTTGCTTTTAAATATTAGTGGTAACAGTAATATTTTTATACAAAAATTTTTCAAAGCAAATTGGATTGTTATAATGGATTCCAGTGAATTGATCAAAGCATCAAACTTGTCGATTGATTTTAGAGCAATAAAATATCTTTTGAATAAAGAAATGCCACCACAACTTCATCTTCCCGTTTTAAGAAGTCTTATCGCTAGTCAAAAAAATATGGAGACAAAATTTACTCTCAGTGACATGGCAAAAAAATTAAACAAATTTTTATCCAATAATTTACATCAAATTGAAAAAATTAAAAAGATACATAAAAGACTAGTTAAATTTAGATCAGAAATAATTAGGCCTTTTGAACTCAATAGTCGCTATGCTCCAGGTTCCGCTTCAGGGGGGGAGTTTTACGATATTTTTAAGGGGGAACACGAAATTCTTTTAGTCATGACTTCTTCTAATAACTATCAAACTTCTTCAAGCGTAATATCGATTATTCAAATGATCAAATCGGCCCCCAATCTTTCTTCAAATATTGAACAGGGCCATCGTTCTCTTCTTGACTCCTTTAAAAAATTAGTGGAGTCCGATGTTGATTTTAACTACTTGTTAATGAGGGGTAGTCTTGCCAGTGCTAAAATTTCTGTTATTTCTAAGGGTAATTTTATCTTAGTTTCTAATAAGCCTTTGAATGAAAAAAATAAGAAGTCGCTACTTCTTGATTTTTTTCATGTAGATAATTTAACTTCTGTTTTAGACAGAGGTGATCGTATTGTCTTTCTTTCTCCTGGCATTAAAAGAAATATAAATGAACGATTGATTGGGGGCCTGTCGTTGGATAAATTTATTGAAAGCAAAATAGATATTGATTTGAAGGACTTAGTTAATGAGGTCTTTTTTCAGATAAAAAATATTTCGAAAAACCGTTTTTTGGAGTACGATGCTACTTTAATTACATTGGAAATTGAAAAAAATGCTATTTTAAAAATTTAAAATCGAGATTTGTATGTATTTGTTGCCCTTTTTTCTTATTTTTTTGTCTGTCAATGTGAATGCCACCTTTAATGATATGGACTGTCTGAATATTAATTATAAAACAACAGTAATCCATAAGGGCCCTCCACTTGGATTAACTGAAAATATATTAAAGATTCATAAATCACTTTGTGTTATTACAGTTGAGCATGAAAAATTAAAATTTTTTAATAAAAAATGGGAAATAGATGTTTGTCGTGAGCCGGTTCATATAAAATCTGGCACTAAAGATATTGAAGTTATAAAACGTCCAGCAAATTGCGTAGGGGAAAGTAAAGGTCATGAGTTTTGTACTACTATGCAAGATGTTTTCAATCTTGTTCAGGATGATGGACTTATTTTTGCTAACGGTGAAAAAGAGGATCTCAATTCTGATCACGGAAAGGTTTATTGTGGATTTTTATTAATGAAAAAATATTTGGAAGAAGGCTTTGTTCTTTCTAGGTTTAGTTTTTATGAAAATTTTATTGTCAAAGGATTAAACCCTAATTACGGAAAATCACCGGTGGCATCAACTTCCAATGGTATTGAACCATCCCCATCTCCGACCCCGCAACTCTCAACAGATCATAATCAAGCTCCGGAGAAATATCAGCAGTAAAATTATTCGCCATCAAATTCTAAAATATTAAAAACTTTTATTCCATGATCAAGAAGTCTTTTTTTTCCCTTCAGTTCTGGCAGGTCAACGACAAATAATGCTTCTTGAATATTTGCTCCAATTTGCATTAAAAGTTCTACAGCTGCAATTGCTGTTCCACCGGTGGCAATTAAATCATCTACAAGTAATATCTTATCACCACTTATAAGTGCATCATCATGAATCTCAATGCTGTCTATTCCGTATTCCAATTGATAAGATTTGCTGATGGTTTTTCCCGGAAGTTTTCCCTTTTTTCTTATTGGCACAAACCCTATTCCAAGTTCATAAGCTAAGGCCGATCCTAAAATAAATCCCCTAGCTTCAATTCCAACAATCTGTTCGATTTTATTTTTGCTATGTCTTTTTGCAAAAATTTTGATGACATTTTTTAATCCTTTGCCATCTTTTAAAAGGGTCGTAATATCTCTGAACATTATTCCAGGCTTGGGAAAGTTAGGGATAGTTCTAATTTGAGATTTTATGTACTCAATTTCTTTTTGCATATCATTCCTGTTTTTATTGGCAATTTTTAAAAGCATTTTTCAGGTCGGAAATTAAATCGTCGCAATCTTCGATCCCGACAGACAACCGGATTAGATTGTTGCTGATTCCTAGTTTTGTACGAACTTTTTCTGGGATCGATGCGTGAGTCATAATCGCCGGATGTTCAATGAGGCTTTCAACTCCTCCCAAACTTTCTGCCAGAGAAAAAATTTGCACTGATTCCAAAAACTTTCGTGATTCTTTTATTCCGCCCCTTAAAAAGAAAGTAATCATCCCACCAAACCCCGACATTTGTTTTTTTGCCACACTATGCTGAGGGTGACTTTCAAGCCCTGGATAAATAACTCGCTCAACTTTTTTATTTTTTTCTAAAAAATTTGCAATCTTTATGGCATTTTCTTGATGTCGCTGCATTCTGACTGCAAGTGTTTTTATTCCGCGAAGAACAAGCCATGAATCAAATGGTGAGGCACATGGGCCAATGGAATTTTGTAGTCTGAAAAGTTCCTTGTGAATTTTTTGGTCATTCACAATGAGAGCTCCTCCGACGACATCACTATGGCCATTTATATATTTAGTCATTGAATGTAAAATTATATCTGCACCAAATTTTAATGGGTTTTGAAAATAGGGACTCATAAATGTGTTATCAACTAAAACTAAAGCATTATATTTTTTTGCTTCAGTAATTGCAAATTCTAAATCGGTGATTTTAAGAAGAGGGTTAGTTGGAGTTTCAATCCAAAGCAGTGCCGGTTGATATTTTTTTAGTTCCTGTTTTAGAATTTTTTGATCTGTGGTATTTACAAATATAAATTTGTGAAGTGAATTAAAAATAGTATTAAATATTCTATAGGTACCACCGTAGACATCGTCTCCCACCAAGATAGTTGAGTTCGCAGGAAGGGCATGCATAATCAGCATTGTTGCCGAGAGACCTGATGCCGTGACTGTTGCATACTTGCCATTTTCCGCTGAGGCCAAGCATTCTTCTAATCTGGTTCGGGTAGGGTTATGGGTTCTAGTATATTCGTAGCCACTATGAATCCCTGGTGATTTTTGGACATAAGTTGAAGTTTGAAAGATTGGAGGCATGATTGCCCCAGTAGCTTGGTCCGGTTCCCCGCCGACATGTATTACTCTTGTATTTAAGGATTTTTTTGACCAATTGATTGAATAAGATAAATCTTTTTTTTTCATAAATAGGCCTATAAGTTCTGAGATTGAATAAAATGAAGAACATCGATGTCGGTTAAAATGGCAAAGGGTTTATTGTGATCAGTTACGATCACTGTTTCTTTATTTAAAAGTGCATTGGCCACCGCTGACAAAAATTGATGTTGATCAATTGTTGTATATTTATTTGAAGTGGCAACTGAAATAGAGTCAGCAAGAGAAAAATCCCCTTGGAAAACAGGTTTTAATAGAGATTTTTCAGAAACAATTCCTTTTATGACTCCCGCTTTTCCAATGACTGGAATTTGTGAAATACCATTGTTATCCATAAGCTTAATGGCATCACCGACCGTTGCGGTATCACTAATTGTAATAAGTTCTTGTTTGCTTTTTCCTAATTGCTCAAGGACTTCCTCTACCAAAACATTAAATGATGAATCGAGGTATCCATTGCTACTCATCCATTCATCGTTGTAAATTTTTGAGGTATATCTATTTCCAGAGTCGGGTAGGAGTACTAAAATCTTTTTTGCAGTTTTTAGAGTTTTAGCATATTTGATAGCGCCGGCAACTGCAAAGCCCGAACTTCCCCCAGCGTAAATACCTTCATGCTTAAGTAGTGCTCTCGTCATTAAAAAACTTTCTTTATCTCCGCATACGACCCAGTCATCAATTGCTTTAAAGTCGTAATTGCCAGGGATAAAATCTTCTCCGACTCCCTCAAGAACATAAGGCTTTGCAATTCCGATTTTGCCAGTTTTGGCAAAATCAGCAACAATTGAACCTTCAATGTCGATTCCGATGATTGATACTTTTGGCATAACTTTTTTGAGGTATCGGCCAATTCCTGAAATCGTTCCACCCGTACCAACACCTGCCATAAAAATATCAAAGTCTCCCTGGGTCTGATTAAAAATTTCAGGGCCAGTAGTCTCTTCGTGGGTTTCTCTATTCCAAAGATTGTCATACTGATTAACGTAGTAAGAATTTGGTATGGTTTCAGAAAGTCGTTTTGAGACACTGTAGTATGAACGAGGGTCCTCGGGCATAACGTTGGTGGGACAAACAATAACTTTTGCTCCAAAGGCCCTTAAATTATTAATTTTTTCTGGAGATTGTTTGTCAGCGAGGACAAAAATACATTTGTATCCATGTACTGCCGCAAATAGCGCCAGTCCCACACCTGTATTTCCAGATGTCCCCTCGATAATTGTTCCTCCGGGGTTTAATTTTCCCGCTTTAATCGCTTTTTCCATAATATAAGCGCCGATGCGGTCTTTGGTTGATCCGCCGGGATTTAAATATTCAAGCTTCACATAAATTTCCGAAGACACGCCAGTAGCAACTTTGTTCAATTTAATTATTGGAGTTTTTCCAATGGCATCTATTATATTTTTTCCCGAACCTTTCATCATAGGGCCATCCTTTTTTCTTTAAATTCTTTAATTTCATAACAGCTTGCGAGTGTTGCTAATCTTGCGATGACAGAATAGGTACACTCATGACATTTGTGATCCTGTCCCTGTTGTAATTCACTCATGCAGTATTTTATAAAAATCATTCCTTTGCTATTGAGATTAGAATTGGCGTCTTTTTCTGGATTGGCCCTCATAAATCCACCAACACATTTGCCACCAATTAAATACATCGTAATTTCTGCGGGCATATCATCATATTTAAGTACTGTTTCCACTCCTTCTTGTATTAACACGGAAGTAAATTTAATTTTATTTTTACCAATATCCATTTTGTTTCTTTCTTTGCGATTGATGTTGATAATGTCTTCGCCATTTTCAACAACCATAATACCCATGCCATATGTTCCCTTGCTGGCCTTTACAAAAATCTTAGAAGAATCATTTAATTCTTTTTTTAGATCATCGACCGATAGGGCAAGATGATCAAGGCCCTCCTTGGAGGAAAAATCAATATTTTGAGCAGTTCTGAATTTGGCCATCATAAGATCGGGATCAATTGAATAAAGTGCGGAAAATTCTTCCACTACTTTTTTGTAATAATTAAAGTGCTTATTTTTCTCTCTGTTATACCACCCCATAAAGTAAGGAGGAACAACTGGAGTTACAATTGAAGGCCAATCTACATTTAGAGGATTGGATTGATCGTGATTTAAAATAACCATATCGACAATAAAAGAATCATTTTCTAAAATGACCTTACCGGCCGATACTCGGGCCTGATAAATTTCTATTTGATTTCCAGAATGAGTGAGTAATGAAATTTTTCCTTCACTGGCAAATAAGGCCTGGTCAAAGCTAATAAATTTAACTTCAAAACCGGCACTGATAAGTAGTTTTTGGAGTCCAAAAATATTTTCAAGGTAAAGTGTATTTTTAGTATGCGATTCTGGGTGTATTGCTAATCGAGTGATGCTGTTGCCATATTTTTTTATAGTTTCTTTCAAAATTTGGACACTGGCATTGAGATCAATAGTACAAATATTATTGAAGCCTGCTGGGTATATATTATGGTCTATTGGTGCGAACTTATTTTTGCCTTCACGAATATCTACGCTGCTATAAAATGGGACTTCAAAATTGGCCATTATGGCATCAATCTTCTGATGAATTTCATTGAGATTGCTTATTAAAAATTTTTCTAATTCCTCTTTCGATTTAATTTTATATGTCATGGGGAGAGTCTAATCTTTTTTCCAAACTTCGGCCAACTCAGCAACATGCTCTTGAGGAGAAATACCTAAAACTTCGGGGAACTCAAAAATTGATTCGAATTGATCTTGGATACAATTTCTTATGCTTTGTTCCCTTTTTATCAGAGAGTTTTTGATTATTGTTAAGTCGTTCGAATTTGTGGCATCCCAATCTAAGAGTAGTGGCATTAAGCTTTTGTTGATGAGTAAAAAATTATCTTTGTGCATTAGTTTTACAGCGAGAGAGTGTAATTCTTCTGCCTCTTCTCCTTTATGCTGTTGCGCAGAGGTGACCAAAAACCAATTTGATTTTTTTTCATTTTGTAAAATTTCTTCTAGCTTTAAGGCATCTGTGAAGGCCTCTTGTGCCAAATAAAGTGAGTGAATCGCCTCGGTAAAGTTTTTTACAAACTCCGGCCCAGTAACAATTTCAAGATAGCTGATAAGTTTTTTTATCCCTGTTGTGACTAATAATTTTATGATCCCGATCTCTTTATCTTTATTAGAATTTTTGAGAGACTTTCCTAGGTAGCTAAAAATTTCGATAAAACTTTTATCAAAAAAATTATTAATTTTTTTTGCTGATTCTAAAAAATCTATAAAATGTTTTCCTGGAGGAGTATCTAAAATAATGACATCGTATTTGTTTAAATTATAAAAATGATGCACGTCCACCATGCCCATTATTTCATTCATTCCTCCATAGGGACGAACGAGTGTCTGAATAATTGTATTATTAAAATCTGTTTTGATTTTAGTTTTTTGTTCAATTCTTTTTAGGCTGGCGTATGGAGACATTAGTATGGCATCAAATGTGGCATTTTGAAATTTCTCACCAAAAATATTCCCTTTAACTGATTGGGCCTCGCCGCCTGTTTCATCTTTTATATTTAAAACTTCTTTAAGCCTTTTAGCAGGGTCAATTGTTATTATTAAAACTTTTTTTGAAAGGTTGGCAAGAAAGAGAGCGCGAGAGGTTGCGAGGGTTGTTTTTCCAACTCCCCCTGTTCCACAAAAAATTTCAATCTGCTTAATATCCGGATGCTTCATTTAGAAAACTTATATTCTCTGCCAAATTAATGATAATCTGCTCAGAAGAATCTTTAAAAATATAAGGCAAGACATTTGTGACATGTTCATTGAATAATCTTAAAACTTCAGTTTCATTTTCAATTTTTTTCTTCAAAAAAAACGGCAAATCGGTATAAGTTTTTTGCATTAGATCGTTGTGATTTAAGCTTTCGTTGAGGACAATGGAGATATCTTTTATTCCTTTCTCTTGAAAGAAATTTTTTAGATCTAATGATTCATTCATCGCCATATTTGTCGGCAATGAGCTGATAATTATTTCTACTTTCTTTTGATTGTAAATAAAGTTTTCCATTCGATTAATATCTTTTACCAAAATGCCACTATGAAATATATTTTTAAAGTTCTGCATACTGTCCAGCATGGTCATTGCATGTCCAGAAGAAGGGGAGTCTAGCACAATTATTAGGTCGGGATCCTTTTCTAGTAAGTCAATGATGTGTCCCAAGAGTATCATTTGACCTAACCCGGGAATCATAGAGAAGGTTGATTTAAAAAAAGGTGCTTTCAATACCATAGAAGCTATAGTGTCAGAGTGCAGTTTGCGTCCGACATAAATTTTCATGCTCTCTTCAACTGCGAGGTCGAGGATTGGAATTTGAAGCTGATTTGAAATTTGAGGAAATTGCGCTTGATCAAAACAGTGATACTTTATTTTTTTTCCCTGCCTGAGAAGTATGAGTGAAAGGGCAAGAGACAGAGTTGTTTTTCCTGCGCCGCCTTTTCCTGTTACGATATAAAGTTGTTTCGACTTCAAAAGGAATAAAAGCTAGTTAACATAAGTTTTTGATATGATCCTTCAACATCGCTGCCATTTTCTTGTTTAACATCAAAGGGATTGTGAAAATGCAGCAATAATCCGACAGTAATTTTTTCATTGAGTTTTAAGTCTGCACCTGTTCCAAAATGGTAGCCAAATACCCATTTGCTTTCTGATTCTGTTAAGTTGTTATTTTGAAATCTTTTCACCAGCGGGTTATAAAAACCAAGCCCGCCGATGGCGTAGGGGGTAAAATTGTCAAATTGATAAAATTTCCCTTTAATTCCAGGAGCAATCCCTAGGGTACGAACTTCTGTACTATTTTTTGTTTGTGTCCAGTAATGCAAATTTGCCATAAAATCAAACGAATAGCTTGCGCTGTAATTATAGTATAAATCGCCGGTAATTGAGCTGTTGGCAAGATTGTTGAAATCGCCATTTAAAAAGGTTTGTCCAACTCCTACCCCTATCGAATGAACGTTGAGTTCCGATGGTTGTGTGTTTCCATAAGAATTGCTATGCGCTGGTGCTGAAGGAGGTTCAGTTTGTTTTTCCAGTTGATCTGCCATTTGATCAGCAGTCGTTGGATTTGTGATCCTGCCGATCTTTGTATTTTGTGAACTGGCATTTTGAGTAAAAAGAAAAAACCCCATCGCAAATAATGCAACAGGGTTTTTTGATTTTGAGCATTTGTCTAAATTAATACCCATAAAACCTTTCGAAATTAAAAAAATTAATTAGTTAAGAGTGCTAGACGTTTCCATGCTAGAAAGTTCAGCAGGAACAAACGGCCGGTACTCCGCTCCACCTAATTTGGCCTCAAGAGACCGAATATGGCCAGTAAAAGTTCCTTCTTCAGAGCGAATAACTCGCTTGAGGAGTTCAACATCTCCTGCTCTTGTAGACTTTCTTTCTTGGTCAAATAGCAGTTGAATTTGAGTCATGTAAGTGATGTCATTTTTTGTCTTATTATCAATTACCTGAATTTCATGTCCTTCGCGGATAATTTGTGCGATCTCTTCCAATGTGACGTAGCAGCTTTGGTGAGTGTCATACAGTTTGCGATTTTGGTAACGTTTAATAATTCTTACTTCATTCATTTTCCTTCCCCTGTTTGTAGTGACTATCTTTATTAATTCTAAAGCTATACGCAGTGTGTATAGCTTTGATTTAAACAAATTTTAAGGCTTGTGAATAAATTTCACCGCCATGCATTCATTGTTCTGATCCGTCGCCCCTATCGCTAGATAAATCAATAGATTAGGAGCTTTGTTTAAGGTCGCTTCAAATAATGCTTTGTGCTTAAAAACTTGGAGATGAAATAACAGGAAACTTTTACGCCTGTCAACACGATTTCTAAAATAAAAATCTTACATTATGCACTCGATGCACGTAACCTTTGGATGATATTCGCCTATTCCTTTTTAAATTCAATTTGTTGAAATGGGCTTTAATTACGCAGCTTACGCTAGGCAAAGAATTCCAAAAGTAAGAATATAAACTTTTAAGCTTAAATAATCAGAAATTTAAACGAAGAGAAAATGAATTTCTAGTTAGGATGACTAGAATTGGCCAGGCAGACAAAAATGGTTACAAATAATTTTATAAAAATGGTTTTAGTTTGGACTTTTGTTTCGCTGATGGCACTCGGATGTTCGTCAAGTTTAGTAAAATCAAATAAAGCAAAAAAAGTAGTGAAGAATGAAGAGATTGCAGAGTTAAATCAATTTGTATTGAAAAAAAACTTTAAAAAAGAAGAATTGAGTGAGGCACAACAAGAGGCCGATAAAAAAATTGAGGAACTCATTTTAGATGCACAAAAATCAGGAAAAGAAGGTGTTCAATATTTGGCCAGCGATCTTTATTTTAAAGCGACTGATGCTTCAATACGGGGGGATTCACAGTCAGCGGCATTTATTTATAAGTATGTGGCCAAGCTTTATCCAGAAGACATCTATGTGCAAAAGAAATACGCTATTGAATTAATTCGACAGGGAGATTTAGGCGAGGCAGAGAAAATCTTGTTGGCCATTTTTGAAAATAAAAAGATAAAAAGAGAAGAAGATATTGGCTTAGTTTTGGGGGGGCTCTATGCGGCCATGGAGCAACCGGATAAAGCACGTTTTATTTACAGTAAAATTTTAGTTGAATTTCCAAAGAGTGAAGAAGCTTGTGTTTTTCTTTCTAAATCTTTGGCGCTAGAAAAGAAAATTAAAGAAGCTTACAGTAATTTAGATCGTTGCCAAAAAAAATCAGCGAAGGCCGGAATATTTTCTTATTATAAGGGCAAAATTGCTCTTTCGGAAAATAATAAAAATGAGGCGGCAAAATATTTTCAGGAAGCTTTGAATTTAGAACCAAGTTATTACCAAGCAGCTTTGGGATTAGGTTTAATTTATGAAGAGAAAGAAAAATACACCGAAGCGGTTAAAATATATAAGAGCTATTTAAAAAAGAATACTCAGCAATATGCTATTTTATCTCGTCTTGTTCAGGTTCTTTTTGCCACGGGAAAATTTCAAGAAGTACTTCCTTACGCAGAGTCACTGTCAAACTTAGATAGCAGCGATCTTAATTTAAAAGTGCGTTTAGGTATTCTTTATTCTGACAGTAAAAGATATAGCGAGGCCAAAAGATTATTTACAGAAATATTAAACAGTGTACCTGATTCAGATAAAATTTTATATTATATGGCGGCACTCGAGCAACAAACTGGCAACATTGAAAATGCTATTGGAAATTACAACAAAATAAATGAACAAAGCCCACTGTATGGGGATGCCCAAGTACAAGTTGCAACTCTAATGTCTATTTTAGCGTTAGACTCTGAGGAGAATGATAAAAAAATTGTCATTGAAAAACGGCTGGTAAGTTTTATAAATTCTAAATCAGACTTAGCTAACAAGGTAGAGCTTTATGCTGTTTTAGCGAACTACTATGAAAGTGAAAATCGCATTGGTGAAGCGGTCCAAACGTTAATAAATCTAAAGAGTGAAAAAGCTTATCTTGAAGAGCATGATTATTATTTGGCGACACTTTACGAAAAACTTGGAGATTATAAATCAAGCCGTCAAATTGTCTCTCAAATTGTGGAAAAAAATCCGGAAAATCCCCACGCACTTAATTTTCTTGGTTACTCTTATATTGAATCAGGAGAAAATTTGGATCAAGCTTTCGGATTAATTTCGAAGGCCGTTAAATTGCGACCAGAGGATGCTTACATTAGGGATTCGTTAGGTTGGTACCATTACAAGACTGGAAATATAAAAAAGGCTTTGGTTGAGATTAAAAAGGCTTTTGGGTCAGTTAAAAACGATGTCGTTATAACGAAACATCTTGCTATAATATACGGCGAGCTGAAAAATTATGAGCTGGCAAAAAAATATTTTTTAGAGGCTTTAAAAAATTGCAAACTAGATTCAGAGAGAAACGAGGTTATCACTGCTATTCAAAAATTCGAACCGCTTCGATTGCCGGCCTCGCTATTACAAGAAATTGGTTTGGAAAAGAAATAGTAGGTATATTCGCACTATTTTTGTGTTCGTGCGCACACTTTGCGTCGGATCGCGACAGATTATCAAAAGACATAAAAGAACAATTTTGCTGGAGCGGAGAAGGCCTGGGTCGAATTGAAATTGGCCAACAGAAAGGGCCATTTTCTTTTGTTATGTCTATGAGTGACAAAGAATTATGGACTTTTGAAATGAGTGCGCCTCTCTTTGGAGAAAAAGAGGTGCAATTCGATTTGAAGCAGGAATTTCTAACTCTTAAAGAAAATGCTTTTTTAATTGAAATTTTAAAAGGGCAACATTTTGGAACTCCAGAATTGCAATTTAATTTGGCCTTTGCTTTTAAACAAATTTTGCGAAAAATGAGAAATCCAAGATGCGGCGCAAATTTTTGGAATTGTGTCCCAGAGGGCAATAAAATAATTATTGATGATCAAGGCAACCTTGCAAATACATCGCAGAAAGTTAAAACTCAAATTGAGTTACTTGGGCGTGGCGAAAAATATTTTGACCGCATGATTTTTACCTTGTCTGAAGAAGCTGAGGGCCAAGAAGATACCAAATTTAAAAAAATAAAACTGATAATGAAAATTCAGAGTTGCGACATTGTAAGGAATCAAAAAAAATTCAATTAAATCAAGTTAAATAATGTAAGAGCAAACAGACCTGCATTTTTTGCTGTGGTAAACTAACGCTTTTTTTTATATAGTTCTTGCGGTTAATCGTTTAAAAAAACAAAATTTTAAAATCTAAAAAAATTAAGAGGAAATAGATTATGAAAAATTTAGCCCTGATGTTATTTGTAATTTCTTTGATTGGTGGGACTTTCACAAGTTGTAGTAAAAAAGAAATTGAAAAGGTCAAAACGCTTCATTTGTATGTGAGTACTCAAGTTAAAGGAATGGATCCAATTTTTGCAGATGATCGTTATTCTAGCAATGAAGTAGGCAGAGTTTATGAAGGGCTACTTGAATATCATTACCTCATGCGCCCTTATACTTTAGTGCCCAATCTTGCTGAAAAATTACCAGAAGTCTCAAAAGATGGGTTGACCTATACTTTCTCAATTAAGAAGGGAGTTCTATTTCACGATGATAAATGTTTTCCAAATGGAACCGGTCGCGAACTAATAGCAGAGGATTTTGTCTATTCATTAAAAAGATTGGCCGATCCTAAGCTTCAATCATCTGGTTGGTGGATTCTCGATGGAAAGATTAAGGGCTTGAATGAGTGGCGGGAAAAAAATACTGGTAAACCGAGTGTAGATTACGCTGAAGAGGTTGAAGGCTTAAAAGCTCTAGATAGATACAATTTGCAATTTAAACTGACTCGACCATATCCCCAGTTTTTGTACGCTTTAGCGATGTCTTTTGCATTTGCTGTCCCCAGAGAAGCTGTTGAACATTACGGTCCAGCTTTTTTAAATCATCCGGTTGGAACAGGGGCATTTATTCTTCCTGAATTTAAGCAAACCAATAAAATTGTTTATGTGAAAAATACAAAATTTAGAAATAAAACTTATCCAACAGATGCCTCTGATGAATTAAAAAACTTATTAGAAGATGCCGGAAAACCTTTGCCACTTGTGGATAAAATTGAAGTTGAAATTGTCATTGAATCACAACCTGCTTGGCTTAATTTTCAAAAAGGAAACTCCGATTATATGGGTGTTCCAAAAGATAATTTTGCCAGCGCAATTCAAGGCAATACGCTATCGGATGACTTAAAAGCAAAAGGCATTGAGCTTATTGTTGAGCCATCACTCGATGTTACTTATGTTGCTTTTAATCATGATTCTGAATTATTTAAAAATAAAAAATTAAGACAAGCGATGTACTTGGCCCAAGATATTGTGAAGCAGAATGAATTGTTTTATAACAATACGGGATTACCGGCGGAATCTATTGTTCCTCCAGGAATTTCTGGACACATTAAGATGTATAAAAATCCTTTTAGGGGGCCAGATCTTGAAAAAGCAAAAAAACTTTTAGCTGAAGCTGGTTATCCCGAAGGAAAAGGGCTCCCCGAAATTACTTATGACTGTCCTTCTTCAACTGTTTCACGTCAGATTGGGGAGCATTTTAAACAAGAGATGGCAAAAGTTGGTATCAATATAAAAGTTGTGCAAAACCCTTGGCCAGAGTTGCAAAGTAAAGTGCAAAAAAGAACAATTATGACTTATGGAATGGCGTGGGGAGCAGATTATCCAGATGCAGAAAATTTTTTACAACTTCTTTACGGGCCAAATCGTTCACCCGGGCCAAACGGTTCTGGATATAATAATCCTGAATTTAATCAACTTTATAAATCTTCTTCTATGATGCAGGATTCTCCTGAGAGAACTGCGCTTTATGAAAAGATGTATAGAATTGCCGCAGAAGATGTCCCCATGATGTATGGAGTTCATCGTCAGTCTTATGTTGTTAAACATGGCTGGCTTAGAAACTATATCTCTACCGATTTTGAAGTTGGTCAAGCACAGTATTTAAATGTCGATCAAGAAAAGAAAAAATCACTTATAGGTAAACTTTAAAAATTTATGAATATTTATTTTTATATTATTCGAAGAATGGCCTACATGATTCCTATTTTGCTTGGGGTTTGTTTGGTGATTTTTTTTCTTTTTAATGTAGTGGCGCCAGATCCTGCGATGATTATGTTGGGCAAACATGCTACCGCAAAGCAGATTTTAGAAGTTCGAAAAGAGCTTGGTTTAGATCGGCCGTGGTTTAGTCAGTACCTAGACATTGTAAAATCGTCGTTTACTTTTGATTTTGGCCGGTCATGGTCTACCAAGCAAGAAATAGTTGATATGATTAAAAACGGTGCAATCCCTTCTCTAACGGTTGCCATTCCTGCTTTTATCATTGCCACTATTTTATCTATTGTCATTTCAATGTTCGTGGCATTTTATCGAGGTTCACTCTTAGATAAAATGACTGTTTTTGTATGTGTTGCTCTGATGAGTCTATCTAGTTTAGCTTATATCCTATTTGGACAATGGTTTTTTGCTTTTAAATTGGGCTGGTTTGAAATTTCTGGTTATGAACCAGTTTTTCCGCAGATTATTTCTTATGTCGCCTTACCTGTAATTATTTGGGTTATTTTAGAGGTTGGCCCAGATGTTCGTTTTTATCGCACAGTTGTCTTGGATGAAGTCTATCAAGATTATGTGCGAACTGCCAGATCTAAAGGTCTCTCTGAGAAAGTGATTCTTTTTAAACATATTCTTAAGAATGCCATGATTCCAATTATAACAAGTATTATTATACAGATTCCATTTTTAATTCTTGGGGCCCTACTTCTAGAAAGTTTTTTTGGAATTCCTGGCCTTGGAGGAATTACCTTAAATGCAATCAATTCTTCTGACTTTCCCGTTATTAAAGCAATGACTGTTTTATCTGCAGTTGCATTTATTATTTTTAGCGTAATCACTGATGTGATGTACACACTAGTCGACCCTCGCATTAGATTAAAGTAGGTGGGTAATATGGAAAATGTACAAACTTCCACAAATATTAATTTTACCCCAAGGATCACTCCAAAATCTAAATCTTTATGGCAACACGCTTGGACGCAGCTAAAAAAAGATAAACTTGCGATGCTTGCCTTGACTGTAGTCACTCTCTATTCATTGATTGCAATTTTGTCGGCGTTAGGAGTAATTGCAACTGGGTTTGACAAAGAAGTAGGTGCCTCTTATATGGCCCCAAATCTTGAGCATATTTTAGGAACAGATATTTTTGGTAGAAGTGTCTGGGATAAAATGATTAAAAGTACTGAAGTCGCTATGTCAGTTGGACTGGTCACTGCAGTTATTTCTATTTTTATTGGTGTGCTACTGGGGTCAATCGCCGGATATTTTGGTGGATTATTGGATGAGTTGATTGTTTGGTTTTACACCACAGTATCTTCCATTCCTGGAATTATGCTTCTAGTGGCGATTACATTTATTATGGGGAAAGGGCTTTTTGCAATGTATCTTGCCTTGGGTTTAACAAGTTGGGTGAGTCTATGTCGCTTAATCAGAGGCGAAGTTATGCGGCACAAAGACCGTGAATATGTTCAGGCCGCTTCGTCTGTTGGTTGTGGTGATTTTCGAAAACTTTTTGTCCATATTTTACCCAACGTTCTTCATATTGTGATTATTAATTTTTCTTTGCAATTTCAGGTGGCAATTAAATCTGAAGTTATCTTGTCTTATTTGGGATTAGGAGTTCAGGGGCGACCAAGTTGGGGAACAATGATTGATGATTCTAAATTAGAATTGGCCAGAGGTGTTTGGTGGCAACTCTTTGCTGCTTCTATTGCCATGTTTATTGTTGTTTTGGCCTTTAGTATATTAGGCGATGCTTTACGGGATGCACTTGATCCAAAATTAAAAGGCAAGTAGGGAGCTTAGGGGAATATTGATGAGTGAAAGAATTCTAGAAGTTAAAGATTTAGTAGTTGAATTTAACACTGACAGA
Source organism: Bdellovibrionales bacterium (assembly GCA_023250815.1). Lineage (GTDB taxonomy): Bacteria > Bdellovibrionota > Bacteriovoracia > Bacteriovoracales > Bacteriovoracaceae > JAHEZZ01. Next base: position 34,284 of record JAHEZZ010000006.1, read on the forward strand.
GGAAGAATTACTGCAGTTGATGGCGTTTCACTAGAGCTTAATAAAGGTGAAACTTTGGGAATTGTCGGTGAGTCTGGTTCTGGTAAATCTGTAACGGCTTTAGCTATTATGCGATTAATTGCTTCACCTCCAGGACATATTTCTAAGGGCGAAATTAAATTTAAAGATAAAGATCTATTAAAACTTTCGATTGAAGAAATGAGAAAAATTAGAGGCAATAAAGTTGCGATGATTTTTCAGGAGCCTATGACTTCGCTAAATCCAGTTTATACGATCGGAAATCAAATTGAAGAAGTTGTGGAATTACATCAACCCCATTTGGCAAAAAATGCTCGGCATCTTAAGGCGATAGAACTTTTGAAATTAGTAGGCATCCCTTCTCCCGAAAAACGGATTATTGAGTACCCTCATCAACTTTCCGGCGGAATGAGACAGAGAGTGATGATTGCAATGTCTCTTGCTTGTGAGCCTGATATTTTAATTGCCGATGAGCCGACAACCGCTCTTGATGTGACTATTCAAGCACAAATATTAGACTTAATGAGAAAGCTTCAAAAAGAACTTGGAATGGGAATTATTTTTATTACCCATGACTTAGGCGTTGTTGCTGAAATGTGCAACCAGGTTGCAGTCATGTACTGCGGTCAGATTGTCGAAAAAGCCGATGTCAAAACTTTATTTGCTAATCCAAAACATCCTTATACAAAAGGTCTTATTCATTCCATTCCTTCATTTGATTCAACAAGTGGAATGAAAAAAGAAAAATTACCGACGATTGAAGGGATGGTACCGTCACTATTTGATTTACCTCCTGGCTGTAGTTTCCAAGATCGCTGCAAATATGCGACAGAGACTTGTCGTGGCATGAATGGTCGCCCCAAATTAGAAATGGTGGGTAGTGATCACTTGGTGAGTTGTTTTAATCCGATTAATTAATGAGGTCATATGTCTAGTGAAATACTTCTTGATGTTCAAAATTTAACAAAAAGTTTTCCTATTAAAGGCGGACTATTTGGAAAGAGAGTTGGTCAAGTTAGTGCCGTAAATAATGTTAACTTAAAAATTAAACGAGGCGAGACATTAGGACTTGTTGGAGAATCAGGTTGTGGTAAAACCACATTAGGTCGATCGATATTGAGATTAATTGAACCTACGTCAGGGAAAATTATTTTTGACGGAAAGGACATCACTCATATTTCTTCTGAAGAGATTCGCGCCTATCGACGTCGTATGCAAATTATTTTTCAAGACCCTTATGCTTCACTCAATCCGCGTATGACCGTTTCTACTATTTTATCCGAACCGCTCGAGATTCATAAATTGCATGAAGGCAAAGAAGCAAGAACTAAAAGACTTTATCAATTATTAGATTATGTTCAATTGCCAAAAGATGCTTTAAATAAATACCCTCACGAATTTTCTGGTGGCCAAAGACAAAGAATATGTATTGCAAGGGCCTTGGCAGTGGAACCTGATTTTATAGTTTGTGATGAACCAGTTTCTGCTTTAGATGTTTCTGTGCAGGCACAAGTTGTAAATTTATTGATGGATTTACAAAAAGAATTAAAATTGACTTATCTTTTTATCGCCCACGATTTGAAAGTTGTTGAATATATTTCTTCTCGTGTTTCGGTTATGTATTTGGGTAATGTTGTTGAAACGGCAGAATCGCATGAGCTTTATGGCCATGCTAAGCATCCCTATACGAAGGCCCTCTTTTCCGCTATTCCAGTTCCTAATCCCACAAAACATCATGAAAGAATTATTTTAGAAGGAGATATTCCTAGTCCTGTAAATCCTCCATCTGGTTGTCATTTTCATCCAAGATGTTGGAAGGCCAATCAGCAGTGCAGAGAGACTTATCCATCAGTAACTAGTTTTACAAAAACACACGAATTTCGTTGTTATAATCCTGTTTAAAATCTAATTAATTTTATTTTTATATTCTTGTCAAAGTCTTGCAGCTTAAAGTAAAAATTAAAGCCTGACATAATGCCCAGCTGGTGAAATGGCAGACACACCAGGCTTAGGACCTGGCGCCGCGAGGCATAGGGGTTCAAGTCCCTTGCTGGGCACCAATGCAGAATAAACACCTGAAATTAAAAAGAAAAGACACCGATTCGAAAATCGGTGTACTAAAAGTGTACTATCACAAAATATTCTGTGCATTAATCACCACTTTATTCTCAGCTAAAATTAACACTTGAAGCGACTTTCTTTAAAAAATCGTTATGCAAATGTGCGTAGCGCTTCACAGTCATATCGACGGTTGAATGCCCTAAAATTTTAGAGAGCGATCAAGTACAAATCATATTATTAGATCACACGGTGGGAAAATTATTTACCGTCCATCCCTTTTGGGAGGGGCCTGTTTTGAGGTTCAAATATGAGTAGAGAATTAATTTTATTAGTTGATGATGACATCGACATTTTAGAAAGCTACAAATTTCTTTTGCAAGGACTGTCCTAGTTTGACAGTGGATAGAGTAAAAAATCACA
>JAHEZZ010000239.1:0-1489 GCA_023250815.1 Bdellovibrionales bacterium
GAGTAACTTTTTTGATATTTTTTCCAAAGTTTAGTACAAATTAATTGGTGTCTCAAATAATTATCTTTTTGAGTGAGGAAAATAAGCAAATCATATTCAGATTGCAAGTCGACAGAGTTTGAATTAATAATCTTTTCTTTATCCATTAAAGAAAGGGCCTCTTGATAATGACCATCTTTAAAAAATTTTTGATAACTGGTATTTTTAAATGATAAATCAGCACCAGAGCCTTTTGTGAAAGGAGTCTGCCGATTAGTGGCAACTAAATTTGGATCATCAGAAAACATCCAGCTTTCTAAAAAAGTTATGGCCTCAGCGTTAACAATGCGTGCTTTTTTTTGAAATTCTTGGTTATTGCTCCAATAAGACATCAAATTTTTATGATTTTCTTTTGCTTCTTTAAGCGCTCGTCGATAGTAATTTAGTTGTAGTAGTTTGAGATAAATCTGAGTTTTGTCTTCTTTGGTATCTTCTTGTAATGCGAGGTAAAGATATTTTTGAGCAAGCAAATAAAATTTAAAATCTGCTAACTCACGGCCGGCGACGGAATAAATATAAAAGTGATTTTCTTTAGGAATGGCCTTTAATTTGAGCGCTAGATTTTCTTCATAGGAAGTAAAGTCGATCTGATTACTAAATGCCGGTTTAAAAAAAAGGATAAGTAAAAAAATTATAATTATTTTTTGGGACATTTCTTATCCTGTAGGCAAAAGGGATAAAGATTAGCGATAGCATGGACAGCATCTTTTTGATCGCCTGCCTGGTCGAAGTCAATATCAAATAATTCTCGGTCTTCAGTGATTGTTTGATATTTTTTCAATCTTTTTATTCCATCAATAACTTCAACAACAGGGGGACTTAATATCTTTCGCTGCTTAATCTTTTTATAAACGGGTGTTCCCTCAGAGGAAATTTCAATTGATGGTGAACAGCTTTTAGTGGCAGGATCAAAGGGGGTTTGTGCTGGACTTAGAAGAGGAAGATTTGGATCGTGGGCACATAATATTTTGCTTTTTTCATTCTCGATAATTTTATAAACTTCTAGGGCATGGGCCGGTTGTTTCGATTTATTTGGCCCCCGATATCCAAAAGTGAGTGTTATAGAACCTAGGTCATCAACGTGTTCTTTGATATTTTTAATTAAAGCTTTCATTTCTTCTTTGTTGGAATTTTTTTCCGGATCAGCTTTTTTCTCAGACAGGCCACGTCCGATGGAGCGGTTTAGCCATTCATCGGTTACCTTTTGTTTAAGATATTTTTGTACAAGAGGGTCATTGGAAAAATCTTCTAAGTTTTCATATCCTTCAATTTTTGCTGGCCTTCCCTCGAATATTTCGTCAATTTTTTTAAGGTAATAATTTTTTTCAGCAGTTTTATCGTTAAATTTTGGCCTTGATCCTTTTATAAAAAAAGCAAGCTCGTTAAATTTTCGTCTTGCTGCGACCATTCCTAATCCGTAGGCGGATGAAGGTATTTCATTTTCAAGCTG
>JAHEZZ010000239.1:1516-2944 GCA_023250815.1 Bdellovibrionales bacterium
ATCGATATTCGATGGAGCACATTTTGATTTGTTGCGAGCTAATATTTTTGTGCCATTTGGACATTGAAGTTGGCATCTCCTTTCTTCTGGGCAAGCACTATTGCAACACTTTGGGTTTGGTTTGCATTCAATCGCATCTTCCCAGGGGGAACAGCTGCAAAATGAATCGATTAAATTTGAACCTACTCCTGCCCAGTCTTCGTCCTTCCAGTCTTTATATTTTTGGCAAATTGGCGCTACGTCGATAATACCGTCGTTCATTTTTTGTGGCATCTGCTTGTTGTTTTCATAACTTTTATGAATCGCACTGGAAGTATCGCCGGAAAAAACATCAGAAAGATAATTAATAGGTGCCGCAATAAAATTAGAGGCGTAGGTCATATTCATATTGGCGTCTTGAGAGCATTGATTGACCCCCATTATCAGCAATCCTATGACACTTAAAAGTGCATAATTAATTTTTTTACTATTTCTCGTCTTCACTAAATTATTGTAGCGTTCATTCGCAAAATTAGTGACATGGGTGATTTTTCCCTTTTCTTCCTCACAAGGAATGTCGATTATTTAGTCGTTTTAAGAAAATATTATATTTCAATAACTTGCATCTATATTTGAGCAATAATTTAATTAGAATGAAGCAATTCGGAGAATTTTTATGGGCCTAAAACGGATTCTTTTTTTTCTTATTTTATTATCGCAAATTGGAGGTTTGGGAGCGGAAGAAATCCCCCCTTCGTTTCGTAAGTTAACTTGTTCTAATAATCCAATTATTACATGTAAGGGAATTTATCCTTTAAGAGAGATTGATAAAAATGATTCATTTATTCCGCTTTATGAGGGACAAGATGCACTTAGTTTTCGGATTAAAAGTATTAGATCGGCAACGAGGTCAATTTATATTCAAACTTTTATTTTTAAAAATGATGAGGTCGGAAGACTGATTGCTCGTGAGCTTATTAAGAAAAGAAAGGGGGGTATTGATGTCAAAATTATTGTCGATAATGTCGGCGCTATTAATGGTGGGGGCAAGGATATTTTAAATAGCTTAGAAAAATCAGGTATTGAAGTTTTGGGTATAAGTAGTTTAGTGGGCTCGGCGCTGGATCAGATTGTGAGCGATGATCCAGGTTGGATTAATTCACTTCATCACACAAAACTTTGGATTGTCGATGCAGAAACTTCTAATAGCATGGCGATTATTGGCGGCAGAAATATCGCCAACGAATATTTTTCAGTGGCAGAAAGAAACCAACTCGGTTTTAAGAATCTTTGGACAGACTTTGATGTCGCAGTTAAAGGAAAAATGGTGGATGATGCATTTGATTTATTTAAGCGAGATGTGAATTATTTTAGATATATTAAAAAAGAAGGCAGGACTACGGAGAATGGCAAGGATATTTGGAATAACAGTAGCGATATTAAATCAAA
>JAHEZZ010000240.1 GCA_023250815.1 Bdellovibrionales bacterium
GTCGCCGTCACTAATCAATCTCAGCAGCTGATCAGGCCGAACCAAGCTCAAGGCGAAATTACAGTGTATGATACGTTATCTTCTTGGATGACGAGACTTATTCCACGGGCATAAAAGTTAGGCCTGTCAATACCCTAAAGCTGGATAACTATACTTCAAGAGTCAAGATTATCTAGACTTTCCCAATAATTTCTAAATTCCTGTATACAAGTGCTTCTCCCCTCCTGGCGATGTGCCGAAATCAAGCCTATTAAAAAAGGCTGCCGACTTTAATTAAAAATCGGCCGGCACCATTTTACGAGTCATCAGAGATACTCCTATCATTACATCTATAATTATGGCATAATTATAGATATAATGAAGCAATTTGAATTTCAATGGGACATTGTCAAAAACAGCACGAATAAAAAGAAACACGGTATTTCATTTGAAGAGGCCGAGACGGTCTTCCATGATCCAAATGCCCGGTTGATTTCAGATCCAGATCATTCCCAGGAAGAGGACAGATTTGTTCTCTTGGGAATGAGTGAGCGATTGCAGATACTGGTCGTCTGTCACTGCTACCGCAAGAATGAAACGCAAATTAGAATTATTTCGGCCAGGAAGGCAAAACGCAAAGAAATTGAAAATTATGAGGAGCACTTACCATGAGAAAAGAGTACAACTTTAGCAAATCTAAGAAAAACCCCTACGCAAAACATCTTAAACAACAGGTTACGATCCTGCTCGATAAGAAGGCTGTCGCCTACTTTAAAAAATTAGCCGCAGAGACAGGGGTTGTGTATCAGGTGCTGATCAATCTTTATCTCAAAGAATGCGCTCAGTTGAAAAAGAAGCTCTCTTTCGAATCTAGGAAGCCACCACGCAAGTCAGCGGCTTCTTTTTAACTTTTTTCGAAAAATGGTGCCGGCACCATTTCTTAGCGATTAAATAAATTCTTATATTTTGCAAATTGATTTTCAACTGCATATTTTAAAAATAAAGAGACCGCCAAGCTAACCATAATAACCAGAAAATAAAAACTAAATTCTGACAAAATGAAATTGCGATTAATCATTTTAGGCATCCACATTATAAAACAATTAAATAAGTAATGAATAACAAAAATATGACAAAGATAAAGCGCATAAGAGTGTTCCCCGAGCAGTAACAAGACGCGATTATTTAAAATTTTGCGGTTAAAGATGCTATCTTTAATCATGATGAAAAGAATAAATCCGACATAAAGAATGTTAATGGAAAAATCCCCAATGCCCATAACTAATCGAGGATTGATAAATGGATCCAGTGTCCCAAGTTTTATTAAAAGAGTCGCAACAGAAATAAATCCTAAAAACATCAAGAGAATTGAGAAGTGAAGATCATTTTTCTTGGGTCTCCTAAAGTAAAGATAAAATGCTACAAGTGAGCCCAAGGCAAGCCCATCTAATCGAGTTATAAAGCTGTGATAAAGAAATTCATATGAAAGATTCCCTCCAAGCGCTGACAGCTTAATCCCGACAGAAAATATAATGAACAAAAAAATTATTTTTCGTAGGGTTGAAAATGAAACAAAATAAATAATGATAGGCCAGAGCAAATAAAATTGTTCTTCTAAAGATAAAGACCAACTAATCGGAAAAACTGATATTTTATTTTCAACTAAGAGAAAGTTTGTCGCAAATAAAAAGTGGTGAAAAGGAAATAAAAAATGATCTCTCGTATAATAGGCAAAGATTAGTGTTAAATAATAAAGCGGAACAATTTTTAGAAATCTTCTGAAATAAAAATTTTTAAAATAATTTTTTTGAAACTTAGATCCTATTAAAATGTTTGTTATTAACATCCCAGATAAAATGAAAAAAAGATTAACACCTGTCCATGCAATACTTGCTGCAATATATGTTGTATGAAATGAGTATGTTTTAAAATATTTTGTCCAAACACTGGAGCTATGAAAAAAGATCACCATAAGGATAGCAATCCCCCTCACTCCATTTAAAAAAGGCAGGTGTTTTCCATTTTTAAATTCAATTCTATATTGTTGGTTAACGATAAAAACCTCAGACAAAAGAGCTCTTTGTTTGATATTAAAATTTACTTTCTAGATGATTATACCGCTAGCAATTTACTTGAAAAGCAAATTGCGAAGGGTATATGTTTTGAAAAAAATCGCATATTGAGAGTATTTGGGCCAAGCTACTAAAGTGCACATTGGTAATAGAAATATTCTTCTAACGATTTTTGTGCTGGTTTTTCAAATTTCTTCTACGTCGGCGTTCTCATCAGAATGAATGAGAATATCTTGAATATGGGTTTTATTTTTATCAAGCGGCGAGTTCATAAATGACCTTTGCGGTGCGAAGGATTTCCTCTTTCCTTAGAGTATTTTGGCTTCGTTCTACCGAGCGTTTTGTGAGCAAATCAACTGGCCGTTTGGTGAGAGTGGCGAGTTCTTCGCGCATTTCTACGTGATCAAATAATGTCCACTCGGCATGTTTACAAAATTCTAACATGACATCCACATCGCTATTTATCTGATTAAAGTCGGGGCGCAAAACGGAGCCGAATAAATAGAAAGTTTTAACCTTCCATTTTTTGCAAAATATTTCCAGAGCTTTTTGGGTGAGGTTTATTTGAAGTTCATTCATAAATAAAAACTGTAACAAGTGACAATGATTATGTACAGATTTGAAGTGGTGCCGGCCACTTTTGGTTAGAAGATGACGTTATTTTTTTGAAAAATTGCTCTTGCAATTTGAACTTTTACTACTGCTGGGTTTCCTTCTGGTGATGTGCCTAAGTTACGGGAACCAATCTATCAAAGAATGCTGCGAGTTTTAACTAAAAGTCGGCTGGCACAGGGCAATCGCATCTAAAAGATCTTTTCTGTAATTAAATTCTGTACACTTACGGCCATGCGTAATGGCCTTTTAT
>JAHEZZ010000241.1 GCA_023250815.1 Bdellovibrionales bacterium
AATGGCCAAAAGGTTCCCATCAAATTGAATAAAAAATGGAGTGATAAAACCATTGCTTCAGTCATACGCAAAAACCAATTATCAATAACCACAAAAATAAATGAAAGCTTGTGGTGAGCTTTATGCTCTCACTTGGGATCAGATTGACCTTGAGAAAAATCTCATCATGGTTGATCGTTCCTACGATGCAAATGCGAAATGCACGGGATCGACTAAAGGAAGATACTGGCGAACTGTCCCGATCAACGATAGCTTGCGCAAACTCGTTATTGACTTGAAGGCCAGAGGCCCAAGTGTAGAAGGAAATTTTGTGCTGCCTAGAAGTAAGGACTGGGACAATGGTGATCAGGTTGTACCACTGAAAAATTTTTTGAAGTCCATCAACGTAAAGAAAATTAAGTTTCACGCTCTAAGGGCCTGCTTTGCTACACAAATGTTGGCCAACGGAGTCCCAGCGCCAGTGGTGATGAAAATTGGAGGATGGAAAAAGTCATCTACAATGGACATCTACTTGCGTTTGGCCGGAGTTGATACGAAAGGGGCCACAGACTCCTTGCAGTTTGTTCCCGATCAAATTAGCTTCGGCGACAATGTAATTTCATTACAAAGTAAGCGTGAAGAACTTAGCTAATGGGCAATTCGCATTTAATGATTTTTAGTAAGCACAGGGGACTAGATAACTTTGGCCCCCTGTGCTCTTTTTCCTTATTTTTTTACTTTGGATGATGCTTTCAATTTCTCAACAGAGTTGTTTTTTGGAGGTATTTTTTCGTATTCTCCAAATTTCTTAAGTTTTTTCTCGGCCTCCTCTGTAAAAAAGCTGGTGTGATCAGCTGGGATAAATTGGCCAAATGTAATAACAACTTGGTTTTCACTTAGAAACTCCAAGCGAGCATGGCGACCAGCATATTTTTTACCCAAACATACTTGGCCATTTTTGGGTACTGTAACTATCTTTGAATCTGTAGACATTAAGATCTCCTATAATAGGATTTTGTTAATATCCTATTATAAAATAAAAAATTATTTCCCTCAAGCGGGTCGACGTTAGTGTCCAGGGATTTTCCTGAAATAAACTAGATAAAACGAGTACTTAATAGTCATTTTGACAAGTTTATAGCTTTGAAAACTTGTCAAAATAACTCTTAATAAGACCGCTTTAAGTATATAAAATCACAGAATTGATAAGTATTGCTATTGAAATACATATCAATTTCCGATATAATAAGAAAGAGGGCACTTTTATGAGTACAGTTGCTTCACAGGTAAAAAACAGAATTTATTCCTTCCAAGTCGGAAAGGTTATTACCTATGATGATTTTAAGGACATTCCAAATATGCAAGCAGTGGCCTTATTTTTAAGTCGGCTTGTAAGGGCCAATATTCTTAAAAAACTGGGCAGAGGAAAATACTATGTCCCGCAAGAAACTAAATTTGGTAGTGTTGGCCCTTCTGATGGTGAAATCATTAAATTAATTATTAATGAGGTTGGTGGCGGCTATATTACTGGGCCCTCTGTCTATAATGCTCTGGGATTAACCACTCAAGTGGCAAGTCGAATCACTATTGTTGGAAACAAGTACCCTCGTAAAACAAAAATCGGAAATATGAAAATACGGTATGTGAAAGCAAAATTTCCGATCATTCAAGAGGACGTTTACCTTCTACAACTATTGGATGCGATTAAAGACATCCAGAAAATTATGGACACAACTGTAAACGAATCTATTGAGAAAATTAAGGCCAAAATAAAAAAATTAGACGAGAATCAGATCTCAAAATTCATTGACTATGCGGCCAAGTATTATCGTCCCTATGTACGGGCAACACTTGGTGCGATCATGGATGAATTTAATAATCCGAAGGCCAAATTACTAAGGGAGACGCTTACTCCTTTAACTGTTTTTAAAATTGGTTTTTCGGATAAAGTTCTTCCAAAGAAAAATAACTGGAACTTTGTATGAAGCTACACCTTGAGCCTGAGAATTTTAAACTGGCGATTACTTCTACATCTGAGGCATTGGGCATCAAAGACCTGTTTATTGAAAAAGATTATTGGGTCACCTATGTTTTAAAGCAATTGGCACTATCCGAATTTAAAGACCAGGTTGTTTTCAAAGGTGGAACATCACTTTCTAAGGCCTACAATCTGGTCAATCGCTTTTCAGAAGATATTGATCTTGTCTTACTCAATAAGGTGAATTTGTCAGGTGGTCAGATTAAAAAACTTTTGGGCAATATAGAAGATGCCATCATTTGCAGTCCACTTGAAACGGCAAAAGATTTTAGGCCAAGCAAGGGATCAAAAATTAGAAAAACAGGATATACTTATCCAAAAATACTTGAGTCTTATGACTACGGCCATATTAATGAATCTTTAATTGTTGAACTCAATGCCTTTGCTAACCCCAGTCCGATTGTAAAATTGCCCATCGAAAGTTATATCGCTAAAGCTCTACTGCTGCAAAAACGGCATGACGTTATCAGTGAATATGAGCTTGGGCCGTTCGATCTTAATATTTTGAACGTTAGCAGAACTTTTACTGAAAAAGTTTTAAGCTTGGCCCGTATTAGCATTAATGACGACGCTACATTTAGCAATTTACAACAGAAGATCAGGCACTTTTACGATATTCATCAAATACTTGCCTCGGGCACTCTTAAGGATTTTTTAGGTAGTGTTAAATTTAAAGATACCGTTGATCTGGTAATTAAGGATGATCTTTCAAATCCCGAATTTAAAGATGATTGGAGAACAGGTGCACTTAAAGACGTTACTCTTTAGCCCCCTATATAACTTGGACACATTTCGAGTAAGAATTTAAACTGTTAAAAAGGGGTATTAAATGATTAAAAGAAAATATTCAGACGAAGAAAGATTAAAAATTATAATGGAAG
>JAHEZZ010000103.1 GCA_023250815.1 Bdellovibrionales bacterium
GGAGGCATCGGAAACAACCACGGTGTAATTGCTGTCAACGGTGAGGTCGCCGTAGTAGGCGTTTACCGCCAAATAAAGACGAGTGCTTTTTGCTTTGATTCTGCGGCCATTTCCCACCGCAAACCAATGGACGCCGTCGAAGGAGCCGATTACCGATCCATAATCAAAACCAAACCAATCTCGTTGGTAGCCATTGGCAAAATAAAAATGTTGGGCCGCTAGTCTGGCCATTCTTTGGGCCTGCCTGCCAGATTTTTTTAAATGGGACCATGGGATCATAGTGGCGGGAAGGAAGCAGGCGCGGCCGAAAATAATTTCATCGGAACGATAGGGTGTCGTTTTAAAACGGTCTGTAGCGGTAATGTCGGGAGTATAACCTCCTCCTTTAGAAGCAAAATTGAGTGGGAAAATTTTGGCGAGGGTAGAAAAATAATCGTTGCCGCAAGTGGGGCAAGTGGAAAAAGTTCCGCTGTCGACAAAGATGTCGTAGGATTTTCCATAAGTCACATTAACTTTTTGAGCGCCTTTGGGAGCGGTCGCTTTAATTGAGAGAGAACCGTAAATTTCATTAAAACCCACTGGCGTTGAAATATTGTTTGGTTTTAGGGGGTCGTCTCCGGTGTATTTAAATTCTGTGCCTTCTTGCACCGGAGTGGTTGAGTTCACTTCGGATTGATAGACTCCTTCGATGTCGTAATATTTATGGGGAATAGTTTTGGCGCTCAAATAGACAAATTGTTGCAAGGCCTCTGGACCAGTTGGCGGTGGTGGGTAAACGCATTTATAGTCCACTAAAGAGGCCACTCCTCTGGGGTTAAGGACATAGAGAGGTTCTAGGGAACAATAGGGGCCTCCGCAATTGCAAATATCATCGATCTTATTGAGAGCGGTGAGTTTTGATTGCATGACATTGTAGGCGCTCAAGTTGACATAAAAAGTAATGATAATTTTTTGGGTGTCATAAAGAGCTAGAGAGGCCCCGGTAAACTGCACTCTTCCGGGAGCGCCGGCAGTTTTAGTCCAGGGCATTCCGGTGGTGTCTTCGGGGATATTGGCCTCATCCACTTCTACTCTAATTGTTTTTGTGAAATCAGCATAAAGTGGCAGCAAAAAAATATTTGAAGCGGGGAAGTGATCGTCAACTTTTCCTAGATTTTGCCCTTGTACATAATATTTTTTGCATTCTGCTAATGAAGTGTTGATATAACGACAGCTGCCGTCGATTTTAAATTTTATTTTCAAAGTATCGTCGGTGGTACTAGTAGGTTTTGGGTGATTGAGATAAATGCGAACTGGATCGGTCAGTGTATCATTTCCAAGTCCAATGACTCCAGTTCCAGGTACCAATACTGCGGTTGGAAGAAAGGCCCCGCCGGGGTTTACGCCGTTAATTTGATAGGTACTTCCGCTGGCCGCTCCACCTGTGGTAAATAATGTGACTTCGCTGTGATTTATTTCTGTAATACTATGGGTGGGAAGGCCAGTGGTTCCAGTGTAAGTGGCACTGAATGTTCGATCGTCATTGCCACTTAAAAAATCAACCGGAAGAGTGGTGGCATTGCTGTAGCTTTTTGTACAAATGGAGGCCTCACCTTCTATAGTTGTTGTGCAATCGTAAAGTTCTTTTAATAATTGCATTCTTTGATTTGAGGCAATTTCTGGATTAGCAGCAGGTGTTGGCGTAGGAATGGGCACAATCGTTTGCACGCACAAATAATAATATTGCGGGTAATTTAAAATTTTAGCAGGATTAGTAGTAATGTCTGAGAGCGCCTGCAGGTAAGCAGCAGAAGTTTGATCGACATCCGGTTTAATTTGTTTGTCTTTCACGCAAACGCCGAGGTTACAACAATCAAAGGACAAATTTTTGCAATCTTGAGTGGAGCTGCAAGAAGTGCCAATTGGCGCAGCAGTTGATGTGCTGGTGTTAATTTTTATTTTGAGGGAGCTGACTGTAATAGTTCCGATATCAAATCCATTAACTTCTAAAAGTTTAATATCCGAACTGTCTAGTACTGAAGGCAGACAGCTAGGGCAAACCTCGGCGATGCTAAATGCAGTAGAGACTGCTGGAGTGTAGAGTGTGGCGATGCGGGAGCTGACTCCTGCCGTCTGACAAAAGGTAGTATTACCCGCTTTATCAGAGGGAAAAATTTGATAAAAATATTCTTGAGAACTCGATGAAAAATTATAAAAAGTTTGTGGCCGTGCGGCCATCACGAATGCTTTTTTATTTAAACTGTTTGGGAAATAGGCCAGCAAACACTGGGGACTTTGGGTGTTCCCACCTTTGGTGATAAAATTATGAACGTCTTTCCCTCGAATATAAACAGAATCGTTAAAGTCGACATCTAAAGAAAGAGGGCCTGATAAGGCCTGGGCCCCTTTTTGAAAATAAGTATTGGCATTGGCAAAAGTTGGGGCGTTGGCGGTATTTGCGCTATTGCCGGGCAAACTTGAAACCTTACTTGTGGAGAGTGCTTTTCTGCCAGACCCTGAAGGTTGTTGCACGCAAGCATTAAATAAAAAGGCAACGCCAAAAAGAATTGGGGTAAGGCCCATTTGATTTTTAAAATGTTTGCATAAAAAAAGATTCATGCCACCAACTCCACCCTACTTTTCGGCAATAAATTTGATAAGTTAAGGCCTAACTTTGGGGCCTTCCCTGTATCTTAATTTTAACCCATGGGGAGGTGTAACTTATTGAATAGAGATTAGGCCTGATAATCGCTTATAAAAAACCAGTATTTATCAGGAGGCCACTCCTCGGCAATTTATTTGGATTGGCGCAAATTTTGGGCGCAGTAAAAGGGCACTTTATTGACAAAAAAGGACTCACAGTCCATAATTGCCAACTATGTGGATTAAAAGGGATATTTCAGGCTCAATTGACAAAAACAGGGATACTGTCCAGATTATTAGAGGGCCTCGCCAGTGTGGTAAATCAAGCCTGATCCTGCGCCTTGACCCCTCTTTTAAAGAACTCTCTCTCGATGACCCCTCGCTTAGAGAGTTAGCGCAAAATGACCCAGAGTTATTTTTAAAACAATTTAACAATCAAAAACTGTTCATTGACGAAGCTCAGTATGCTCCTGCGCTTTTCCCTTCTCTTAAACGAAAAGCAGACCTTTTTAAGCGAGATGAAAAAAATCAAGCTCAAACCATTTTGAGGCTGACTGGATCAAATCAGATTTTAATGGATAAAAATATTAAAGAAAGTCTCGCTGGCAGGGCCAGCTTTTTTGATATGAATACACTGAGTGTTGCTGAAATTTTGGCCGCTAAAAAATCTTCTATTCAAGACATTCTTTACAAAGGCGGATGGCCTGAGCTTCATGCCAATGAAGGGATAATAGCTAAAAAATTTCTCGATGATTATATTAATAGCTACGTAGAAAAAGATATTGTACTAGCGTCCGGCATTCAAAAAAGCCGAGAGTTTTTAAAATTTACCAAACTTCTGGCGGGCAGAGTTGGTGGGCTTCTTGATTTTGCAGGCCTTGGCAGAGATGTCGGTGTTGACTCAAAAACAATTAAAGATTGGGTTTCTATTTTAGAAAAGATGCACATTATTTCTTTGGTTATGCCTTATTCATCGAGTTTATCATCAAGACTTGTGAAATCTCCCAAAGTTTATTTCTTAGATACTGGCCTTGCTTGCCGTCTTCAAGGTTGGACCTCGGCGGGGCCAATTCTTACTTCCCCTCAACAAGGAAGTCTGTTTGAAAATTTAGTTTTTTGTGAAATTTTTAAACTTAATATCAATTATCAATTGGGTCTAGAAATTTATCATTGGCGCTCTAGGGAAGGGGAAGAAATAGATTTTCTCATTCAAAAAGACCCTAATCATTTTCTTTTTATTGAAGCAAAAGTAAGTTCTGTAAAATTGATGTGCCTTTCAGATTTTCCAGAGGTCAGAAAAGTTTTTTTAAAAAAACTACCTGAGTTCATTCTCTGTCATCAAGAGGGAGAAAACATTTTGGGTCAACATGTACCAATCGCTTATTTAAAAGATTTCCTGCTTTCTTAGTTAGGGTGACAACTCAAAATAAGGGCGGGGCGACGTTGGCGAAATACTCGCAGTAAATTTTAAGAGAGTGATCAAGTACTAATTCTTTATTCGCCAAATTGCTGAGGGTAATATTTTTTAAAAAAATTTGATAGCTGTATTCTTCCATCATTGGCCCTGCCAGGGGAGCATAACTGATATGCCAGCGCTCAGGGGCCACTCCGCCTAAATCTTTTTGATAAGGGCGATAAAAACCGCAGGATTTTTTTTCCGCAATTTGCTGGTCTAACCAGTGATGAAATAATCCCATAATGCCGCTTGGAGAAACTTCCTCTGGGGTTAGCTGAATTTTATAGTCAGGAGAGGGCACGGAATTTAAATCGTAAATATCAAAATCACTGCCCCAGTGATGGCGACTGGCGCCGGGCAGGGCCGACCATCTGAGAATAGAAAAAACAATTTCTTCTTTGGAAAGAGTTTCAAAGTTTAAGGCATGTCCTTTGGAATCCAGCAGTGCTTTTTTTCCCGTCGCTTTATTGTTCCAAATATCTAATTGTTTTTCAAAACTTCGATAGGAACTTCCCAGCTGCAAATTAAAACCTGCACCAGCGGCCAGCTTTTGCAATTTTTTTAAAGATGGCAAAACTTTTTTATGCAGCAGATGATTTTGATAAGAGGTTAAATGACTGGCCGATCTTCCCGTTAGTAAATCAAATGAACTCAAGGTTTACTCGGGGCTTGAGGTTGAGTTGTTGGAATATTTTCAGTAGGTAAAGTGGCCGTTTCTGGTTTGTTTGTCCCATCGTCAAATAATATTCGAAGCCCTGTCACATTGTAACGATTGCTGATCACTTGCCAAATAGAGGCGGACTCATTTTTTACAATATCAGACCCTTTGTTGGTGTCGTATTTTTTTTCCATGAAATTGAGATCTTTTCCACTACTGCCACTGCCGGAATCGCTACCGCCAAAATTAAAACTTGCGCCTTGAGTGGCGGTTTCTTTTTTGGCGGCCATGCCAGTTCCTTGGTAAGTGGCAGCGCTTATGCCGGCCTTTTCCCTCGCTTCTTTTAAGGCGTCCGTGTTAACTCCTTCCGGAGCGGAAGTGGCCAGCGCTGCAATGGGATTTGGGGGCGCAAGTTTGGCCAAATCCTCTTTGCTCAAACTGCCCACCAGGGCCTTGGCATTTTGACTATCTTTTGAAATGTCGTAGCCCTGAGACATAAGAAGTTTGGCATTTTTTTCTTTTAAGTCCTTCACTAGTTTTCTGATTTTGGCAGCATTTTTAGCGACACTGCCGGCATCGTATTTTCCACTGCCAAACCCACCACTGTTGATATTGTTGAGATGTTTAACCACGTCATTCATACCACTGGCATTTCCGATATTATTTAATTGCTGGGGCATGTATCCCTGCTGACAAAGGTTTTTGCCGCCTGCTTGAAGCACTTTTTTGCATTTGCAGTCTTCATCATATTGCCCGCTAATGGTCACACATCCCACACTGTCTTCTGATCCTGCCAGTGCTTTTTCTTTGACTTTTCCAAGTTTGGCGATGGCACCACTCCGCCAAAGTTTTTGGCAGGTTTCCGAATTACTTCGATCGCTGTTTTGTGTTCCATCTTCTTTGTAACAATAGCATTTGGGAATTTTTAAATCATCTCGGGTGTCGCATTTTCCTTCCATCGCCTTGGTAAATACGGTCAAAATTCTCTGCATTATGCCCTTGTGTTCTTCTGCTTCATTGGCCGCTTGTTTTGAAAAGCCGTACATCAGATAACCCATGAGACTTGAAACAGCGCTTATGATGGCGATACCGGGAGAGGTCATTAAATAATTTGAAATATTTTTACGAAGTGCTGCGGAAACTATTCCAATTGTAAGCCCGGCAGTGCTTGCAGCGATTCCAGTAGTTAATAATTTTATAAAACCACTGCTTTGTGTGAAATCTTTTTCTTTTTGCCTGCTCACTTTTCCCCTATAATCGTCGCGATCGTTATTTCTGATATTTTCAACTTTTCCTCTAGCATCTGCTTTCTTTTTATCTGCTTCTTCTTGTGCCTTGGCCTTTTTTTGCGCTTCTGCAGCGGTCTCTTTTGGAGGTGAGTCTTCTGCCAAACTATGAGAAAAAAATGTTCCTCCCAATATTTTTTTTGCCAATTGAATAATATTTTTAAAATGATCCATGCCGCTTAAATGGCCTTTTTTGCTCTCTTTCTGTGCAACTGTTTTTATCATATCTAGTTGCTGGGGACTAAAGTTGTAGGCCTTAGGGGCATCAGGTGTCGCAGGTTTTTCAGGAGGTTTTCCATTTTGATTCCAATCGACTATGCAGGCCGAGCTGGCCATAATGGGTGTGCATTCAAGCACCGCCAGTACGGTGATAATAGAGTAGGCGATTCCAAGCAGCAAATAAACCGTGGCCTTGGTATTATGAACTTCGGCCACCATTTCTTGCTCTTTTACCAGGTATTCGAAGGCCCCTTTTTGTCCGGCAAAAGAATCTTTATCTACCGAATTCTCATATTCTTCTTTCATATCTCGAAGCTTGCTATCGACGAAAAAATAAAAATATATTTCCGCTAAAATATTTGCCGCCGCAGCAACCATATACATTGTTCGCGAGGGGCAACTGGATCCCGGTTTCATGGCAAAAAAGGCGATTAGCGCCATGGTGATATTTATTCCGGTAACGGCCGAGGCCAAGGCCGTCAGACCCCCATTGCTATTTTCGTCAAAATTCCATTCAAGCTGGTCCTTTAACTGTTCAATATCGGTGCCTTTTTTACTTGCATAACAAGCTTTCATGGCACTGACTGAGGGAGACGCTCCATTTTCTTTCTCGCACAAGGCCTGAATAATGGGCAATTTCTCTTGGCAATCTTTTAATTCTATTCCCTGAAGGCCAGAGCACTGTTCTTTGTGATCACTACTTTCTTTTCTCGCCTCTCTGACATTTTCCGGGTTGACGCATTTATTATTTTTCCAAACTTGGGGAAGTTTGCAATTATTTTTATCTTTAACTAAAGAGGGATCATCGGCCTCAGCATAAGCATTGCCGATCAAAGAAAAATGATAGGTGCGAATTTCGAGGAGTGGGGAGAGCGCCCACTGCAAAATGACGATCCATAAAATGACACTATTTCTAACCAGTTTTAATAAATAAAAAAAAGAATTGTTCATGGGGCCCTTCTTGGCAAAATATCTTTCATTATATTATGCCAGACAATGGCCCTGGCGTAGTATGGAAATTTAAACAGTTATTAATCTCTTTCATAAGTATATAAAACTTGAGTATACATCTCGGTATTTCTTTTGATAATTACTGCCAAAAAAGGTGGCCTTATGAAATTATTTTTTATTTTTCTATTTTATTTTCCCGGGTTGCTTTTTTGTCAAAATCCAGACTTTACGAAACTCAAAGCGGGAGATGTTTTGCTACTTCCTCTTCGTTGTCAGCTTTGCAGCGCCATTAGCGATGAATCGAATTCTCCCTATTCCCATTCTGCGGTGGCCTTTAAGTGGGAAGAAAAATGGGTGGTGGTGGAGGCCCTCGGCAGTGTTCGAAGTGTCTCTTTAAATGAATTTATAAAAAGATCATCAGGGGCCGCTCCGATTAAAATTTTGCGTTTGAAATCCTTGGCAAAATTAATGAAAGATGACCCTGACTTTGAGAGGGAATTAAATAGCAAAGGGCAAAAAAAATTTGCAGAAAAATTTTTGGGACTGACTTTTGATCATCAATTTTTATGGGATAATACTGATTCTGGCGGCGCTGAAACTTATTATTGCTCGGAATTTGTCGCCAAATTTCTCAACACTTTTAGTGAAGTTCACCCCAAAATTTCTCCTTTGCCTATGAGTTTTAAAAAAGATTGGGATTTTTGGCAAAATTTTTTCGAAGGCCATATTCCAGAGGGGGAATTGGGGCTTTCTCCCGGAGATCTTGAGCGTTCAGATCAGTTTTTATCTGTACAATAAAACGGCGCATATTCCTGCTGGTTTTGATTTTTATTTCCGACCTTTTTGCGCCAGAAATAGTGGCCTACCCTGGCCGAACTTTATGAGGTCTTGTATTCTGGCGCTATATTCAATAAACAAGGATATTTAATTCCATGAAACAGCAAGTAGAAAGTGTTGTTGTCCGCTTCTCCGGTGACTCTGGAGATGGGATGCAATTAACCGGAACGCAATTTTCAAATACCTCCGCTCTTATGGGCAACGATTTGGCGACCTTTCCCGATTTTCCGGCGGAAATTCGCGCACCCATGGGAACAGTGGCAGGGGTTTCTGGTTTCCAAGTTAATATTGGTGCAACCGAAATTTTTACTCCTGGTGATGAGCCCGATGTTCTTATTGCCATGAACCCAGCTGCTCTTAAAGCAAATTTAGCGGCAGTTAAAAAAGGCGGAACCATTATTTGCAATATGGACAGTTTTGACGACGCTAATTTTACCAAAGCTGGCTACGTTGGAAATCCACTAGACACTCCGATCTTGGATGGTTTTCAAGTGATCAAGGCCAATATCACCAAGCAAACAGTTGAGTCACTGAAAGACGTCACACTAGACAACAAAGCAAAAGCACGTTGTAAAAATATGTACGCTCTGGGTATGACTTATTTTATGTTTGGCCGAGATACTGCTCCAACAGTTGCCTGGGTGGAAGATAAATTTAAAAAAGACCCGGAATTAGTTAAGGCCAACGTCGCTGCACTTAAGGCCGGTTGGAATTACGGGGAAACAATTGAGGCGACGATCAGCACTTATCGTATTCCTCCCGCCAAAATTAAACCGGGAAAATACCGTCAGATTAGCGGCAACGTGGGAACGGCTTACGGATTTATTCAGGCCGGTGAGGCCTCGGGATTAAAAGTTTTCTTGGGCTCCTATCCCATTACTCCGGCCTCGGATGTTCTTCACGAACTTTCTAAACATAAAAACTTCGGAGTAAAAACTTTTCAGGCGGAAGATGAAATTGCCGCCATCTGCTCTTCGATTGGCGCCGCCTACGGGGGAGCATTAGCGCTCACCACTAGTTCCGGGCCCGGTATTGCCCTTAAGGGCGAGGCCATCGGTCTTGCTATTATGTATGAACTTCCCTTAGTGATCGTCAACATTCAAAGGGGCGGGCCTTCAACTGGCCTTCCCACTAAGACTGAACAGTCCGATTTAAATCAAGCAGTGCTTGGAAGAAATGGCGAGTGCCCTTGCATCGTGGTTGCCGCTTCTCGCCCCAATGAT
>JAHEZZ010000104.1 GCA_023250815.1 Bdellovibrionales bacterium
CAGAAGGGGGAGTAGGAAACCCTTTTTCAGTGGGAGAAGAGCGAAAGTTTATAAATAAAGGATCATCAACTGAGCTGGGTATTTACTTAAGGCAAGAAATTAAAACTTCAATTGATTCAAAATGGACTTACCTTCCCAATTTTCGTTATGACTATTTTAGTTTAAATAAGAGTAGCGGAATTGCTCCTCGCTTTTTGCTTCGTTACCAATATGATCCTTCACTTCTCTTTCGCTCATCATGGGGAAAATATGTACAGCCACCAAAAGCAGAACAGACTGCTAAATACTACGGCAACAGCAACATTAAATCACCCTATGCTTATCACTATACCGCAGGTTTTACTAAAGACTTTAGGGAGAAGAGCACTCAAGGATTGGAGTTTACCAATAATTATTTTTATAAAGATCTAAAAGATTTGGTGATCTCTGATATTACAAAAAATTATTCCAATGAAGGTACTGGCCATATTATAGGAGGTGAATTGCAAATGAAATATAGTCACGATGCCTTGTCTACTCAATTGGTTTATACTTATTTAAAAAGTCGTAGAAAAATTCCAGGCCATGATGAATCACCTTCACAGTATGATCAAACTCATAATCTCAATCTCATTGGCGCTTACAATTGGCAACGATGGTCATTCTCTTCCCGTTTTCGTTATGTCTCGGGAAATCCCTATACTCCCATAGTGTCTTCTACTTTTGATAGTGACAATGATGTTTATATTCCAACTCGCGGAGCACTTTATTCTCAGCGTTTTAAAAATTTTATGCAACTTGATTTTCGTCTAGAAAGAAAATTCATATACGATACCTGGATTTTAACTTCTTACATCGATATTCAAAATATTACTAATTCAAAAAATTCTAGCAATATTCAATATTCTTATGATTATTCACAGAAAGAAGAAATTCGGGGCCTTCCAATCCTTCCCACATTTGGAATAAAAGGAGAGTTTTAATGAAAAAAATATTTTTTATATTTATTTTAATTTTTTTAGGATGCTCTAAAGAAAATTTTAACAAAGTGGAAAATTTAGAAAACTTTAGAATTTTGGCAATTATTTCTAGCGCTCCTGAAGTAGCGGCCTTGGGAAATTCTACTTTAAGTTTGCTTATTTCAGATCGGAGAGGTGGAGGGCGAGTTATTTCTGGCACCGTAAAGTTATGCTTTGATCCGGGAATTTCTCTGGGGGCGGAAGTCAGTTGTGATCATGACCCGCAAACTATCACCAGCAGCTACTCCATTGACACCATCAATGATGTCGATTTAGGGGCGGCCAATTTATATACAGGGCTTGCTGCTAATACTGTCAGCGTGACAGTTCCTTCCACCGTTTTTCTTGGAAGAAATGAGAGAGAACAATTTAATGGCGTGTCTTATATTGCCCTTTTTTTATTTCAAGTTGATGGGCATACTATAAAGAGTTTTAAACGAATTACGGCGACAAATCGCGGTGATTTTAATACCAATCCTACAATTGGCAGTATGAAACTCAATGGAGCTGCTATTAGTATAAGGCCAGTAAAAGGTGACAAACTTTCAATTTCCGCTTCGCTGCCTCAATCATTTAGTTATCAAACAATAGATGGCGTAAAAGAAATACGCACAGAAAAATCTGAAGTTGCATGGTATGTTTCTGAAGGAGGTCTAAGCAAGGCCAAGGCAACTACCTCAGAAGCAGTGGAATACAAAACAAATCCTCCTTCTGGAACAGAAGTGATTGTTGCTGTTTTGCGGGATGATCGAGGGGGTGTCAGTTATTTTCGAGAAGTTTTACCCTAGCATATCACTCGTAATATTGAGCTTCTTCCGACAGGAAGACTCAGATAAAGTACTCCTAAAGTCTTTTTTTAAATTAAAGGGTACTCAAGCCTGCTTTTTATTTCTATAATAATTTAATATTTATACCCTTTGTGGTTTAGCACTCTTCATACTGAATTTTCCGCACGGGAAAACTCGAAAGTGACGAGTATAAGGAATGTCCCAATGGCAAAAAAAGTTCTTTCCTTGAAGGAGAAGATCGTCAAAGAAATTCTCGAATCGAATTGTCAAAAAGTTAAGTTGGCGATTACTGATATCGATGGAGTGCTTCGCGGAAAAATGATCAACGTTAAAAAATTTGAAAGTATCGCATCTACGGGCCTGGGATTTTGCGATGTCATTTTTGGTTGGGATTCCAGTGACGTGCTCTACGATAAACCGCCAGTTGATTTTACCGGCCAACATACTGGTTATCCCGATGTTCATGCGCAACTCGATTTTAATACTTATCGCCGAATCCCTTGGGAAGAAGACATTCCTTTTTTTCTCGCCGATTTTAGAAATAAGGCCGGTGGTGCACTGGAAATTTGCCCTAGAGGTCTACTTAAAAAAATAAAAAATGAAGCGGAAGATTTAGGTTATAAATGTTTTTTTTCTCAGGAATTTGAATGGTTTAATTTTTTAGAAAATTCTGCTGATCTTCACGATAGCCAATTTGTAAAACCAGAACCATTAACTCGAGGAATGTTTGGCTACTCAGTTCTTCGTACTTCGCAAAATTCCGAATTTTTTAACGACCTTTATGATCTTATGCTGGCCTTTAATGTGACAATTGAAGGACTGCACACTGAAACTGGGCCTGGGGTGTATGAAGCGGCGATTATGTACGACGATATTTTAGAGAGTGCTGATAGGGCCGTGCTTTTTAAATCAGGGGCAAAAGAAATTGGCCATCGCCATGGTATCATGCCTACTTTTATGGCAAAATATAACGAAAAACTTCCCGGTTGCTCTGGACATGTTCATCAAAGTCTTTGGAAAAATGGCAAAAATGTTTTTTACGATGCTAAGGATCCTCATCATATGAGTGATACGATGAAATCTTATATTGCTGGCCTACTTCATTGTCTGCCCCAAATTCTTCCCATGTTTGCTCCGACAATTAATAGTTATAAAAGATTAGTAGAAGGCATGTGGGCACCAACTACTCTCACTTGGGGAATAGATAATCGAACAACTGCAATTCGCGCTCTTCCGGGTAGCGATAAATCTACGCGTATTGAACATCGAGTAGTTGGCTCTGATGTTAATCCTTATTTGGCGATGAGTGCAGCGCTGGCCTCAGGGCTTTATGGTGTTAAGAAAAAAATGAAATTAACTACGCCGGCCACTCAAGGTAATGGTTATGCCGAAAAAAGTTTTGGAATTTTGCCTCGCAATTTATGGGAGGCCACAGAAGCTATGGAAAATTCAAAACTCGCTCGTGAACTTTTCGGTGAAACTTTTGTCGATCATTTTTGCAAAACTCGAAAAAATGAATGGCGAACTTTTTCTGCTGTGGTTACCGACTTCGAATTAAAACGCTATTTTGAAATAATTTAAAAAACGATAGAAAGGAATGATTATGAGTAACACAGATTGGAGCAAAAAATATAATTACAACTTTCCGACTTCCATTCGTTTTGGGAAAGGAGTAATTGAAGAGTTGGGTGATCATCTCAAAGCTGAGGCGGTAAAAAGAACTCTTTTAGTGACTGATTCGGGGCTTTTTAAACTTCCAGTTTTTAAAAAAATTCAAGACATTTTGGAAAAAAATAAAATTGCAGTTACACCCTTCTATGATCTTCATAAAAATCCCGTGAAGAGCGACGTAAAAAAAGGAGTAGATGCTTATAAATTAAATAAATGCGACAATATCGTAGGTCTTGGTGGAGGGGCAGCGATGGATGTTGCTCGTGCGATTGCTCTTTGGGCAAACCATCCAGAAAATGATCTATTTGATTTTGACGATGCTAAGGGTGGAGATAAATTTGTCACCAATCCAATTCCTTATTTTGTAACCGTTCCAACGACCAGTGGTACGGGGTCAGAGGTAGGAAGAAGCACTGTTATTTCAGATGATGATACCCACGCCAAAAAAATTCTTTTTTCACCAAAACTTTTAGCAAAAAAAGTTTTTGCCGACCCCGAACTGACCATGGAGCTGCCGGCCTTTATTACCGCTGCAACAGGGCTTGATGCTCTTACACATAATTTGGAGGCCTATATTGCTCAAGGTGTTTCACCTCTATGCGAGGGGATTGCCCTTGAGGGAATACGACTTATTTTTGATTCGCTTCAAACAGCTACCAAAAATCCCGATTTAGAATCCAGAGCAAAAATGCAAATGGCGGCCTTGATGGGGGCAACTGCTTTTCAAAAAGGATTAGGCGTTGTTCACTCACTTGCTCATCCACTTTCAACTGTATTTGATATGCATCACGGATTGGCCAATGCTATTATGTTAAATCATGGCATGGAATTTAATCTTTCAGTTTGCGAAGAAAAATTTATGCGCATTATGAGTTATTTAGGTCTTCGTGCAAAATCGGGAGAAGAATTTATATCTTATCTCAATGCCTTTAATTTGAAACTGAATATGCCAACAACTCTTAAAGGGCATGTGACCGCTTGGACTGAAAAAGAAAAAAATAGGCTTTATGATTTAGCAGTAGAGGACCCCTGCCACGCCAGCAATCCAAGGCCAGTTACCCGTGCTGATTTTATCAAACTTTATGAGCATGCCTACCATGCTTAAGATCGGGGTCTCCTCTTGTTTTTTTTATCCTGATATTAATCGCACAACTTTTGGCCCTAAGACGCTTTGTTATTTTGAAAGAGATATGGCCAGATTTCTCACTCGTCCTGATGTTCTTCCCATTCTCATTCCCGATTTGTCTGAAGATCAAATGAAATATTTTCTTCCCCAGATGGATGCTTTTATTTTTCAAGGGGGGAGTGACATTGCTCCTGCCAGTTACCAGGAAGTGCCAATTGAAAATGAGCGATGGCCGGGTGACATTTATAGAGATCAGTACGAATTAAAAATTATGGATTATGCTTATCAAAATAAAAAACCAATTTTGGGAATTTGTCGTGGTTTTCAACTGCTTAATGTTTATTTTAAAGGAACATTATATCAGGACATTCCTCTTGAATTAAAAAGTGAAACTAGGCATAGAGATGCAGTTCTCTATGACAAAGTTTCTCATCAAGTTTCAATTATAGATGGGCATCTGAAGCTCATTTACCCTGGGAAAAATACTATTAATGTCAATTCAGTTCACCATCAAGGGGTAAAGAAATTAGGCGAGGGATTAAAAATAGAATCCAAAAGTATAGGCGACGGTGTGGTGGAAGGCATTTCTTATGACAAGGAAGGGCGATTTATTTTAGGAGTGCAGTGGCATCCTGAATTTTCAGACACTCTGGGAATTGAAGTAGCGCCGCCTGGCCCCCTTTATTCCTATTTTATTACGAAAGTTAAGGAGATTAAAAATGGCAAATAATATTTTAGATATTTTTAACCCTGCAACCGGGTTAAAAATTAAAGAAATACCCTGCGATGACGAGAGTAGTATACAAATAAAATTTTATAAATTACAAGAGGGCCAAAAATTTTGGAAAACAATGGTGCTTTCTGAACGTATAAAAATAATTCAAAATTTTTCTAATTTATTAGCGAAAAATATTGAACAACTGGCCCTAATCTTAACCAGTGAAGTGGGAAAACCTCTGCAAGAGTCTCGGAATGAAGTTAACGGGGCAATCAAAAAGATTTCTTTTTTTATCAAAGAAAGCGAGAAGATTTTGAAGGCCACTGAAGTCAATGTCGATGGCACTACTCATGAAATTTTAATTTATGACCCCCTCGGAGTTGTGGTTAATATTTCCGCTTGGAATTTTCCTTACTTAGTTGGGGTTAATATTTTTATTCCCGCACTTATTTGTGGCAACGCTGTCTTATATAAACCCTCGGAGTTTTCAAGTTTAACCGGATTAGAAATTGAGCGATTGATGTTTGAAGCGGGAGTGCCTAAAAACGTTTTTAATGCAGTTATAGGAAAAGGAGAGATTGGCGAATTCTTACTCAATCTTAAAATAAATGGAATCTATTTTACGGGTTCCTATGGAACAGGAAAAAAAATTGCTGAAAAATTAAAATCTAAAATGTTGCCAATGATTTTAGAATTAGGAGGAAAGGATCCGCTTTATGTCACTGATAAAGTAGATGACCTCACTCAGGTAGCAGAAGCTGTCGCCGAGGGGTGCTTTTATAATAATGGGCAAAGTTGTTGCGCAGTTGAACGAGTTTACGTTCATGAAAAAGTTTATGACGCTTTTTTAGAGGTCTTTGTACTGGCAACTCAAAAGCTTACAGTGGGTGATCCTCTCAATTTGAAAAATACTCAAGGGCCGATTACTCGTCCTGTACACCTTAAATTTTTGCAACAGCAAGTGGATGATGCCATTAACTTAGGGGCCAAACTTCTTTGCGGGGGAAAACAGATTGAGGGAAAGGGTGCTTTTTATCCACCTACTATTTTGATTAATGTAAATCATTCTATGTCAGTGATGAAAGATGAAACATTTGGCCCTGTACGAGGTATTATGAAAGTTAAAAATGACGAAGATGCGATAAAATTTATGAATGATACGGAATATGGATTGAGTGCCGCTGTTTATTGTAAGGATAAAGAGCGAGCAAGATCGATTCTCGATTCCGTAAATTCTGGAACGAGCTATATTAATTGCTGTGACAGAGTTTCGGCCTATCTTCCCTGGAGTGGCCGTAATCACTCAGGGTTTGGCAGCAGTTTATCTCATTTAGGATTATATGCATTTACTCAACCTCGAGGTCTGCACTTACGATAAACTCCTCACGCATAAGTTTTTCGGTATAAAGCTATATGAAGATTCATCATTTAAATTGTGGAACTCTATGCCCAATGGCCCTTGGCAGAAGTTTGATTTGCCATTGTCTTTTATTAGAAACTTCAGAAGGGGGAATTTTAATTGATACAGGAATTGGGCTAAAAGACATTAAATTTAAAAATAAAAGATTAGGCCGACAATTTTTAACTTTAACCAATCCTAAGTTGGATACAAAAGAGTGTGCAGCATCTCAGATAAAAAATTTTGGTTTTATTAAAAGTGATATTCGCCACATTGTACTTACACATCTTGATCCGGATCATTGTGGAGGAGCTGCTGACTTTCCGAAGGCCAAAGTTCATCTTTCACAAAAAGAAAAAGTGGCCTATCAAAGTTTTGCTCTAAAGAATTTGTGGCGCTATCAAAGTACTCAAATGAATTATCGCCCCAAGTGGCAACTTTATGAAAAATGCGACGGCCTTTGGCAAAATCTCAAAGTTCACAAACTTAAAATTCCCAAAGCAGAAATTTATTTGCTACCTCTTCCTGGCCATTCAGAAGGACATTCCGGGGTTCTTCTTTTTGATCAATCAAAAAATCGTTGGCTTCTTCATGCTGGGGATAGCTTTTATTTAAAAGAAGAGATCACCTCTCCTTTTAAATTTTCAGTGCTCAGTATTGCAGCTTCATTTCTCGCTAATAAGGCCAAACATGAGCACACCATAAAACTGCTTAAGTCCCTTGCTGGAAAGAAAGTCGATATAATTAACTCCCATGATCCAAGTAAATTCAAATAGATATGCTTTGAAAATAAAGTGCGATTAAAATTCTCAAGTATTTTTAAAAGCTGTCGATAAGGTTGTGCATTCAAAATGAAGGAGTAACTATGCTTAAGTCCTATTTTGCTTTTCTACTAGATGCTGTCATTGTGACACTAGCATCGGGCCTTTATTCCGTTTTATATGTGACAAATATGTTTAATGCTGAAGATTTGGATTTTTTTACTTCAATTTTTTCTGCAGTCTTTTTTTCTATTGCTCTTATTTATCAATTTTATCAATACTCTAAAATTGAATTTAAAAAGCTGCATTTTTCAACTTGGGATATCATCAGTCAGATTACCTGTTGCTTTGTCTTTTTTTGTTATTCCGTTGCTCCAACAATTAATCTATTTGATAAAGCATATGAACCGTTCGAAGGACTCTCAAGTCTATGGTTGCTATTTGCCGCCATTATTTCAGTTCGAATTTCCTACGATGACCTACGAATTTTGCAGCAAGGGTATAAATCTAGCTCGGTTGAGATTTCAAACAATCAAAATCAAGCTGCTTAAGTTTTTTTAAGGGTACTTCGTTTTCACTAATGCTTTAAGTTCTGCTAATTCTTTTTTTTCATCATCGGGAATAAATGTACCAGATGATCCAGTGTAACCAAAGGTCAGTTGTTCCTCATATTCATCAAAACATTTTTTTGCATAAGCATGTTTTGGATTTGTGCGGATACATTCTTTTAAGTAAATATCACTAAGTCCAAAATAAAAAGTTTTTGATATTTGTCTCTCGGCAAATGATAACCAGTAATAGATAAGAGGAACATCAGTTGTTTCAAAATGACTGTTAAGATAGCGAGATAATATTCCAGAAACTTGTAATAGTTTTAAATCGATCTCACCCGGTATTGCATTAGTTTGGTGCCCCTCTACTTGTTTTTTTATAAACTCCTCTAGTTCAGAATCGTTACTTGGGGCCTTGAGAGTCACTTTTTCTAGCACATCTAATTGTCCTTTAATATTTTCTAATTGGGGATAAATAAATTTTGGAAGTTTCCCGTTCTTTTTAATTTTATTTATTAGCATCAGGGCCTTTTTAGGGTCTTGTTGAATCTTTAGAGATATTTGTAAAATTTGGTTTAGTGATTCAGTAATAACTCGAGTGAGTGGCCCCTGTACTTGGAAAAGTTCTTTTTCCATTTTAGAAAGAGATTGGCCATTTTTGATTGCTTCGTTTATGGCATTTTCATAGGACTTAATGGCCTTATCGTAATTTCGGACAATAAAAAGATATTCAGCAAAGGTAAAATCAGAATTAAAATTTTTGCGATTAACTTGATTGACCATGAGATTAAAAGATAAACCTTTTTCTTTGGGTAGCTGTGAATGGCAAGAAATACACATGGTACTAGCAGCACGTAATCTGGAAAGGGCAAAATTTTTATGATTGGAACTAAAGGCATCGGCGGTGCCCTTAAGATGTTCTTGCATGGTTTGAAGAGAGGGTTTAAAACCCTGAGAGTTTAACATCTTTGCGTGGGTGGCATTTTGAAAGGCCATAGAAACATTTAAAATATGGGAGTAGATTTTTTGATCGTTTTTTGGATCAGTAAAGTCTATCGGATTGCTCATATAGGGAATGAGCGCTGTAAAGTTTTTGAACACATCCTGCATAATCATGTGATCTGGAATTTTTTTTGTCAGAGAAATTTTCATATCAGGTTCGTCTCTGGAAATTTCTTTTGTTATTCCCGGCAATTCTTTTTCTTGATTGGCAAAAATAATTGATGGCCCT
>JAHEZZ010000105.1 GCA_023250815.1 Bdellovibrionales bacterium
AAAGAAGGCCGGATGTAATGACAAAAATGGCAAAGAAGAAATTGAAAAAAAGATTTTAGAAATGAAAAACAATAATAAAGCGGCAACCCTGCAAGGAAAATCTGACACTGATTGTATTGTGAAGTAGGAGATCCGTGAAAGAAAACTATCAACAATTTATTCTTGATCATTATAAAAAAGTGGCCAGTATGAATAAACTTTTGCCAACGAGTAGCATGGCCGATCAAACAATCAGAAATGCTGAAGTTGAATTTTTTTGCAAAGAAATAGAAATGCTCTATAGAAAGAAAAAAGATCTGCGAGTTTTTGAGGCCGGCCCGGGCAATGGTTATTTACTTTCTATCCTCAAAGAACGTTTTCCCAAAATTAAATTATTTGCCCTGGAATTTTCTCCAGAGCTTTATCAATTAATATTGTCACGAGATTTAAAAGGTTTGAAAGTGAAGTGCGGAAGCATTTGTAAAGAGAATGATATTCCTGAAGAATGGGGCAAATTTGATGTTATTATATGTGAACGAGTTATTATTAATATTTTAAATCGGAAAGATCAGTATTTAGCTTGCCATAATATCGCACAACGGTTGTTAAAAAAGGGATATTTTATAATGTCTGAAAGTTTTAAAGAGCCTCTGCAAAACTTGAATAATGCTCGTTCTGATTTTTCTTTAACTCCCATAGAAGAGTCTCCTCATAACGATTATCTTTCAGAAAAATTTATCGAAAAATGGTGTGCCCAAGAGAAGCTTAGAGAAATAAGCGGCCAAAGCAGAACTCATTTTCTTTCCACTCATTTTTATTTAACACGGATTATTCATGAAGGACTTCGCCATCTTGGGGAAAAAAACAATGAAATACGGCCCAAGTTTGCTCACCTTCTAACCTTTTTAGAGGCGGCATTTCCTCCTGCCGTTGGACAATTTTCCCCAATTCTATTTCGAGTCTTTCAAAAGTAAGATTTTCATGATTTTCGCTATTTATTTATCTTCTCTTGATAAATATTGCTTTATTTGATTTATGAAGAAGCAATCGTTGCGAGGAGAGCAGATGAAAAAAATATTGGTTGTTTTATGTTCTTTTTTTCTAAGTATAGCTTACGCCACAAGTGTCGAAAAATATTATGGTGATAAGTCAACTGAGGCCATTCTCACTTTTAAAGCTCAGGCCAATATTGCTTTTAAAAGTAATGTGAGCTTTGAAAAGCTATTAAATTCCCCTAGGTTGAAGGCAAATGTTATCCAAGAAATTCAAAATCAAATTCATTATCTTATGGGTTCCTTTCAGGCACCTTCTTTTGAAAAAAGATTTGGTTACGAAGCAGTACTTGGAGAAGATTTTGAAATAAAACTTAAAGGGCTGACTAAGACTAAATCGATATATCGAAAATTAATTGACTACACTTATAAAGGAAAAATTGTTGCAGATATTAGGGCCTTCAAGTCACAAGATATTGTTTCTTTGCCCATTGTGCTTCCACTTTCTTACGACAAAATCTATAAATTAGGCCTTGACGAAAAAGATTTTAATCTTTGCACTGATGAACATTATAATAGTGAAGATGATTTTTTTTACTTTTGGGATCCAGACAAAAAAGAATGCCCGCTCAAAACTAACAATGAGGATGTTTTAAGATTAGGTGGAAAACTTAAGATATTGAAAAACACGGAAGAAACCTATCCTGAATATAATTTGCTTTATAAATCAAAAGAGAAGGACGGAGTATTTAATATTGCAGTTTTCTTGGGCTATATCGATGATCTGGAGGACTACACAACGCCAAAGTTAAATGACAATGGATATATTGCTTTCGAAGATTTACAAAATTATCTTATCTCTAAAGGATTTGAAATTGATGTAAAAAAAGATGGCTTCAAGGTAACGCCATCTGGACAAGAAAGAAAAGGCATTAATTTTTATCGAGAATTTTCGAAGAAAGTTAAAACTCAAATTGGCAATATGGTCACTGTTAGAGTTTCAGTTCTCCTCTCAGACACTGGGATTAATTCACCTGATTTAACATTTCATCAGCAATTAATACCGGCATTAGAAACGAGTGATATTTTTGTCTATGATGGACACTCCGGCCTTGGCGCAAATTTAGCGCTGGAATATTTTCCAGAGATTAATTTTAACCAGAAATTATACCAACTTTTCTTTTTTAATGGATGTAGTTCATATCCTTATTATAATGAAACCTATTTTGAAGCGAAGGGGGGTAGTAAATATTTGGATATTATGACCTCAGGACTTCCCACTATTACCTCAACAATGTCAGATAATATGCAGGCATTTTTGAATCCCTTTATTTCTGGCCGAACTGATTCTTATCAGAAGATTTTGAAAAATCTAGAAAGGTCAAATGGGGAAGAGGGAACTTATTTAACAGGTGTGAATGGGGATGAAGATAATAAATTTATTCCTTAATATTTGCAGTGGTGTTATTTGAAAAGGAAACCGGTAGCTGGGTGGTTGGAATTTCCACTTCGTCAATAAGTAGGCCATCGTCATTAAATGTTTTTACGACGATATCATGGCCAACTGTGATCATGGTAAATGTTGATACTCCCCATTTCTCAAAAACCATATAAGGATTTTTAACGGAGGGAACGCTAGGAACTCCGCCTGCAGGGCCAGCAATAATGTAATGGACGCCATTTTTAAAAGATCTTTCATAGAGGTGAGTATGCCCTGCAAGCACCAGTTTAACATTGTATTTTTCAAAAAGCGGGATCATTATTTTTTTCATTTCTCGACTGGAAGAATCTGTAATTGTCCAAAGAGACGATGAGATTACAGGGTAGTGCATACTGACTATCGATATTTTTCTATTATTAAAATTGTCTTTCAATCTTTTTTCAAGCCATTCCCATTGATTGGTCTTTTGTTTTTCGCTTAGCTTATGAAGGTTACTGTTAAATACTAATAATTCAAAGTGATTGAATGAAAGGGAGTAAAAACCTTCTTTTTGTGAATTATCCCAACGCAAGTATTTTTGAAAAAGTTCAGGAGTATCGTTTTCTCTTGATTCATAGTAGTCATGATTGCCAATGGCGGCGACCATTGGGATTTTTAAAAGGTAGTTTTTGGCGGTATCAAAAAAGTCATACCACTGAGAATCTTTGCCGCCAATATCGACGATGTCCCCTGTGTTTAAAATAAAATTAAAGGGTATTGAATTTGAAAGATTCATCATGACCTTGGCGATTTTAAGATGTTCACTTGACCTTGTTTGAGTATCGCTTACATGTCCAAAAATAATGGGAGTTAAAATTTTATTTTCGTCATTCATTTTATTTTTTTCAAGAGGGGATTCTTGGCAAATTTCAACTGGCACCTGTAGGGTCTTTTCTGTTTTTAGTCCTGATTTTGTATTGACGAAAAAACGAAACTGGCGAGCAGGTGAACAGGGTTTATTCTTAATAAAAAGATCGACAAGTTGAATATCGTATTGGCGATCAAGAAGAGTGTTAGAAGTGTTGCTTGCATCTATTTCTGAAAGTGTAATTTCAGCAGGTTCATTTAATTGAAATTTTACTCTCAAGTTTCGTTGGTCATCTCTAATGGCGTAGGGTGAAATTTTAAATGAGTTTTTTTCGTCTTCAAAATTTAATGAGGCAAGAGATATAAAAGAATAAAATGTAAACAGCAAGATGGTTGTCAATCTAGAGATAGATGTCATTTTTAAATCCTTATAATTTAGAATCGCAAAATTATAGAGGAAGCTGTGTGCAGGAGTATACAAAATAAATTTAAAAATTTTGCCCATGGTCAAAGAGATAGCGTGCCGAAACGACTCAGATTCTTGATACTACTTATTCTTTTTCAGAGAATTTTATAGGGGCAATAAATTTATCATACTCTTCGCTAAAGGAAATCAATTTTGTGTTTTGAATTCTTTGTAAGAAAATAACACCAAAAAGGTGATCAAGCTCATGCTGGAATACGGTAGCAAGAAGCCCATCTAAAATAAGTTGGCAATTTTTTGCTTCAGTATTTAGATAATCGATTTTAATTTTTTGCGGGCGCTCAACAAAACCGCGAATGCCTGGCACAGAAAGGCAACCTTCCCACATCCCTTGAGGTGTTGGATCTAAAATAGTTATTAGAGGATTAAATATGACAAATTTCTCTTGTTCTGGTTTTAAATTTTCTAAATCTTTGTATCTTTTTGATGATTCGGGAATATGAATAATTGCCAATTGTTTTGAGATATTAACCTGAGGAGCTGCGAGGCCAATACCCTGAGCGGTTTGCATTGTCTCATACATATCTGCCACTAAATTGGCAGTCTCACTAGATAAAATCTCTTCTTTGTTCATTTTTTTTGCAACTTTATTTAAAGTGGGATGCCCAATACGTATTATTTCTAATTTTGCCATATTATTCCTGAGAATTATTTATAATGAATCTCTTTAGTGTGATAATACAATAATCATGGCCGAAAAAGAAAAAAATTATATTGGCGTGACTGGATTAGCAAAATTGACAGAGGAGCTTGATCGCTTAATAAAAGTTGAACGGCCAGAGATGACTAAAGTTGTTTCTTGGGCGGCATCTTTGGGTGATCGTTCGGAAAACGCCGATTATCTTTATGGAAAGAAGCGCTTGCGAGAAATTGATAAAAGAATTCGGTTTTTATCTCGGAGAATTGATTTGGCGATAATTGTTCCAGCAAATAGGCAGGCCATGGATAAAGTACAATTTGGAGCGACTGTTGGAGTGCAGTTTGAAGAGGGCGAGGAAAAAATCTTCCGTATTGTCGGTGTGGATGAAGTTGATACCCGGTGTGGTAAGATTAGTTGGAGATCACCGATTGGGAGTGCCCTGATGGGTAAAAGTGTTGGGGATTTTGCTGTCGCCAATACACCTCAAGGTGAAAAAAATATTGAAATTCTCTTCATTCAGTACGAGGGGAATTAATCAAGAAGGATTCATGATTATAAGCACTCCGACTTCTCTCGGCGAACTTTATGACAAGATCTCAATTCTCAATATTAAAAAGAAAAAGATTAATGAATATAACAAGCAGTTACTTATAAGTGATGAACTTCGAAAGCTTTATAAAATTTTAGAGGAACATAATTTAAAAAACAGTGAAGTCTTTTTAAAAGAGCTAGAAGAAGTAAATTTAAAGCTTTGGGAAATTGAAGACAAGATAAGGATTTGTGAAATCAATAGGGACTTTGGTGCCTATTTTGTAGACCTGGCGAGAATGGTATACCTTACCAATGATAGGCGATTTTTGATAAAGAAAAAGATTAATGAATCTTTGGGTTCAGTTATTCAAGAAGTTAAATCATATGATGGGATGTAGTTTTTTATATTTCTACTGGTTTACATTTCAAGCAAACTGCTGCGGGTATACCACTCCTAATTCTGATTTTTTAGTACCGGAAAACTCAAACGTGATAAGTATAAATTGGCCCATTCAATGACAGAATTTAAGCGTCGGAAGGCAGGAAAGAAAAAAGTTATTCCGAAGCTTAGCATCGAAGATAAATATCGGATGTATGAGGAATCAGTGCAAAACCCTGAAGGAGATTTGGAAATAATCAATAGAGAATATTTTAAAATTTTTAAAAAAAAGCCGTTACTTCTTCGAGAAGATTTTTCAGGCACTTCGCTTCTTTCTCATCATTGGGTAAAACAAGGTGAAGAATACAAGGCCTTTGCGGTTGATTTAGATCCTGTTCCTTTGGATTATGGTATAAGGAATCACTCGTCAGGACTCAGTCATTCTGAAAAGCAAAGATTAAAAATTATTCAAGGAAATGTTCTTGATCCTTTTTTAAATAAAGTGGATGTCGTGGTTGCTTTTAATTTTTCATATTTTATTTTTAAAAAAAGAGAAGATCTTTTAAATTATTTTAAGGCAGTAAAAAAATCGATTGGAGATAATGGAGTTTTTATTATTGATCTTTTTGGTGGCACTGAAGCTTTTCAAGAATTTGAAGAAAAAACAAAATTTAAAAAACATATTTATCATTGGGATTGTAAAAACTTTAATCCGATTACAGGTGAATGTCTTTACTATATTCATTTTAAGGTTGGGAATCATAAATTTGAAAAAGTTTTTACCTATGATTGGCGGATGTGGGGAATTCCTGAATTGTGCGAAATTATGAAGGATGCAGGATTGGGAGTTGTCACTACTTTTTGGGAGGGGGATGATGGTATCGGAGGGGGAAATGGGGAATTTTATGCTACCAAGGATGCGGAAAATTGTCAGTCATGGGTAACTTATATCTTGGCCAGAAACACGCCCTAAATAGAGACAAATTTATGATCTCCGTCTGGAAATGATATCTTAATAAAATTTATAATTTCTTCTGCCGTGTTATTTTCATTTGTTCCTAGAACAATGACATTTTGTTTTTCTTGTCTTGTTTTTTTTATGACTTCTATGAACCCTTTAAGCTGGGTTGTTATTTCTTTGTTTTTTTTGTCCTTACTTTTTAAAAGATAAAGAAGGTAGAGATTAGAATTAAAATGTTTGTTTACAAAAAGAGAAACTTCATCAGGTTTAGTTTCACAAATCCCTTCGTTGATAAAATTCTTTAGTTGTCCATCTAATAGGTAATCCATTTCCGGGAAATATTTTGGAAAAGTATTTAAGTTTTGAGATTCTAACCAAATGATGGCCAGGGTTGCTGGAGTGATGAAAGAGAGAAATGAAGGTAAAGTGCTATCTTGTATTTCTGTCATATTATTTTTGTGCTTTAAAAAGATGGTCGAGGACTCCGTTGATAAAAGGTGCTGATCCTTCATCTCCATATTTTTTGGCAATTTCTATTATATTATTAATTATTTTAGCACCTTTGTTTTTTTTCCCATTAATAATTTCATGAGTCCCAATGAGTAGAAATATTTTATCTTGAGGGTCAACTTTCTTCCATTCTGTACTTCTAAGAAATTTTTCAATATTACTTTTTAAATCGGTGTAGCTTTTAGTTAAAGAAGTAATCAGTATTTTTGCATCTTTCTTTTCCTTCGTTAGGATTTTAAAGGCATCACGGGTTTCAGGTTCGTTAATTGAAAAATCAAAATCACTCAGTTTATGGTTAAAATTTTCTTTGTTAAAAATATTCTCTTCAATTTTTTTTAGAAATTGCTCTTCTTTAAAATTTCGATCTCCTGCTCCAAAAAACTGATGTAAGAATAAAAAAGTATATTCGTATGCGGGGTTTAAGTTGCGTTTTGAGGGTGTTTTCATATTATTCGCTTTTGCCGGGATAAACCGGAAATTTTTGGCAAAGTGCACGTACTTCTTTTGAAAGAGAGTCATGTAGATCACTATTCGTGGGGTTTTTTAGCGCTTTATAAATCCAATTCCCCAGGAGGCCCATATGCTCCTCTTTTAGTCCTCTTGTGGTTATTGCAGGAGTACCCAGTCTTACTCCAGAAGTGATAAAAGGCGAGCGTTTATCTCCTGGGATCATATTTTTATTACAAGTAATTCCAGAGGCCTCAAGAATTTTTTCGGAATCTTTTCCGGAAAGCCCAACGGAATCTGTCTTTACAAGCAGCAAGTGATTATCAGTTCCGCCGGTAACGAGTTCTACTCCCTTATTGATCAAAGTGTCGGCCAATGCTTGGGCATTTTTAATAACTTGCTTTTGATAAGTTTTGTATTCATTGGCCAGGGCCTCTTTAAAGCATACTGCTTTGGCTGCTATAATATGTTCTAGTGGGCCACCTTGAATTCCCGGAAAGATGTTGAAATTTATTTTTTTAAATATTTCCTCGTCTTGAGTGAGCACAATTCCCCCTCTCGGGCCCCTTAGTGTTTTATGAGTCGTACTGGTTGTAATATGAGCATAATTAATAGGGGATTGGTGGCAATCAGCGGCCACCAGACCGGCAATGTGTGCCATATCTACCAAAAGATAGGCATTCACACTGTCGGCAATTTCTCTGAAAATTTTAAAATCGATGGCACGTGGGTAAGCAGAAGCGCCGGCAATAATAAGTTTGGGTTTATGTTCTTTGGCCAGTTTTTCAACTTGGTTAAAATCAATTCGTTCAGTTTTTGTTTCAAGACCATAAGAAATAATTTTATAATTTTTGCCTGAAAAATTAACGGATGAGCCATGCGTGAGATGCCCCCCCTGTGCGAGATCCATTCCCATTACCGTGTCGCCGTGATTAATGAGAGCAAAATAAGATCCCATATTGGCCTGGGATCCAGAGTGGGGTTGAACGTTAGCAAATTGACATTTGAATAAAGTACAGGCCCTAGAAATCGCCAACTCTTCGATTCTATCAATGAATTCACAACCCCCATAATATCTTTTTTTGGGAAGTCCTTCGGCATATTTGTTAGTGAGAATTGAGCCTTGAGCTTGCATTACCGCTTGGCTCGCATAGTTTTCCGAAGCGATTAACTCTAGTCCTTCTTCTTGGCGAATTTTTTCTTTATTAATAAGTGAAAAAATATCTGGGTCCATATTTTTAAGATCAAATGAATTTGGATGAAACACTTAAACTCCCTTATTGGCCGTTATATTTTTTTAAAATCAGCGATGAGTTTGTTCCACCAAAACCAAAAGAATTATTGAGGGCATACTCAAAAGAATGCTTTCTTGCGAAGTTGGCGCAATAATCTAAATCACATTCAGGGTCTTGGTTGTCGAGATTTATTGTTGGGGGAATAATTTGATGATGAAGAGCAAGTGCACAAAAAATACTTTCCACTCCGCCAGCGGCCCCTAATAAATGCCCGGTCATTGATTTGGTTGAACTTACTATTAATTTCTGAGCGTGAGCACCAAAAGTTTTTTTAATGGCCTTGGTTTCGCCAATATCTCCTAAAGGAGTACTTGTTCCGTGAGCATTGATATACCCAATGGCAGTGTGATCAATTCCGGCGTTTTTTAAACAGTTTCTCATACATAAGGCCGCACCTTCACCTTCCGGTTCTGGAGCAGTGATGTGATAGGCATCGGAACTTGATCCATGACCGACAACCTCCGCATAAATCTTCGCGCCACGTTTTTGCGCTTTTTCTAAATCTTCTAAAACGAGTACACCTGCGCCCTCACCCATGACAAAAC
>JAHEZZ010000007.1 GCA_023250815.1 Bdellovibrionales bacterium
AAGCCGAAGCCTTAATCAGCGCATTTTGCTGATAAGTAGTACCATTTTCTTCTACTTCTAATTTTATTTTTGCTGCGGAAATTTTCAAAATATTTTTATCAAACAATTCTTCAAACTCTTGTGCTTTATGGACATTACCTGAGGCCAAAATAAATTCTTTCACAAAGACAAAACCTGATCTTGCATATTAAAAACTTCTTTTAAGGATTCTTCTGCACAAGACATAATCACCATCAATTGATCTTTATTAAAAGGATCTTTCTCCGCTGTTCCTTGTATTTCCACAAATTTTCCAGATTTAGTCATCACAAAATTCATATCTGTGTGACAACTGGAATCTTCTTGGTAATTTAAATCGGCCAAAATATTTCCTTGAGGATCGATACCAACGCTGACTGCGGCGATCGCTTCTTTCAAGGGATTTTCTTTCGAGAGGCCGCGTTTTGTAAGCTCACGAGTGGCCAAAACCAAGGCCACGTAGGCGCCAGAAATTGAAGTTGTTCTTGTTCCGCCATCAGCAACAATAACATCGCAGTCGACAAAAATAGAATTTTCACCAAGTTTTTTAAGATCAACAATCGTGCGCAAACACCGGCCAATTAATCTTTGAATTTCCTGTGTCCTTCCCCCGGGCCCATTTCTTTCTCTTTTTGAGCGGGTGTGAGTGGCCCCCGGGAGCATATTATATTCAGCGGTAATCCAGCCTTGGCCTTTTCCCTTCATCCAATGAGGAACACCTTCCTCAAGAGAAACTGTAATATGAACTTTGGTATTTCCAAACTCTGCCATCACACTTCCAAGAGCGTATGGGTTAATATGAGGAGTAAATTTAATTGCTCTAGTTTGCTTGCGACATTTAACATTGTTGTCTAAATTCATATTGGCCTTTGTATATACTTATACTCATCACGTTTGAGTTTTCCAGTATGGAAAACTCAGTATTACGAGTGGTATACCCGCAGCGGTTTGCTTGAAAAGCAAAGTGCGAAGGGTATAACTGGGGTCAGTATATAACAAGATTTACGGAGTTTATGAACGAAAAAAATATTTATCATCTCACATTTGATGAAATTGACTCGACTCAAGAGTGGTTGCGCAAAAATTATAATCACCAGAGCTATGAGAACTCGCCCAACCTTCTGGTTTCCACTAAAGCACAAACTAAAGGAATTGGACGACAAGACAGAGAATGGGCCCATTCAAAACATTCACTAGCCTTTTCTTTTATCATAGACCCAGCAGAAATTATTTTTAAAACGCCCTTAGAAATGGCAGTACAGTGTGCACTCTTTTTTAAATTAAAATTCCATTTAACTATAAAGTTAAAATGGCCTAACGATCTTATGAAGAATGACAAAAAATGCGGGGGAATCATTTGCCATTCTGTAACCAGAAATAAAAAAGAATTTATTATTGTCGGGATTGGAATAAATCTCAATGAAAAAAGTGAGTCCATGCCTTGCCAAGAATATCCAAGCGGAAAAAGTTCACTACAAATAGAAAAGTTGATTGAAAATTTCCAGCACAATATACCATTTGATTTTTATCATTATCTTCTAGGGAATCGACTAGATGACCTTCGCATTACAGAAGAATGGCACAAAAACTGTTGCCATCTAAATCGCAAAATTAAAACTCATCATGACAAAAATATAATTGAAGGGATTTTTATTGGTATCGGAAATCAAGGTCAAGCCATTTTAGAAATAAACAATCAAAAAATTGAAATCTTTAGCGGTGAATTTTCTTTGACCTAAATTTCTTTTGATATTTCTTCAATTTCTTTTTTTATTAAATTTTCCGCCAAATCTGGAATTACTTCCCATGCAATTTTCTCTATCGTTTGTTTGCAATAATCTTTGACAAATTGCTCTAAGACAGGAGCAAGAGAAGTTTTGAGTTTTTCAATTAATTCTTCATTCATCTCAAATTTTTTGCTTGCTTCTTGAGTCGTCGATTCAATCTTAGGGACAATTTTCGCATTTGTTTCTTGTGTACTCGTCTTAGAGAGATCCAGCTTATTTGATTCAATTATTTCATCTGCCTGCCAAAGATCTTCTTGGCCCATTTCAGATAGGATTTCTTTTTCTAGCGCTTCGTTTGGTTTTGATTTTATATCTAATGACAAAGGTCTCAAGCTTGAATCTTCTTCATCAAAATCTTCAACCAAATCAGACATCGGAACTAGTTTTGGAGCGGAAGAAATAGCAGGGATACTTTCAACTTTATCACTAAGACCACGGGAATGTGCCTCAAGATCTGGAAAATCTAAATCCTCTTCTTTTGGATATACTAAAGTAGCGGCATCAATTTTGCTCTTTTTGACAGGAGAAACTCTAGATGGAACTTCCTGTGATCCACTGCCTGACTCACCAATAATTCCAGGGATGCTCATTCCCCAATCTTCTAGTTCTTTTGATAATTGATTATCTTTATCAGCTTTAATCATAGACCCTGCTAAACCCGTATTTTTTTTGTCTGTTGATACCGCAATTTGCTCATGAGTAACATGCCAGTCTTCACTTTCTTCTTCAATTTTATCACTTTCTCTACTTAAACTTTGATCGATCTTAAACTCTTTTGTTACTTCGTGTGCCGGATTAACTTCCTCTTCATCCCCATTCTCATTCTCAGAAATTTCAGATGCTGAAGAAATCTCAACTTCTCCTTCGCCGACATTTGAAGATATTTTTTGCGTACTAGTTAAGTTTTTACAAAGTTCTATAAATTTTTGACCATCAAATGGTTTTACAATTTTATCAACAGCTCCGGCCTCAAATATGGCATTTTCGTTGATATTATCAAAAGTTCCAAGCATTACCAAAATAGGAGTTCCAGCAGAAATAGTCGCCGTTTGTCGAATGAGATCATACCCCGTACGAGCATTAGATAAATTAAAATCTAACAAAATTAAAGAATATGTATTATTTTTTATTTTTTGAATAAGGTCAGACTCATTTAAACACTCATCTATTTCATACTTTAAATTTTTTAGTGTAATACTAATAACTTTTTGAATAGTTAAACTATCATCAGCGACGAGAATCTTTGCGGCCATAAGATCTCCGAAAAAAAACATCCAAAATCTATTTTACAGAATAAGATCGGCTTATCAACCAGAATGGCGAATCTTCAATCAAATTAAAATTGAAATAACAAGGCCGTTTGATTATCAAAATTCCCTCGAGAATTGGCAAAGTCCATTAAACCATTTATTTTCTCACGTAAACCTGGAGTCTTTTTCTCAATTATAAATTTAATTTCCTCTAAATTTAGTCGATTAAAAATTCCGTCTGAAAGCATAATGATAATATCATCATCTTGCGGTCTAAATTCTCTAATCTGGAAATGTAAATCTTCAAAAAGACCAATTCCACTCATTGGTAAAGAAGAGTAATATGGTCGATAATTATCCTTGGAAATGGCCTCAAAGCTGTCGGGCGTAATGATCGTTTTAATTTCACCTTTTCGATAAAGATAGACTCCCATATTTCCCACGGAGACAAAAGTTCCAATGGAATCAGAAAGTGCAAAACCGACAACTGCGGCACCACCGCGCTTTGAAATTTCAAGTTGCGAATTCGATGAAAAGATTTCTTTGTGTGCCAAATGAAAAGCATTAATGAGAGCATTGGCCTCAAGCAAATATTTATGACTATAAAAAAAAGGCATGGTCGAATCTGGATCAGTCGCCACTTTTGTATAAAATATTTTTAAAAGTTCTTTTACTCTAGCTGTTGTCTTATCTCCTATTCCGATTCCTCCAAATCCATCGATTGCAAAAAATAAATTATTAACCAAATCAACTTCAAAGTCGTCTTCATTTAGTTCCAAGACAGGGCCGTGATGAGTTTTTGCAGAATATGACTTTAATAAATTCATCTTTACTCCA
This sequence comes from Bdellovibrionales bacterium, assembly GCA_023250815.1. GTDB lineage: Bacteria > Bdellovibrionota > Bacteriovoracia > Bacteriovoracales > Bacteriovoracaceae > JAHEZZ01. The sequence continues at coordinate 3,893 of JAHEZZ010000007.1, forward strand.
AATAATCTCTAAGTCGATCACTCGATTTTTTATAATAATCACTATCTGAAGGTGAAATCTGCTGAACCTCTTGAAACTTTTCTTTGGCATCACTAAATAAACTTAAAGATTCAGAAATAATGGCCTCTCGATAAACTTTTTTGGCACGACTATTTAACAAATCTCTAATTGCCACAGTTTCTTCGAGGGCCTCAGATGAGATTGGATCATATACTAAAACTTGAATATAATTTTCATAAGCGCCTTTTAAATCTTGGCCTTCTTTCATAGATCTTGCCTTCCCAAGAAGAGGCCCAGTTATTTCTGATAACATCTTTTTAGACTCTTCAAGCATACCCTGCCCATCTTTCATAAGATCTTCATCCATTTCTTGAATTTTCATAAAGTCTTGCAACTTAACAATTGCTTTAAACCATTCTTTTTGTAAAAAGAGAGTTTTTCCTGGCTGCAATTGGGATACTTTTCTTTTTCTATCTGCTTCCTTCTGTGCTAATTCCAAGGCTATGCGATCTTGTTCTTTCTTCCAAGCATCCAGTTCGATTTTCAATTGTGGCACATCGAAGTTTTCTGGATCCAAAGAAAGAACCTGGGTAAAAAGCGCTTCTGAAACAGGAACATTTCTTTCTTTCGTGGACTCCTTTGCCTTTTCTACTAATTCTTTTACTTTAATTTGTCGCAAACGCCTCTCTTCATCTTCTCGTCTTTTCTTTTCAAGTTCTTCTAATTTGATCAAGCCCTCTTTGGAAGATTCTTTAAGCGATCTCGCTTCTTTAAAATTTGAAGTCACTGCAAATATTTTATCTAACTCCATAATTGCTTCGCTATATTTCCCAACTGCGTGCAATTCCTTAGCAAGTTCGTAAACTTGATTCATGTGCTCTTCTACTTCTTTACTTAACGGCTTTTCCTTTTTTTTCACATCTCCAGCAATTTGCTGACGTTCATCTTTTTTTTCACCATTTGCTCCATCTTCTTTTTTTTCATTCTCAGCAGTTTTTTTATCTTTGCTTTTTTCTCCTTCCGGAGGCGGAGAATCTGTCAAAAGCATTAAAAGTGCGCCAGCAACAACTGTATAAATTAATGCTTTCTTCCTTTTAGCAGGATCTTTTAAAATTCTTTTTATAAAGCTTTTTTCTTCTGGGCCACTCGATTGTTCGGCATCAGATTTTAAGCTTATCCCTTGACTTGCGGCATCCTCTTCATCATCAACATTAACTTCGACAATTTCTTCAACTTCAACTTCCTGATTTGTTTCAACAGGCATCAACCGTTCATCTTCACTTCTAAGCAAGTCGGAAACAACTCTAATTGTAAAAGTTGTACTGCCAATTACAAATTCGTCACCATTGCTAATTTCGCCCTTTTTTACCCTAGATCCATTTAAAATTGTTCCGTTGGATGAATTTAAATCTTCTACCGTACAAGTTGTATAATCTTTTCTAACAACAGCATGAACTGATGAAACTTCATCGTCATTTAATACAATCTGACATCTTTTAGGATCTCTTCCAATATAAGTTTCTGGCAAATCAAGAGGGTATCTTTCATAGGGTGCAAATTCTCCAAATAGCTCCAATTCAAATTTAGCAAATGATCTAAAAACTTTTGTACCGCCTTCAGTTTCAACGTCACTTTCGACCGCTGGCAAATTATTAGGATCAATCCCCGGATGTTCCTGGTGCTCATTTCCTGGTTCACTGTTTGCCTGACCTAAATCATGATTCTCTGCCTCGCTCGAGGCAGCGTGCTCCTCTCCTTCTGAAATATGATGATCATTTAATTCCCCTTCGCCAGAAACAGCTCCATGATCCAGGGGCGCAAGGGATGCTTCATCAGAACCTGGATCTGTATCATGCTTGGCAATTTCAGAATCCTTTCCAGCTTCAAATGCTGTCTCAGTTAAAAGATGAGAATCTTCTTCTTTACTCACCGAGCTTTCATTGCCCAAAATAGGTTTGGCCAATACCGACGATGGTGCTTTATTTGCTTCTGAACGAAAATAAAATGTTAAATTAAATGCCGAAAAAGAAATAACGTCATTGGGAGATAGTTCTGACTCTTTGACGACCACTCCATTAAGAGACATCGGAACAGAAGGAGAAATATTTTTTATCTTCCAAACACCAGCATTAAAATTTAACTCCCCTTGCTCTCGAGATATTTTAGGGTCATCAATTTGGATTGTGCAATCTTCTGATCTCCCGATTAAAAAAGTAAGCGAAGCATTTTCTAACAATGCTACTTCATTTGTTAAATCAACAAAATTTAAAGCCAGATCCCCTTTTTTAATCTCTATTTTCATTTAGATGTTTCCTGATAATTTGTACACTTAATCTCGCCCTCAGAAAGCCCCATCTTTTCTTCTAGCTGCTTAATCTCCTCCGCTGCTTTTTTATAACGATCATCATCTGAATAACCTTCAAGCAATCTGATAATATTACAATAAACTTGTACTGCTCCCATGTATTTTAAAGACTCTTGATCACGACGGGCCTTAATAAGACTTTGTTCAATTTCGCGATCGAGCGATTGCCTTGTTTTATTGAGATAAAAACTAGCACGCCCATTATTAGGGCTCATCACTAGCGCTAAATTAAATTCCGCCATTGCTCTAAAATAATTTCCTTCGCGCATTTCACGAAGCCCTCTGTGAATAATCATATCTAGTTTTTCTTGAATTTCTTTGTTCTCTTCATCCTTCTTTTTATTCCCAACAGTAAACTCATCTGTAACTTCTTTAAATTTTTTATCGTCACTTTTTTTCTTTACCCCACTATTATCTTCCCCTCCCATAAAAAGCATAAACAAAACCAAAATTCCCACAATCAAAAACATTAAAGGTTTTTTATTAGTATTTTGTTTTGTATCTAAATCATCATCTTTTTTTTCTTCTAAGGGAGCTACTACTTCTAGGACTTGCAATACATTGTATTTAAAAACAGTTTGACCAATAATTATTTTATCACTGTCTTTTAATGTGTATTGAGTAACTTTTAAATCATTGACCATCGTTCCGTTTTGAGATTTCAAATCTGTTAGGACAAAGTCATTCCCCATTTTTACAATTTCAGCATGAACTTTTGAACATTTGCCGTCCATAATTTTAACATCGGCAGTATCACCGCGACCAATCGTAATGCGATTTGATTTTATATAATACGATACTCCTTTGTTTTCACCAGTCATGCACAGAAGACGATGATGCTTCCCGGATGCCGTTGGAGGCCGTATATCTTTAACTATTGCTATATTCCCACTCTTCATTTATCTTTTTTATCCTCATTCATCTTTTATCATCGAAACCAAAAACCCTTTCGCAAACTTGTCTTTTCCAATCATTGCTACAACATGCAATTTATATGGTCTGCCCTGCAATTCATATTTTCCTTGTTGTCCTACGCCACCATTATTTGCCGAACCATCACAAAGCTCGATCAAAGTTGCCGCAAAACCTTGTTCCCTTGTCAAATCAAGTAAACTAACACCAATTGAAGCAGCTTCTCTAATTCCAGTAATATCTTCTGCGGCGGGATTTATCGCTTGAAGATTTTTTTGATTATCAAGAACCATTGCAGGGCCAGCAACACAGGCATAAAAATATTTTAAAGATTCAATATAAGGCCCGGCCTCCTCTTCTTGAACCGTCTCATCCTTCCCAACACTTTGAAATTCTCTTAGCCTTTGAAGTGCTCCATTAATAATCGTTTTTAGAGCGTTCATTTCTTCCATTAATAAACTGCCTTCTATCGCACGCTTTTTGCCCTTCAAAACTTCTTCAATTTCATGTTTTAGTTCTTCCAAGTGCCGGATTGTCATAAAATATACAATCCCAAAAAATATTATTGCTACGATAGCTGAAATAATTAACGATTCTAAAAATGCTTTTGAGTTTTTTGTTGCTTCAATGGTTAAAGATTTAGGTTTAAAACGAATTGCAATAATCCCAACCGCTTCACTGCTGCCCATTTTGCTATTAAATGCCATCACCTTATGGCCAATTCCAATCTGACCATTATCTAAAAGCTGAACAAGTGTATTGGAGTCTCTATTTATTCCTGTCGTCACCCACTCTTTTGCTTTTATTGAAAAAGGATCATTAATATATTCATTTAAACGTGCGATAGGTCTTACAATTCGCCCTTCAAGATCATACAACTCATAGGATTCAACTCCTTCTTCAGATTCCATAAAATTCGTATCAACACTGTCGATGTTTTTTTGCTCTAATGCTCGAGCATTGATGCGTCCAATTTCTTCTGCAAAATGTTGCCCCCGAAGTGCTACTTCTCTTAAAAGAATCCTCTTGCTATCATCGAGAACTGGAAAAATAGTAAGCGTGATCGTGGTTAATACAAAGATTGAAAGGACAATTGCAAAAAGAACACGCCATTCATATTCTTGATTAATACCATAAAGGAACGGCATTAATTTATACTTAAATAAATAAATGATTTTACCGGCCAAATTCTGCGGAGGTGCGGGAGGTTTTGTAAAATCAGCTTCCTCCACTGCCTGTTTAACAACCGCTTTTTTAATTATTTTTTTCTTTTCTTGGATTTTTATCAATTGAAAAATAATATCTGGAAGAGAAATTTTATCTCCTGCTTTCAGTGTTGCCCTTTTAACTATTTTGCCGTTGACAAATGTACCATTTGAACTGCCCAGGTCCTGTACATAGGGGGTATCATCGGCCACCGTAATATTCATATGTCTTTTTGAAACACCATCAACATCAATTTGAAAAGTACAAGCACCATCCCTGCCAAAAATATTATCACCATTAGAAAGCGTAAACTCTTTCCCCCGTAACTTTCCTCCAACAACTACTACTTTATACATTCAAACTCCAATTCATCGCCAACATTAAAATGATCTCCAATTTTTCCATTTTTTAATTCAAGTACTTTTTGAGAACTAAAATATAATGCGCTTAAGCCCCATGGTTTAAAATTTTTTATAATTTTTATAATTTGATTTTTTTTATTAACAAAAATAACATCTATGCTAAACTTCATAAAAAAAGTATGAATAGAACTACAAGGCTCAAGAATCAAACAATCACAATTGGGCATATCCATTTTAAACATTAAACCTAATAACCTTTCATAAAATGAAGTTGCAACCTTGGCATTTTCACAAAGGATTGGCCCTCCATTTTTTTTCTTAATTCTAAAAATTTTTATATTCATCTATTTTGCCCTAAGCCCTAAAGCTTCTAAAATCATTGGAGCTGCAATCACTATAAAAACAGCAGGAGTAATAAAAAGAAGCATAGGAAATAATATTTTGGTAGCAGCAGTTGCACCTGCTTTTTCTGCCTCAGACGATTTCTTTTGACGAATTTCGACTGCCAATGCTTTTAAAATTGGCCCAATCGAAGCACCGACAGAATCGGCAGCAATCAAAGTAGCAGTAAAAGAAGTGATTTGAATCAAGTCAGTTCTCCAAGACATATTCCTTAATGATTCGGCCCTGCTCGCTCCAATTTTTATTTCTTTTATTACAATTCCAAACTCTTCAGTAAGTGCACTGGCCTTTGCTTTTTCAATAACCTTCCCCATCGCTGCAATAAAATCCAGACCAGCTTCCACAGAAAGGGCCAACATATCGACACAAAATGGCATCGACATAATGATTTCCTTTTGCCTCTGCTGAATTTTTCCGTTAACCCATATATCAGGATAAATAAACCCCACTGCTGCGACAAAAGGAATCGCTGACAATGGCCAATCTGCCTCCATAAAAGAACGAACACCCAAAAAAACGATAGGAAATCCCACAATCAGAAAAATTTTAAATGAAAAAAAATCTTCCGTACTTAAAACATCTGTCAATCCAGCGGCAGCTAATTTTCTTCTATATTTTTCTTTGATTTTTTTCTTATTCTTCATACTGGAAACAATCGGAGATACATATCTTCGAAAAAATGGCCTTGAATATTTTAAAATAAATCCATGTTTCCCAATATCATCCTTATTACTTTGCCCCTCATCCATTTGCTCAGATGCCTTAAACTGACTTTCTTCTTGAAACATTGTTCTAGTGACAATAAAAGTTGCAAGGCCAATTAAGATTAGAGATGTGTAAAGAAGAAGATCAGATTCTTCTTTTTTAAATTTAACTTTCGTACAACCTTCTGCTAGTCCTAAGTCGCAGGCCTTCTGATAAGCTTCCGTAGCGTTAAGGCTATTGCCTTCAATCGTTAAAATATTTCCCAAACGAACACAGGCAAGAGGATATTTATTTTTGCATACTTCTAAAAATACAGCTTTCGCCCCAGCTAAATCTTTCGTTTTTTCCAAATATTCTGCGTAAGGAACACAAGAACTTAATTTTTTTTCTTTTGTTTTATATTCTTCTTTAAGCCTTTTATCATTTTTAGAATCTTTTTTATCTTGATATTTTCTTTTTAAATCACAATTCTCATAATGCCTCACCGCTGCTTCTTTTGCATTTTCAGGGTTCATATCTTCCACTGACGGGCCACCCAAATCAGTTGAATCAAGTTCTTGCGAATATATTTTAGGAACAAATAAAAAATAAATTATAATTAGTAAAAAATTAAAGAAGAGTCTTTTCATCTTGGGTTTCCAGTTTTTGTACGCATCGCTTTAATTTTATCAAATAGCTGAAAAGATTCGAATTTTTTGAATCATGAACAAATCTTCCTAGTGAATAGGAAATGTTTTACTCAGGCTTTTTTAAAAATATTAATTTTTTTGACAAGATCATTAATCAACTGCTGGTGGCCAGAAGTATTAATGCTTTTACTAAGTGAGGGAATATAAACAGGATTATAATCTTTCAAATACTCCGCTTTAAGCAAATTGATTCGCTCATATTTTCGGTTTAAATCATCTGCTTTAATTTTTTTTTCTTTAACAGCTTTTTTTAAGGCCTCAAGTCCAACAACTGCAGGCCCAAAATCTCGATACTCGATAATATCAGTTCCAGCGATAATAGCTTTTATTGCCGCATCTTCCGCACCAAAATGATCTGTGATTGCTCCCATTTGCATATCATCAGAAATAATTAATTTGGTAAATTTTAATTCTTTGCGAAGCATTTGGTGAGTTTTTAAACTTAAAGAACTTGGAAATTCACTGTCAAGGGAATCAACCATCAAATGGGCCATCATAATAAAATCCACTCTTGCCTTAATGGCCTTCACAAAAGGAAGAAGCTCACGATTTTTCAAAGTCTCTAGAGGCGTTTTTATAATCGGCAAATTAAAATGAGAATCCTTTGTCGAGGCCCCATGCCCGGGAAAATGTTTTGCACAAGCCATTATTCCATTTGTTTGCAAACCTCGAATGGCCGAAGAGACATATCGACTGACAATATCAGCATCTCTTCCAAACGCTCTATCGCCAATTGAATCAGTCGCATCAGTTAAAAGAATGTCACAAACCGGTGCTAGGTTAAGATTAATTCCACAAGATTTTAATTCTTTTGCCATGATTTGATAAACTTCAAAACACGCCTTTGGAGAATTTAATAAGGCCATATCAAGAGAAGATGGTATTTGGGTAAACCCTGTTTTTAATCTATTAACTCTTCCACCTTCATGATCAATGGCAATAAAAAGTGGAAAGTCTTTTCTTAGTACTTGAATGGTATTGATTAATTCTGCCAATTGTCCTGGAGATTCATAATTTTTTTTAAAAAGAATCACCCCGCCAATATTTTCAGTTGTAATAAATTTTTTCTCTTCTTCAAGAAGAGCTAATCCATTAATTCCAGTTATAATTAATTGTCCTAAATTACTCATTATTACTCACTCTCAAAATCTACATCAGAATTTATTTCATCAGCATAAATATTTTCATTTTTTTTAATTCTTTCTTTCTTCCTTGGCAAATCATCATGATCCATTTTTGTCAAAGTAAGACCTTCAGATACCCAAAACATTTTTTTTAATTCATTCTTATTTCCAACAAAATAAAAAATCGATTGCCCGGCGGCTTGAAGGGTGTATCGACGTTCATCATTTTTATTTTTTCCATCAAACTCTAAAACAGCTTGGGAAAATGGAATTTCTTTCAGTCCGGTATATTGATCTTGTAGAAAGGGATAGCCATCCCACAAAACTTGAAAATGCATTTTCCCTGCGCCTTTATCCTGAGACTGCGATAAAAACCCTGTCGCTCGCACACAATCTACCAATTGACTAAAAAAACATCTCACTCCAGTACTTTTCGGCAGCACAATATCTTTTACCCCACTTTTTCCAGACTCAGGAGAAGTGTAGTGAATTGACAATTTATTATTAGAACTCAACTTCATTTCGGAAAAATATTTTTTACCTTCAAACCAAACTGTATATTGTGAAATAATGGGGCCAAGCACCTGCAAAGTCCCACCTTCTTTTAATTTTAATTTCCCTTTTTTTGAAATACTTATAAGTTGCTCGAGGGGGCCTTTTGAAGCTGCATCTTCTAATAACACTTTCTTTTTAAAAACAAAATTTGATTTCTTAGAAATCCCTGACTCCGTCTCAACTAAAAACTTCCCAGACTTGTCATTTAAATAATATCTTTCTTTTAAATTAACTTCTTCATCGACGGCAATTCTCCTTTTAAAAAAAGAACATGAATTAAATAAAAATAAATAACACAATAAGAATATTCTCATTAATGACAAGCACCTTTAATATATTTTAAAAAATCAATCCTCGTTTCAGTCTCAATCTTTTCCGTTAAATAATGACTTAACATATTTTCCAAGTTTTCATTTTTTTCAAGAATTTTAAATCCAACTTTATCCCAAACAACACTATGATTAGTAAGCGCTTTTTGATCAACAAACGGAATAGAATAAATCATCTCTAGTTTATTAAGCTCAAAACAATATGAGTTTAAACTCAATACCGCAACAGAAGCCCTTGTCTCTTTTAGAGCTTCCCTCTCCTCATTGTTGGCCAAAACTGAAAAACCCCCCAGGCTTAAATCAGAAATTCTAAGCTCCAGCACATTTTTTTCATTGTCGTATTTCAGCGATGTTTCAGAAACTAATTTCTCCCACAATTTTTTTTGCATAGTTTTTAAATAGTTATTATTAATCTCATGTGCTCTATTTTCTTCTTGTTTAAAAAAAATTACATTACTTTTCATTACCGGGATTAAAAAATAGGCATAAGATTTATGATGGGGGTAAGTAATAAATCTTTCATTTTCCCTATCTTCTTGTCTAAAAAGATCTGAATTAATTTCTACTAACCACTCCTGGGCATTATTTTGAATAGTACTTTCAGCGATATAAACAAATAGGCCAAAATTTATAGTTAAAATAATTTTTTCAGGAAAATTAAAACTAGATAAAGACATTAAAAAAATCGGAAATTTAATTTTTAACGGGCCGACAGTATCTAGTTTAAAATCTTTTAGATTATTAAAAACAGATGGCCGATCTTGATATCTACCGTCTTTTATACGCCAAATATAAATCTTCGAGTTATATTCTGATTTGAGAGCGAGAGAAATCTTATTAATCGCCTCATCCCTCGTGAATTTGAGAAACTGGGAACTATCGCCTTTATCCATGGCCTTCCCTTAAAATATTTTTAAGAAAGTGTAGTAACCTGTTTTAATAATGCCATTGATTCTAAAACTTTTCCACAGCCTCTTACAACACAGGTTAGTGGATCTTCAGCTAAGGATACCGGAAGCCCTGTTTTCTCTTTTATGAGAATGTCCAAGTTTTGAAGTAGGGCACCACCGCCAGCCAATATAATACCATTATCTACAATATCAGCAGCAAGTTCTGGTGGGGTTTTTTCCAAAGACACTTTGATTGCTTCTACAACTTCACTGACAGGATCAGAAAGTGCATCTCTAATTTCATCAGAAGTAACTTCGATAATTTTTGGAGCACCGGCAATTAAATCTCTGCCTTTTACTTCATAGCTTTTAACTTCGTCGTCAAAAGGATAAGCGTTACCAATAGAAATTTTAATCGCTTCAGCTGTTCGCTCTCCAATTAAAAGCGAATATTTTTTCTTGATATAAGAAGCAATGGCCTCATCAAATTTATCCCCGGCCACTCGTTCTGATTTAGAAAATACAATACCACCCAAAGAGATGACTGCTACTTCAGTTGTTCCTCCGCCAATATCTACAATCATATTTCCCGAAGGTTCTGTTATCGGAAGACCTGCTCCAATTGCTGCGGCCATCGGCTCTTCAATCAAATAAACCTCTCGTGCCCCTGCCTGCTCCGCTGACTCTTTCACCGCTCTTCTTTCCACCTGAGTAATCCCAAAGGGAATGCAAATTATAATTCTGGGCTTAATGAGTTTTGAACCAGAAATTGCTTTTTGAATAAAGTAGCGAAGCATCGCTTGGGTTACTTCAAAGTCAGCGATAACTCCATCTCTCATTGGGCGAATGGCCTTTATCGAACCTGGGGTTCTTCCCAACATTTCTTTCGCTTCTTTTCCCACTGCCAATACTTTATTAATTCCTTTAGGCCCTTGGTGAACAGCAACCACTGAAGGCTCATTGACAATAATTCCTCTATCTTTTGCATAAACCAAAGTATTTGCTGTCCCTAAATCAATCGCAAGATCATTTGAAAACCAATCTAAAACTTTTTTAAACATAAAAATATTTCCTTAAACAACACATAAAAACTAATTAAAAATCACCAAGTGTAGTGGCGAATCTTTTCGCCTCTGTCTGCAATATCGGCCATCGCTTCAATGCCTAATTCAATATGCAAATCGGTGTACTTTTTAAACACCTCTCGGGCCGATTCTTTTGTTTTAATTCCATCGCGATTCATCGGACAGTCTGAAACTAAAAGAAGTGCTCCAATGTTGACTTTACTGACAAAACAACTGGTAAATAGTGCCGCAGTTTCCATCTCTACGGCAAGCACTCTTTCTTCAATTAAATTTTCCTTAAATCCCTCGTCAAATTCCCAGAAACGGTAATCGGTAGAGTGTATTGTTCCTGTTCGATATTCATGGTTATGCTCCACCAAAATTTGACTCACAAATTTTTGAATTTTAAACGTAGGAAGGGCGGGAACCTGCTTTGGCAAAAAATGCCCAGAAACCCCCTCCGCTCGAACAGATGCAATTGGCAAAATAAAATCACCTACCTTGAGTGAAGAGTGAACTGCACCGCACATCCCCAAAAATAAAACGGCCTTAGGGTTAATTACCGAAAGTAATTCTCCGATCAATGCTGCCATTGCAGAACCCACCCCAAATTCTACAATTGTTACCCTTGCAGCTTTAGAGCTTGAAGCTTTAAAGGCAGATCCTGTGGTGTAATTTGAATCCTCCAGAAGTGTATTAAACCTCTCGATATAATAGTGAAAATTTGTCAAAATTATTTGCGATTGAAAATCTTCGATATGATGTCCGGTGTAGCGCTCAAGCATATCAATCGCAATTTTCTTTTTATGCTCATTTCCATGAATTCTTTTTGAAATAAGCATTAATTTTTTTGGATGAACTGCAGATTTCAATTCATCAGATGCTCCAATTAGTTCTTCCTGGGTTAAGACAGGAGGAAGTGTCTGGGGAAATCCTCCGGTATTCGTACCTCTTGAGGCGCTATGCAAAGCTCCTAAATGAGATTTTTTATTCTTTTTAATATTTTTAGATGATTTCTTTTTTTTAGATTTTTTTTTGCCAATATCCACAGCAACCTCATTATTCAATATTACGAGCAGTATAATCTAATAAAATTTAGCATTTGGTCGCTCATTGCACAATCACAGAATGAAATGCACTGCACTCTTGTCAAGCTTAAGCTCTTTACCTATTATGCTCGCTCTATTCAAGTAACACTTCGCAAAAGGATGCTGAAATGGGTGCAGGACGAAAACATTCTACATTAAAAATGAAAAGAAAAAAATCTCAAAGAAAACTAAAGGCCAGAGTTAAGAGAAAAATTGCCGCCAGTAAAAAGAAATAATTTCAAAATAATTTTTCGACTTTTCCACGTCTCATTTTCAATGAGGCGAGAGTTTTCATCCAAATTCCTTCACTTTGAAACCAGTGGCCAGTTACTCCAGATAGCTGTCCTTTATTTTTAAGAATATTATTGAAATCTTTTCTTGAAGAAAAAACTTCCGATACCAATAATTTCGAAGCAATTTCAAAAGCATCATAAGCAGACATTTCTACAATACGAGGTTTTTGTCCGAAAGACTGGGTTAAATAATTAATCTGCCCACTATCAGGAAGATTTTCAAAGTCTACATCATCCCCAACGAAAAAAAGATCACCCCATTTATCAGATTCCTTGCCAATCGACTGCGCTCGCCAAGTAGGGCCACCAATAAAATTCAAATTGTTGGCATCAAAATAACTAAAAATAGGAATAATCTGTAATGTTTCACGGGGAAGTGAAGGAATAAAAATCCAATCAAAATCGATCTGTGGTTTAAGTACAGAAACTCTCCGGATTTGAGAATTCTTATCTAGGTTTTGTAGATCATTTACGATCTGAAACTCTTCTTGCCTGTCTCGCCTATATTTTAACCCCAAAACCTGTTTAACTGGCTCTCTAAAATCAGTTAAATTTTTTTCGAAGGGAACAATTCCCGTCACTTTTACACTGCTAATCTCGGCCTTGCGCCAAAACTCGTCTAGATAAGAATTCCCCATTTGATCTTCCGAATATAAAATCGCCGCTCTTTTTCCAAATTTATTAATCATTTCTTTTGAAAATAATTTATTTATTTGCGACTCAACAGAACCTGGAATCTCTAAGAGCAAATAATCCTTTTGCTCTTTAGGTAAATAAATTTGAGATAAAGAAATAAATAGCACCCCATGTTTTTTGGCCTCTAAATATTCCTTAACCGCTTCATCGGGAAAAAGTCCCCCAATAATTAAAGTTACATTATGGTGCTCAATCAATTCCTTTACCGAGTTAGAACCAATTGCACCTGACCCTTCGGAATCTTTTACAAATAGAGAAAGTGTATTAAGCGCAGGATTTTTCTTAATCAGTTCTTTTTTAGAAACATCGATTCCCAGTAATGATCTTTCTCCAAATTGTTTTTTCTTGCCACTTAAGGGAAGTACAATTCCCACATTTTGCGGCTCAATTTTTTCAAAGTTACTGCTTCTCTCTTTAAATGACTTTACTAATTCTTGAATTTCAGAAAACGAAGTAAACTTTGACTCTAACCAGTTCAAAATATCTTTAGCTTCAGGATGGCCGGGATCATAATAAAATTTTTCAACTTCAAGATAACCGACATAGCCGGAAAGTAGTGGATGACTTACCTGAAGCTTTTCTAAAAGCTGCATCTTTTCACGACTAGAAAGTTTTTGAAATGCACTTAAAAAATTGGGAAAATGTGAATCTGCACGAAGCATTAACAAAGTTGGTTTGTCCGCCAAAAAAATTGTTGTTGCCTCTATTTCAACTAACGGCAAATTTAAGTCTTTGGCCAGCCTTGAAAGGAGCTGAGAATATTTTCTTTTTTCTTCATCATTTAAACTTTGGATATCGCAAGTTTTTACAACTTCATAAGCTTTCTCATTTTTTCCCAATCTAAAAAGCGCTGATGATAAATTTAATTGCACCTGAGAATAAAGTCCTGGATCATCTTTTGAAGGAGTAGTTGCTAACTCAAAATTATAAATGGCCTGTTCAAATCTTTTTTTAGAAAAATTTATTACACCCATGAGATTGCGCTTAAAGGCCTGTTCCAAAGCAGTTATTTTAGTATCTTCAATATTTTTAAGATCATTTAATGCTTCTTCACTCTTTCCAATTTTATATTTTTCTTTAATGATTGTAATTTTTTGTAAAAAAACAGGAGAATAGAAATCTGGATTGGGGGCGGTCAAAGATTGTCTTTCTTGACCCTGTCCCCTGATAACGCTTACTCCTCCACAAGAGCTAAAAAAGAAAAGACAGGTGAAAAAAAATGCCGCAATTAATTTCATATAATCCCTTGATACCGCTGCCAACTTATCACTCTTAATGTGAGTATAAATTTTAAAAGATTATATCCCAGGATCCCACCTTAAAAAAGGTCTTTGAATTTATCAAAAAAAGTTTTGCCCATAGGGTTACTTTGACCATGGTCGTAAGCCGAAAGTTTTTCAAATAACTCTCTTTGCTCGCTGGTTAACTTGGTAGGAGTTTCCACATGAACAATAATAATTTGATCGCCTATTCCATGACCGCCAAGCTTGTTAATACCTTTGGCCTTAAGTCTCATTTTTTTTCCAGATTGAGTACCTGCGGGAATTTTTACTGCAACTTTTGATTCTAAAGTTGGAACCTGAATCTCGGAACCAAGTGCAGCTTGAGAAAAACTCACTGGAATTGTGCAAATAACATCGTGGCCATCTCTTTCAAAAAATTCATGAGTCTCTACTTCAATATTTACGTATAAATCACCAAAATGACCGCCTTGAGTTCCACTGTCACCCTCGCTTGAAAGCTTTAATCGCTGATCACTATCTATCCCTGCCGGAACTTTTACAGAAAGAGTTACTTTTTTTCGCTTTCTACCGTCTCCATGACAAGTACCACAAGGATCAGAGATCATTTGGCCCGAGCCCTGACATTTTGGACAAGTACTTGCCATGGTAAAAAAACCCTGCTGTCTCCGAACTTCTCCATGACCTTTACAAACATCGCAACTAGTAGGCCCAGCTCCGCTTTTTCCCCCAGAACCATGACAAGTTTCACATTCTACAAGTTTATTATAGTGTATTTCTTTTTCAACACCGAAAGCCGCTTCTTTAAAAGTTACTTTTAAATTCATCTGAAGATCAGATCCCGGCCTTCCTTTACTGCGTCCACCGCCACGCCTTCGGCCACCACCCAAAAAATCGCCAAAGATATCGCCAAAAATATCACCTAAATCTCCAAAATCTCCACCTTGAAATCCACCTTGTCCACCAGCACCCATACCATCAACTCCAGCATGCCCATACTGATCATAGCGAACTTTTTTCTCATCTGTTAAAAGGACATCGGCCGCTTCTGAAGCTTCTTTAAATTTATTTTCTGCTTCTTTGTTGTTAGGATTGCGATCAGGATGAAATTGCATGGCCAGTTTTCTATAAGCTTTTTTAATATCATCCTTACTTGCATTTTTTTGAACGCCTAAAACTTCATAGTAATCTCTTTTCGCCATATAAAACCCTTAAACAAAGGCACCCCATTTAGGGGTGCCAATCGATTTTAATTTATTTAAAAACTACACTTCTTTATAATCAGCATCCACAACATCATCATCATCTTTTTTGCTTCCTGCTCCTGTGTTATGGGGCTCCGGTCCAGCTCCAGCATTATTTTCCCCAGGAGCACCGCCCGGAGCAGCTCCTTGCGAATAGAGCTCCGTCGCTGCTTTATGAGAAACATTTTGCAGCTTCTCAACTGCAGCTTTTAACTCCTCAACAGATTCTGAAGTTAATTTAGTTTTAGCTTCAGTCATCGCAGCTTCAAGCTCAGATTTAACTGGAGCACTAATTTTAGCAGCAGACTCTTTCAACATTTTTTCCGTCGATAAAATCAGTCCATCAAGACTGTTTCTGGAGTCAACAACTTCTCGACGTTTTTTATCAGAGTCCCGATTAAGATCTGCCTCTTTTACCATTTTTTGAATTTCCGCTTCGGACAGGCCAGAGCCTCCTGTTATTCTTATTTCCTGCGACTTCCCAGTCGCCTTATCAGAAGCAAAAACATGCACGATACCATTGGCATCAATGTCAAATGAAACTTCTACTTGAGGAACTCCGCGAGGAGCTGGAGCAATACCAGTAAGATCGAACCGACCGAGAGTTTTATTATCGTTTGCAAATTCCCTTTCTCCTTGTAATACGTGAATACTCACTGCAGGCTGGTTATCAGACGCAGTTGAAAACACCTGCGATTTTTTCACAGGAATAGTTGTATTTTTTTCTATAATTTTAGTGAAGACACCTCCCAAGGTTTCAATTCCCAAAGAGAGCGGGGTTACGTCGAGAAGAAGAACATCTTTAACGTCTCCCGCAAGCACCCCTCCTTGTATTGCCGCACCAGCGGCCACAACTTCATCAGGGTTAACTCCCTTACTTGGCTCTTTTCCAAATATCTCTTTAACTTTTTGCTGAACAAGTGGAATACGGATTGAGCCACCCACCAAAACCACGTCATCAATTTCGCTTAATTTTAATCCAGAGTCTTTAATACAAGTTTGGCATGGGCCAACAAGCTTGTTAACAAGATCAGAAATCAAGCTTTCAAATTTAGCACGAGAGATATTGACATTGAGATGTTTTGGGCCAGCCGCATCTGCTGTAATAAAAGGCAAATTAACATCTGTGTTCATCACATTTGATAGTTCATGCTTTGCTTTTTCTGCGGCCTCTTTTAGTCGCTGAAGGGCCATTGTATCTTTTTTCAGATCAACACCAGTTTCTTTTTTAAACTCTTCCACTAGGAAATTGATAATTCGATAATCAAAATCCTCGCCACCTAAAAAAGTATCGCCATTAGTGGCCTTGACTTCAAACACCCCGTCAGAAGTAATCTCCAAAATTGAGATATCAAAAGTACCACCACCGAGATCGAATACCGCAATATTTTTATCTTTTTTAGAATCTAATCCATATGCCAATGCCGCAGCAGTGGGCTCGTTGATAATTCTTTTTACATCAAGTCCAGCAATTCTTCCGGCGTCCTTTGTCGCTTGTCTTTGGGCATCATTAAAATAAGCAGGAACGGTAATAACTGCTTCCGTCACAGGCTGCCCCAAATAATCCTCAGCTGCTTTTTTCATTTTTTCTAAAACTAAAGCAGAAACTTCTTGAGGTGCTGTTTCTTTGCCATCGACCTTTACCCAAGCATCGCCATTTTTATTAGCGAGCATTTCAAAAGGTGCAACTTCGACAAATTTTTTAACTTCAGCATCAGTAAATTTTCTTCCAATTAATCGCTTAATCCCAAATAGTGTTTTTTTCGGATTTGTCACCGCTTGTCTTTTGGCGACTTGTCCAACTAGCTTTTCCCCATTATTGGCAAACCCGACAATCGAAGGCGTGGTATTATGACCTTCAGAATTCGGAATCACTTTTACTTGCCCATTTTCCATGATCGCTACACATGAGTTTGTTGTACCTAAGTCAATTCCAATAATTTTTCCCATATAATTCTCCTTTTTAAATTTATTCCTGATTCTTAACCAAAATAACTTTAGCTGCTCTCATTAATCTTCCGCTTAACAAATAACCTTTTTTATATTCAAAAATAATTTCATTCTCTTTTTTACCTTCCGCTTTTTGAGTTCCCATTGCCTCATGAAAATTAGGGTCAAAACTTTTTCCCAAGCTCTCAATCACGGTAAGCCCATTTTGCGAAAGAACATCAACAAACTGCTTTCTCACCATTTCTACTCCCACTGAGATGTTTTTAATTTTGGGATCAACTTCGTTGGCGATTGCATTGACAGTAAGATCGAGATTATCAACAACCTCAACCAATGAATTTAAAATCTTTTCATTACCATACTTAATCCAGGTATCTTTTTCTCTTTCAAAGCGCTTCCGCATATTATCCATTTCGGCCGCTAAATAATAGTACTTGGCCTTAAAGTCCTCTTTTGCAGAATCATCTCCGGCCTTCTTTGAAACCTCTTCGGCCACAGGTTTGCAACAGCTATCTTCCACCACTTCCTGCGCTTCTACCTTTTTATCAGCTTGATCCAAATCAGACGTAACATCATTCATTTTTGATCCTTTCATACCCATCTCCCAGCAACTTGGCGGCCCTTTAAGGGCTGTCAATATACTCTTAAAAAATAAATTCCTTTAGACATGCAATCTATTGATTTTATATATGTTTAAATTCCCTAAATATATCCCCAAGCAAGTTGTCCTGCAGCAAAAAACCTCGGGGAGTTAATGAAATTTTATGAGTTCCGGGATCTTTATGGGCCAATCCCTTACTGCACCAAGACTCTCCCAAATCGATAAATTTTGTCAGATCAATTGGCGATAAATTCAAATCGCTAAAATCAATTCCCAAGTTAAGTCGAAGTTTTAAATATATATTTTCAAGTTGCAATGTTTTTTTATCTAAATTTTCAATTTCATAAATAATTTGCTGGGGGGCCCATTTATAGCGAAGAGCAAAATCTAAAAAACGGAGTAGCCCAGTGGCCGAAGGACCGATTGCCGCAACAGACCTAGAAAGCCAATACTGCATATTGTGTTTTGATTCTTTTTTATCTAGAGCAAAATTAGAAACTTCATAGTGATTAAATCCCCTAAAGCGAAGATGATCAGAAACTTCAAGATATTCCTGTTCAATATATTCTTCACTTGGAAGTAAGGTGAAATGCTTATAATTGTTTTTGGTGGTCAAAATATAAACACTAAAATGGGACGGTCTATATTTCAAAAAAAAATCAAGCTCCGAAATAATATTGCGATTATGTTTAGAAGATTCCGGAAGTCCCAACATCAAATCAACTGAATAATTGCAATCCGTTGATTCAAGGGCCTCTAGAGATTGATAAACTTCTTCTAGTGAGTGCACTCGGTCAAGCATCAACAAGAGTTCAGGATTAAGAGTTTGTGCTCCCATAGAAAAACGATTTACTCCAATATCCATAAACTCAAGCAAAAGTTCACGGGGATGATCGCCCAAGGTGCCCGGATTAATCTCCAAAGTGAATTCTATATCTGAAGCTAAATTAATTTCATGAGTGGCCAATTTATTTAAAAACTTTTTTAGGCCGATCGGACTCCAGAGAGAAGGAGTGCCGCCGCCGATGTATAAAGTTTTAAGAGGAAGAAAAGACATTTTCTGTTCTTTTAATAAAAAATCATTAAGCTTCAAATAGCGATCTAAATCGCTTTCAAATTGCTCTATTTCATAACTTGAACTGGGAATCTTTTTATAAAAATCACAATAATTGCAAAGGTGTTTGCAAAAGGGAAAATGTACATAAAGTGAACTTACATTAGGGTTTGCAAAACTTTCGCTAAGTTGATCTTGAACAACACTTGAATATGAGTCTAAAATATTTCTTATCACCAGTATGCTTTATTAAAAAGCAATCAAAAAGGCCAGAATGCAACATCAATTCACAGAACTAAAAAACAATTTAAAAACTCTTTTCATAGATGCTCCAGGATCTACCGCAGCAACAGTACAAATTTGGTTCAGGGCAGGAAGCGCTCTTGAGCAAACTGGAGATGAGGGAATTGCCCACTTTTTAGAGCATATGTTTTTCAAGGGCACCGCCAAAAGGCCAGGTGCTGCAATTGCTCACGAGGTT
Source organism: Bdellovibrionales bacterium (assembly GCA_023250815.1). Taxonomy (GTDB): domain Bacteria; phylum Bdellovibrionota; class Bacteriovoracia; order Bacteriovoracales; family Bacteriovoracaceae; genus JAHEZZ01. The sequence continues at coordinate 23,144 of JAHEZZ010000007.1, forward strand.
GAATCTTTTGGAGGAGAAATCAACGCATTCACCTCTTTTGATTACACCTGCTATTATATCAATACACCCAATACTCAAATTAATAATACCATTGAAATTTTGCTTGATATGGTTTCCAACCCCCTTTTTAATAAAAAAGATCTGATTCCAGAACGAAACGTGGTTTTTGAAGAATATCGAAGATCACTCGATAATCCAAATCACTTCGCCTTTCATACTCTTCAAAAAAATTGTTTTACCCAGGGCTATGCCCATCCTATTTTGGGAAGTGAAGAAACGATCAAAACATTTTCCGTTGAACAATTGCAAAAATTTCGCCAAAATAATTACAATTTATCGAATGCGCTTTTTGTAGTTGCCGGCGACCTCTATGAAAAAAATAAAACCATTAGTCTCATTGAAAAATATCAACTGCCTTTGGGGCCAGCAAGTAATTTTTCTAAATTTGAAATAGTGAATAACGATCATGTGGATGTTCATGAAAGAGATGTACGCATGGCCCAACTTACTTTCGTTTGGCAAGCTCCAACATTTGAAGAAAAAGATGCAGCGGCCGAAGACCTTTCACTCAATTGTCTGGGGCACGGAGAAACGTCAAGACTTTATAAAGAATTAGTACAAAACACCAGTTTGGCCAATAATTGTTCTGCCTCAACTATGTTTATGTCTAAAGGTGGTGCTCATTTTGCAAAAATTATTTTCCCTACAAAAAACCTCAAAAAAATATTGGATATTGTCCATAATGAATTCAAAAAAATCAAAGAAGAAGGTTTTGGACAATTAGAAACCCAAAAAATAAAAAACCAATATCTTTCTTCTAAGATATACGAAATGGAGAGCGTGGAATCCTACGCCTTTTCGCTTGGCCACAGCTTTGCTCAAAACGGAAATTACCTCTGCGAAGAAGAATTTATTGCCAAAATAAAAAACACTTCACATCTGGAAGTACATGACTCATTCAAAAAAATAATTAAACGACCAATGCACTTATTTTTACAGGTCCCGAAAGGAGAATCCCTAGATAAACACAAAAAAATGCTCACTTCTTTTTCTGGCCAGTTTAAAAAAGAGATGAGCAAAGAAGAAGTCAAGGAAACAAATCTCAATATCCCAGGAATTAAATCTAAACATGACCCACAAGTTCGCCTCATCCCCTTAAAAAAAGGTATTTCTCTTTTATACCGAAAAAATGGAATGACCCCCACCTTTGTCATGCACGCCTACTTAAATGGCGGCCTTTCATTTGAAAATACAAAAAACAATGGCGCTTTTAATATTATCAGCTCGATGATAACTTCTGGGCATGGCGACTGGAGCAACGACCAACTTAAACAAGATCTAGAAGATAAATCGGCAATGCTCAATGGCTTCTCGGGCAAAAATGCTTATGGCCTCACCCTACATGGATTGTCTGAACATTTTCCCAATTTGCTTCAGCATTTTATAGGCTCGCTTATTAATCCAACTTTTCCCCAAAAATACTTTGACCATGAAATTGAAATGTCTTTAAGGGCACTAGAAAATCAAAAAGAAGATCCTGTTAAATATTGCTTTATGGATTTTTCAAAAATAATTTTTGGAAAACATTCCTATTCTTTTAATCCAATTGGGACGAAAAAAAATCTCAGAAACTTTAAGGTAAAAACCCTTAAAAGTGAACATCAAAAACGCTTAAGAGAAAGCGAAATCCTTATTACCTACTGTGGAGATATGGATTTTAATGATCTTAAACAATTGCTTGATCCTCATCTTGAAAAGATGGGGCAGCGGAAAAAAAACAAATACAAAAAAAATGAAATCACATCCCAATACGGCAAATCAATTTTTATTCCCTTTGATCGTGAGCAAACTCAAATCATGATTGGAATTAAAACATTTCCCGTTAGTGATCCCAAACATATCTTTTTCAAAATCCTGACAACACATTTATCCGGTCAATCATCTGAGCTATTTGTGGAAGTGAGAGATCGACAAGGTCTTTGCTATAGTGCTCAGCCTATCCATTTCTTGGCAAAAGAAGCAGGATATTGGGGAATCTATATGGCCTCAGGCCATGACAAAGTAGTACACGCCATTGCCGCCATTAAAAATATTCTGAAAAAGATAGCCGATAATGGCATAAGCAAAGAAGAATTTGAAAGAGTTAAGTCCATGCTTGAAGGCCAGGCCCTTATCAATGTTCAAACCAATGATGATTATGCCAACCTTTATTCTGTTCCCGTATTTCAAGGATCGGGCATAGATTTTTATTATGAAACCAATAATCGGATTAGAAATTTAACTTATGAAGATTTCCAAAAAAATATTAAAATTATTTTAAATAAAGAATGGAATCAAGTTGTAGTAGGAAGAAAATAGATCTAAGAAGCTCTAATATTTTTATTAAGAATCAAAATAATATTATCACTTTGATTCATCTGGTTTGTTTGCATTTGTTTGGCCACTATCCCCATCATATTGGTAATCATCTCAAAAGAACGAGAAAGCTTTTTATAAAATGAAGGTATTTTGAACTCTTGTGGAACAATACTATTTAAATTTTTATAAGCAACAATTCCCAACTCTTGATAGTAGCGTCCATCGATCAATTTTCCATTTAAGGATTCCGAAAAATAACCACATAAAAGCAGCGCTGTGTCTCCAATATCTTTTAGATCTCGTTTTTGAGTACTTTTATTTTTATTTGATGTTTCTAAAAGCTTTTGACCGAGTATCTTATTGCGTACTCGTCCTTCAATTATCTCAAAATATTTTTCAGATTCGCCAAATTTATCCATGACAATACTTGAATAATAAATTGTCTCGTTGGGAAGTGGGTTATTTGATTTTTTATTTAATTCAGACAATTTATCAAAAAAGAAGCACTGTAAGCTCGACTCAAGAACCAATGAAGACTCTTTATTTTTGCCTTCCATCAATGCAACCCTCCATAGGTACATTTCGTCTATTGTAGCAAATTAATTTAGTCTTTTGTAGGCACTGTAATCAAGAATCTAAACTACTCAACCTTAAATTCCCCTGATAGGATAGAAGCATGACGAAAACACCAAAATATAATCCGCCAATGCCCGACAAAAACGATTGGGAAAAATTAGTAAATAAAGAAACAAAAGGAAAATCATCCGAAGAATTATTATTTCAAACTGCTGAAAAAATAAAAATTAAACCTCTCTATACTCAAAATGATATTAAAAATATAAATTTAGAATTCCCTGGAATAGAACCCTTTACAAGAGGTCCAAGAGCGACAATGTACAGGGTAAGACCTTGGACAATAAGACAATACGCCGGTTTTTCAACTGCAGAAGAATCAAACCAATTTTATAAAAAAACGCTTGAAAAAGGTGGGCAAGGAATTTCTGTCGCTTTCGATCTGGCCACTCACCGTGGCTATGATTCTGATCATCCAAGAGTAAAAGGAGACGTTGGAAAGGCTGGCGTTGCCATTGACTCGGTTGAAGATATGAAAATCCTTTTTAATCAAATTCCACTTGATACTACTTCTGTTTCTATGACAATGAATGGTGCCGTCCTTCCCATTCTTGCTAATTATATTGTTGCTGCCGAAGAGCAAGGCGTGCCACAAGAAAAGTTAAGCGGTACAATTCAAAATGATATTTTAAAAGAATTCATGGTGAGAAATACTTATATTTATCCACCAACTGCATCTATCAAAATTATTTCCGATATTATCTCATACACTTCAAAACATATGCCGAAGTATAATTCCATTTCTATCTCCGGTTATCATATGCAGGAGGCAGGAGCACATTCGTCATTAGAGTTAGCCTATACTTTAGCTGACGGTATGGAATATATTAGAGCTGCCACTTCAAGTGGTTTGCATATTGATGAATTTGCTCCAAGACTTTCATTTTTCTTTGGAATTGGAATGAATTTCTATATGGAAATCGCAAAACTTCGGGCCGCCAGATTTCTCTGGTCTAAGATTGTCACAAATTTTGGCGCAAAAAGTCCCGAATCAAAAATGCTCAGAACTCATTGTCAAACCTCTGGCTGGTCACTCACGGAAAAAGACCCTTATAACAATATTATTCGCACAACAATCGAAGCCATGGCGGCGGTATTTGGAGGGACACAATCTTTACACACCAACTCGTTCGACGAAGCAGTTGCTCTTCCAACCGATTTTTCTGCGAAGCTTGCAAGAAATACCCAATTAATAATTCAAGAAGAAAGCCAAATTTGCAAAGTCGTTGATCCTTTTGGTGGATCATACATGATGGAAAGTTTAACCCAAGAATTAATTTCTAAGGCAGAAGAGATCATCGCAGAAATAGAGGAACTCGGCGGCATGAGTAAGGCCATTGAATCGGGGCTACCCAAACTTCGAATTGAAGAAGCCTCAGCAAACCGACAGGCCATGATCGATAAAGGTCAAGATGTCATCGTAGGTGTAAATAAATATAAAGATAAAAGCAATGAACAAATTGAAATTCGAGAAATTGACAACAATAAAGTTCGTGAAATACAAATTGCGAGATTAAAAAAAATTAAATCTACAAGAGACAATCATAAAGTTGCAGAATGCTTAAATGCACTAACTGAATACTCTAAAAAAGGAATTGGAAATGCCCTAGACCTAGCAATTAAAGCAGCAAGAGCAAGGGCCACCGTCGGTGAAATTTCATTTGCATTAGAAACAATATGGGGAAGATATCAAGCACATTCTCAAACCGTTTCTGGTGTCTTTGAAAGAGCGATGAAGAATGAGGAGAAATGGATGTCACTAAAAGTTGAAATAGAAAATTTTTCAAAAAAATTTGGCAGGAGGCCTAGAATACTTATTGCAAAGATGGGGCAGGATGGACATGACAGAGGAGCAAAAGTCATCGCTTCATCTTTCTCTGACTTAGGTTTTGACGTCGACCTCTCACCTTTATTTTCAACCCCAGAAGAAGTCGCCAAAGTTGGCATAGAAAATGATGTTCACATTATAGGCATTTCTTCTTTGGCCGCCGGCCATAAAACGTTGGTTCCAGATTTAATTGCCGAACTTAAAAAGAAAAACTCCAGCGATATTATGGTCGTTATTGGTGGAGTAATCCCAAAACAAGATTATGATTTTTTAATAAAGTCTGGCGTTGCATTTATTTTTGGGCCAGGAACACCTGTAATGGAATCAGCAAAACAAATAATTGAAAAACTTTTGGCAAATTAGTTATGACCATTGATTTAAAAAAAATAAAAACAGGTGATCGCAGAGAATTGGCCAAAGCGATTACACTTGTTGAAGATAGTAGAAGTGATTCCAAATTAGAAGTAGAAAAACTTTTTAAAAACATCCCGATTGACAATAAAACTATTCGTATCGCCATCACTGGCATTCCTGGAAGTGGAAAATCATCACTAATCGAAAAGCTTGGTCTTTATGCTATCAAAGAAGGAAAAAAGGTCGCCGTACTGGCGATTGATCCTTCTAGCCCTATTAACGGGGGAAGTATTCTAGGCGACAAAATTCGCATGGAACAATTATCCTTGGAAAAAAATGCTTTTATAAGGCCCTCTCCAAGCAGAGGGCATTTAGGCGGTGTGGCCTTTTCTACTTTTGAAACTATATTGCTCTGTGAATACGCAGGATTCGATTTTATACTGATTGAAACAATTGGGGTTGGACAATCAGAATTTGAGGCCAAAACCTTATCAGACATTTTTTTATATCTTGCAGGCCCCAATACAGGTGATGAAATACAAGGCATAAAAAGAGGAATTTTAGAATTAAGCGATATAATCGTTGTTAACAAACACGACGGTGATAGCAAAATCCAAGCTGAAGTAACTAAAGGGCAACTTGAAAATTCTCTTCACATAAAAGGCATCGATAATATAAACATCTTACTAGCATCGGCGATAAAAAATGATGGCATTTTAGAAATTTATAATCTCCTTTTATCCTTAAGCAAAAATAAAAACTTTTTTGAAAATAGGAAAAAACAAGTTGATAACTGGATCATAAATCTCACTCTTCATTATATCTCAGAAGAAATGAAAAATTCAAAAAATATAAAGATGAGACTTGCTGAGTTGAAAGATGAAATTTGGATGAGTAAAAAAAGCAGTTATGATGCTGTAAAATCAATTATAAAGGAACTAAAAAAAGATATTTAAATAATTATTTTTCCTCAATAATTTCCAAGAGCTTTACACCTTGCTCAAGAGCATCGCCTTCTTTTACAAAAATGTTTTTTACGACACCATCAATCTGCGTTTTAATTTCGTTTTCCATTTTCATCGCTTCTAAAATAATCACCGTTTGGCCGGCAATTACCTTGTCGCCAACTTTCACTGCAATTTTCACTGCTTTCCCAGGCATTTGTGTAACTAAACTTCCTGAATTAGCAGCTGCCCCACCAGAAGGCCTAAATCCTCTATGCAGATTAAACACTCTATTCACATTCAAAAGTTTTGTCGGGATATCTTGCCTTGCTAACTTTTCCCAATGTATTTGATCAAAAGACGTAAAATATTGACCAGCAAGTTTTCTTAAAAATATCTTTTCTAATTTTTCATAATTAGTTTTAGATTTGTCTAAAGCTTTAAAATGAAATTCAACGATGTCAGATGTGTGCCTAATCGTCCTAATTAAATCTAAAATATATTCTTCTTTTTCTTTCGTTAAATAGTATCTCATTACTGCTCCTAAACACCCATTTTGCGCGCTTCTATCCCCGCCAAAATTCTATAAATCTTCTGATAATCAACATCTACATTTACTTTGGCATTCGGTTTATTTTCATTAATAAACCCAGTTGTATAATTCCCTTTTACAAATCTCTCATCATTTAAAATAATTTTATGAAGTGGAATATTTGTTTTTAGGCCTTCTAACAAAAGCCCATCCAGCGCTGCTCGCATTTTTCTGAGGGCCACTGATCGAATCAATCCTTTGGTCACAAGTTTTCCTACCATCGGATCAAAATCTGGAGTAACTTTTAAGCCCCTATAAAGACAATGATCAAACCGAGTACCTTGAGGAAATATGGTCTCAAAGGCCTGGACTTCACCTGGCGCCGGAAGCATTGTTATTGGATCTTCCGCACAAATTCTACATTCAATGGCATGCCCTGTTCTTTTTATCCATTCCTGAGATGGAATGCCCAAATCCTCACCGAAAGCTGATTGGATCATACATACAATTAAATCTATTCCCGTAATTTCTTCAGTTATGGGATGTTCAACTTGAATTCTGGTATTCATTTCAAGAAAATAAAAACTTTTATCTTCCCCCATAATCATTTCAACGGTCCCTGCAGAATCATATCCAACGGCCCTTGCAAGCATGACTGCAGTCTCACAAACCTTTTTTCGAAGGGCCTCATCTTCTCCAATAAAAGGAGAAGGGGCTTCTTCAATTATTTTTTGATTTCGACGTTGAATTGAACACTCTCGCTCAAAAAAATGAAAAACATTTCCTCTTTTATCTGCAAGGATTTGAACTTCAATATGATGAGGATTAACAATAAATTTTTCGACTAACAACTCTCCATTGTTAAATGCAGCTTTTGCTTCTCTGCCAACTGCTTCAAAATTATTTTTAACATCTTGATCATTATGACAAATTCGCATCCCGCGCCCACCACCACCGTGTACCGCTTTAAGAAGAACAGGATATTTAATATCTTTGGCAATTTTAATCGCCTCATCGATCGTATTAATCGCTCCAATCGATCCAGGGACAACTGGTATTCCCGCCTCTTTTGCACACTGTTTTGAAATGGCCTTATCTCCCATTAACCTCACAGCTCGAGAATTTGGCCCTATAAATACCACTCCAAGTTTTTCAATTTGCTCGGCAAATTCAGTGTTTTCAGAAAGAAAACCATAACCGGGATGAACTGCATCGATTTTATATTCTTTAATTAATTTTACAATATTGGGGACATTAAGATAGGTTTCGGCATTTGTTTTTCCCGATAACCTCACCCATTCATGACAATATTCCAAATGGGTTGCATGTGGTTCATTATCAGTCCAAACTCCAACTGCAATATGTTTAAGTTCTCGTATTGCTTTAGCAATACGAGTTGCAATCTCACCTCTATTAATAATAAGTATTCTTTTTTGTTCTGTCATAAATTCCTAGAGTTGAATGTTGCCATGTTTTCTGCGTGGAAGCTCAACTTTTTTATCTTTTAGCATCACCAAATATTCATAAATTCTAAGCCTAGTTTCTTCTGGCAAAATAATTGCATCTAAATAACCAAGCTCTGCTGCTTGATATGGATTGGCAAAATTTTCTTCATAATGGGCAACTAGTTCAGCTTTTTTTTCTTCATATTTTTTTCCTGTAAGACCGGCCAATTCATGTCTAAAAATAATATTAACCGCGCCATCTGCCCCCATTACTGCGATTTCAGCTGTGGGATATGCAAGATTAACATCAGCACGAATATGTTTTGAGGCCATCACATCATAAGCACCACCATATGCTTTTCGTGTAATAACAGTAATCAAAGGAACGGTGGCCTCCGAGTAGGCATAAAGTAGTTTTGAGCCGTGTTTTATAATTGCACCATGCTCTTGAATCACTCCAGGTAAAAACCCCGGAACATCAACAAATGTTACAATAGGAATATCAAATGCATCACAAAATCTAATAAATCGGGCTGCTTTAACAGAAGCATCAATATCAAGAACACCTGCTAAAAAATTAGGTTGATTAGCGACAACTCCAATTTTTATTCCACCAATTGAAGCAAAACCACAGATTATATTTTTGGCAAAAGACTGATGGACTTCCAAAAATCTTCCATCATCAACCACATCCAAAATAATTTCTTTAATATCATATGGTTTTTTAGAACTCGAAGGAATAACATTTTTAATTTTCGTGTTATCGCGATTTGGTAAATCAGAAGTATACACCGCTGTTGGCATTCGATAGTTTGATGAAGGAATATAGGTCAATAATTCTCTTACTCTCTCAAAACAATCATTCTCATCTCTACATTTAAACTGAGCGACCCCGGATTTATCTCCATGGGCACTCGCTCCTCCCAATTCTTCTTTTGTTATTTCTTCATGAGTAACCGCTTTGATAACATCTGGGCCAGTCACAAACATATAAGATGTTTGTTCAACCATAAAAATAAAATCTGTGATGGCCGGAGAATAGACCGCCCCACCAGCACAGGGGCCCATGATAAGAGAAATTTGCGGTATAACTCCAGAGCACTTCACATTGCGATAAAATATTTCGGCATAGCCAGCAAGCGACTCCACTCCTTCTTGAATTCTTGCCCCACCAGAATCATTAATTCCAATAATAGGCATTCTCGATTCAAGACACATATCCATGATCTTGCAGATTTTTTTAGCATGAGCGGCACCGAGGGCCCCTCCCCAGCAGCTAAAATCTTGGGAAAAAATTCCTACTTTTTGCCCATTAATTCGAGCAATACCAGTAATAACCCCGTCACCTAAAAATTTGTGAGCACTCATTCCAAATTCAGTACAACGATGAGTTACAAAGCGATCAAATTCCAAAAAAGAACCTGGATCAACAAGTCTTTCAATTCGCTCTCTGGCCGAATATTTGCCCTGAGCGCGTTGTTTTGCGCTCCGCTCCGCTCCGCCACCCATTTCTGATTGTTTTCTAAGACTAATTAATTTATTGCGCTTTTCTTCTAATAGATCGGTCATCATTTTCTCCTGGGGAGAAAATACTAACTAATCTCATTAGAGGAAGCAAATTTTGAATATCTTAAGTATGCCAATTCTGGATATTAATTTAGAATTGGTATTATTCGCCGGCCGCTTTTTTGCGCTTATCTAGGCCATATTTTTCTACTTTCATAATGAGACTTGCGCGGCTAACATCAAGTTCTTTTGCTAAGCGTGACTTATTAAAATTGGTCCGTTTTAAACCTTCTCTAATCATAAGAATTTCTAACTCTTCCATCGCAATCTTTAGGCTTCCATTAATATCCACACCCTTTAGGCCCGATGAAGACAAAAAACTTGCCGGAGAACCAGCACTAGCATGCTCTAATATTCTTGGACTCAAATGCTCTGGCCCGATGGTTTTTTCATCACCAGCGAGAACCACTAAACGCTCGATCTCATTTTCTAACTCACGCACATTGCCTGGAAAAGGATAATCAAAAAGTTTTTCCAAGCATTTTTTTGACAATATTTTATGCGGAACACCAGATTCTCCGCACCTCTTCACCATGAAATGATCAATCAAAAGCTGAAGATCTTCTTTTCTTTCTCTTAAGGGTGGTAAATTGACGTTAATAACGTTAATTCGATAGTAAAGGTCCTCTCTAAATTCACCTTTAACCATCATGCTTTTAATATCTTTATTTGTGGCGGCAATTAATCTCACATCCGTTTTTTTTGAACTTGAACCACCCACTGGCATAAAGGTCCCTTCTTGCAAAACCCGCAAAAGTTTAACTTGCATTGCTAAGCTGGTGTCTCCAATCTCGTCCAAAAATAATGTTCCACCATGGGCCATTTCAAACAGACCTTTTTTATCTTTAACTGCCCCCGTAAAAGAACCTTTAACGTGTCCAAATAATTCTGAATCCAAAAGATTATCATTAAAAGCAGAACAGTTTACTGCCAAAAACTGAAATTCTTTTCGGGGAGAATAATAATGGACTGCTTTTGCCACTAATTCTTTACCGGTACCATTTTCTCCTTGAATAAAAACACTCGACTCCGAACTGGAAACTTTTTCAAGCAAGTTATAAATTTGCTGCATCTTCTTAGATTTGCCAATCATCATATGATAACGATATTTTTCACCAAGCTCAGAATTTAGATCATGAATACGACTTTCACGCTTAGAAATTTCTTCATGAAATGTCGAAACCTCTGTACTCACCAACTCGACTAATTCTTTTACATAGTCAATTTCAACCACTGAAATCTTTTTCAATTTAGAAACTGCAATTAACGAATCTTCTTTGCTAGCTCCCCATTCCTGAAGTTTTGCTTTTATTTTATCTATATCTCCTGAACTAGAATTATCTGCGATAAACGGATAAACCATCACAGATCCCAAAAATTCACCATCAACAACAATGGGACAAGCAAATATTTTAACCCCGGGAACACCTGAGTCAAAGCTTTTGGCCACTGGTGCTTGTCCCGACAATTCAGCACTAATTTTTTCAGCATCTTGAACGATCCATTCATGCCCACGGGATAAACTTGCTTGCAGCTTAAATAAATAACTTTTAAAGTTATGATCTTTCTCTAGTTGACGACTCTTAATTTTTCCATGTGGATCTATATAAAAAACTTCAACACTAAACCATTTTGCCAAGATGTGTTCAAGTTTAGCAACGACAT
>JAHEZZ010000106.1 GCA_023250815.1 Bdellovibrionales bacterium
TCTGTTTTTGGTCTTACTCATGTTAATCAAGATAAATTAATTGAAAAGGAATCATTAAATTTTTCATCTGCAGAATTAAAGATACTGCTTTCTTCGCCAACCCTTGGTAAATCACTGCCGGGATTATGGATATATTATTTGTTTTTAAAAGAGGAAAAAACGGCGTTGGTTAAGTTTTTAGATAGTATGAATACGTCTTCATTCTGGAAGTTTATAAACGATGATAATTTTTGGGCAGTCGCTCCACTTTTAATTTCTCCTGAAAAAATTGATGATTTTAACAATAAATATTTAATAAAATATTCTCAGAATATTGATTCCTACCACAAACATTTATTCATAAAATTAATTGAGAAAGAATATTATAAGAGATTGCTTTATCTTTTAGATGAAAAAGGAGCTTGGAATCGAGCAAAATTTCAAATCATGCGTGATTTTTATAAAGAGAATATGGCCTCCGGAATGGCCATTGATTACTCGTTTTATCATTTATATAAACTCGGAGATGTCAATCCGATTAACTTATGGTGGATGGTCTTATGATTATTAGAGGACAAGAAGAGTTAGCAAGTTTAGCTGATATTGCTTTGGGTGATTACATTTTTATTTATCCAACTGATACGGTTTGGGGAATTGGTGCTCCCCTCGAAAATCAAAAATTACATGAGTTAGTTGCTAAAATTAAGGGAACTGAGGCGACTAAATCATTGTCTCTCTTGTTCTCATCTCTCTCGCAAATAAAAATGTGGATGAACTTTCCAAAGAGGATGAATGACAGATGGTTGAATAATTTTTTTACAATGGAAAGTACTTTGGCCCTTCCGCGGTCTCAAGTTATACAAAGTGTTCCCTTGTTTGTCGTGCCTTCTGATTCTAAATATGTGGCGATGAGAATGCTGGCCTATCCTTTTTTGGATTTTCTCACTATTTCAATTGGCGGACCGATCACCACAACGAGTTTAAATAAAACGGGGTGGCAGGCCATGGTTTTAGAAAATGATGCGATAAAATTTTATAATGAGATTTTAAAAATTACTGATAAAATAATATTTTTTGCTGGCATGGGAATTATATCCTCAGGGCAATCCTCATCTATTTTATGCTTCGAAGAAGGTAAAGAAATTAAATTTTGGCGTGAAGGACAAAGGGCGGCGGAAATTGCAAAGCATTTACAATTATTACCAACCTGATTTCTATCATTTTTCCCGAAATTCAGTTGAGCTAGCAAAGGCCGTTGCTGAAGATTGGCAAAACATTAGAATAAATTTTTTAAAAAATGAAGAAGTCGATATTGCCGATTTTTTTTCAGGGTCAGGGGTTGTGGTATTTGAGTTTTTTTCCAGGATATTTCAATCGGCAGAAGAAGATATTTTACCTCAAAAATGGCGAGTTGATGGCATTGAAGTGCAGAATGAGTATCATTCAATTTGGAAAAGCAATTCTCATTTGCTCGATTCTTTAGTTGTAAATCGTCAAGTCGCTTGGAATTTTATTCATCGAGATATTTTTTCAAGTTCTTTGAAAAAGTATCATCTTATTTTGGCGAACCCCCCTTTCTACTCTGAAGAACGGGCCCTGGCCTCAGAAAATCCTCAAAAAAATCTTTGTCATTTTATGAGTGAAAAAAAATTAAAAAATCTACCTCATTTATTTTATTCACAACTTGTAGATAATGGAGTTTTTTATTTTTTAGCGCATCCTTCGTCTTTGGAATTTTTTTGGAAGAAGGAAATAGCTTCAGGAAAATTAAAGGTTTTTAAAGAGCTGCGTGATGCAATCATTCTTAAGGGGTAATATCTTCAATTGGTATAAATTGGATAAAAAGTGATTCCAGTGCTTGTACAAGATGTGGGTCTTTTTTTATTTCCTCAGGTAATTCTCCTAAAAAAATTTCAGTTTCTTTTTTTATTTCTATTCCCCTCGGAGAATAGGCGTGAATATTCTCTTCATTGGTTTGATATGAACGCATTTTAACCATTTTTATGTTTTCATTTTTTTTAGGGTCTTTAAAAAATTCTGGGTCGGTGACAAAGTTAATTTTTTTTAAGTGAGAGATAAGTTGGGGAAACATTTTAATAATTTTGCTCTTAATATTTTCTTCCAGAAAGCCCAACTGCAGAGCGAATCCAGGGTGAGAGACTAAGACTGTGAGTATCTCATTTTTATTTTTTAGAGGATGTGTGTAAGGAATAAGTCCTTCTCCCACAATTTCCCCCCATCTTTCAACTAGACCCATAAAATCAAAAAAATCTTGGTTTTTTTTTGCTCGCTTAACTTTAGAGTATTTTCTGTTTGTGCTTTGTTCTGGTGCATCTTTAGGCAAATTGAATGGCCTATTATTCTGGAAGTTTTCAGAAAGAATTTGACCTAGTTTTTTCATAAGACGGATAACGCACCAAGCTCTTGTCGTTACAGTTTTTTGCGATATTATTCGTCTCCAAATTATAGATATGAAAATTACATTGCGACAACTTTATAAATACCGTTTGAGAATTTATTTTCTCTTTTTTCTTTGCCTTAATTTAATTTCCTGTCAGGGTTACCGTTTTATGAGAAGTCAAAATCCCTTACAGATTCACGGGATTAAAACGATTGCCATTCCAATGTTTATTAATTTATCGATCATACCGCAAGTTGCCGGCCCTTTTACGAGAGAGCTTGTCAAAATTTTTAATCAATATTCTGGACTTAAAGTTTATTCTGGTGAGTCTGACAATGTAGATGCGGTGTGCATCGGTATCATTTCTTCTAAGGAACATCGCTCTCAAGTTTACAAACCTGGCGGCCAGATTTTTATTTCAAAAGAATTGGAAGATTCAATTGGCGTGCGTCGTCCATTTAATTTGCCGGTTAGTAATAATTTCGATTTAGATGTGAGAATTATTATTGTTAAAAATCCTCGTCCTAGTGACATTTCGACAATTCAATCCTCTGCTATGATTATTGATAAGTTAGACAAATTAAATTTTACGCCGGAATTTATACAAGCGATCAATGCAAATCCAAAAATTTTGGTGGAGTACTCATTTAATTTAAAAGGAAGTTTTACTAGGCAGTTGCTCGATACATTATCACTTGATAGTGGTGGGGCGGTGAACTTTACGAAAAGTAAAGATTCTAGTGAGCGGGCAGTCGTGGAATTGGCCAAGAGTACTGCACGAAATTTTCAAGAGTTGGTGCTTAATGCTTACTGATATTTCTTGGTCTGATATTTTATTAAAGACCAATGTTGTGCTTTCGATGGATTTAAAAAAGTCTCCTCTCGGTGTTCTTTCGAGTGATGCATGTTTAGAAAAATTATTTATAAATAGTTTTATAAAAAAAAATGATGAGACTAATCGAATTGTCTTATTAGGGAATGAAATTTCTGAAGATATGGCCTCAAATTTTTTTACAGCGGATCTCTTTTTTCAAAATGAAGATATTTTAGTTTTGCAGGCCGAAAACATTCCACTAAGAAGCTTTGAAATTATTTCTAGAAGTCTCAAAGAAAAAAAGAAAATGGAAAAAATGGTTTACTTATTCTTTGCAAAGGAATGCAAGATTAGCAAAGATTTAAATAAATTGAATGATCTTTTTTTGCAACTTAATTCTCCAAAATTTTGGGAATTTGAGAAAGTTTTAGATCTTTTATGTAAGCGTTTTTCATTAATTTTAAAACCAGAAATAAAAAATTACCTTCTAACTTCACTGTCTCTCGATCTGGCAGAACATCTGAGAGCAGTATTAAGTTTGATTCAAGAAATGAAAGTAAAAAAAGAAGAATCTTTAAACTTGTCACAAGTTAAAGAGTTATTCCCTCAAAAAAGATTAGATCAATTTGCCCTGGCGCATTTATATGGCAACAAAAATTTTAAACTGTTTTTTCAAAAAATTGTCGATAGTGATTTAGATTTTGGAGAATTAGAAGATTTTTTTCGTTTTATGCAAACTCACTTATTAAAAGTTCTTGATTCTAAGATTTTATCTCCTAAAACAAAATACGAAAGAGAGATAGGTCAATATAGGCATCTTTGGAAAAACGAAGAATTAATTGCAGGTTTGAGCAAATTTTCTAAGTGGCAAATTATGTGTAAAGAAAAGTCTTGGATTTTAAACAGTGCTGTTAATTTAGAGGTGTTAGGCCCTATTTAAATACCATCCAAAGAAGGTGATTGCCGGCCTCAAATTGACGAGAGGGGTTTCTTCCTTCTGGAAAAAAATGCAGTATTTTTTCTTCAATTAAATTTAAAACATTCATCAGATTATTGCGGTGTTGTGAGGATTTAAATTCGTTGCAAGCAAGTTGGCGAATTCTTAAAATGTCATTAGACCTTATTTTACTTTTGAGATGGTCATCAATCACAACATCAACTTTTCTCTCAAAAAGATGATAAAGCACTAATACGCCACTTTGCGATTTAAGTTCAGGCATATTGAGTGTTAAAAAAACTTCTTTCCCTTTAAAGGCCACTTCTTTTTCAAGATCTTTGTTGGTGAGTGCGTATTTTTTAATAATATTAAAATAAGACAACAAAAAACCTAAAAGTGCTGAGGCCAGTTGGATTATTGCCATTAAGGATAAAGATTTGTCACCCCAAGATGGGGCAATAATTAAAATGATGCCAGTTGAGAGAAGCATTCCTAGAGCTGATAAGCGAAGTCTTGCCAGATTGTATGAAGAAGAGCTTCTGACGATCACTAGTGATAATTCAATTCCAGTAGACAGTCTGACTAAATTAATTTTTTCTTCAATTTTTTGTTTGTCTTCTGAAGTGAGGGTGTTTTCTTTCCAGTCCATCTTTAAATTTTAACATGGACCACAAAAAGTGCAGCAAAAAAAGGCCCAACTTTTAATTGGGCCTTTTTTATGAAATTTAATTTTTAATTTTATAAACTGGCAACTTGAGAAGACAAGCGAGATGTTTTTCTTGCCGCTGTGCGCCTGTTAAAGATTCCAACCTTTGCAAGCTTGGCAATCATAGATTGTGTTGAAACAAGAAGCCCTTTAGCTTGTTTTTTATCTTTGCTCTCGATGGCAGAACGAAGTGCTTTGACCATTGATTTAACTCTAGATTCTTTGGCCCGGTTTGCGGCCCTTTTCTTGTCGTCTTGGCGAGATCTTTTAATTGATGATTTATGATTGGCCATTTAAAACTCCTTAAATCGAAATTGCGCAACGTGAAAACGAGCAGGATATTATTCTAAGGAGGCCTATCTGGCAACAGCAAATTGTTCTTCCAAAGTATTTTATAAATGACTAAAAAGCACTCTCTTGTCGTCCTCTCAAGCAGTAGTTATCATTGCCCTTTTAAATTTAAAAAGAGGTCTTGTGAAAGAGCTTAAATTAATTGGCATTGTCGGGGCAGGGCAAATGGGGCGGGGGATTGCTCAGGTTGCTGCTCAAAATGGATTTGAAGTCAAAATATTTGATGTCTCTAAGGACGGACTTCAATTTGCTTTAAATTTTATTCATCAACAGCTTAAATCAGGTGCAGAGAAAGGGAAATGGAGTGAAGCACAGGAGATGGAGGCGAGGAAGAAAATAAATCCCGCTTATCAGTTGAGCGAACTTAAAAATTGCCAGCTGGTTATTGAGGCGGCCAGTGAAAATAAAAAAATTAAATTTGAGATTTTTAAAGATTTAGACAATGTTGTAGATGCAGGATGTTTGCTGGTTTCCAACACTTCCTCTATTTCAATTACTGAAATTGGAGCGCAAACGAAAAGACCTCATTTAGTGGCGGGAATGCATTTTATGAATCCTGTTCCTGTGATGAAGCTGGTTGAAGGAATCAGAGGGCTAGAGACGAGCGAAGAAACTTTTAGCACCATTGAAGCAGTTGCTCTTAAAATGGGAAAAGTTTTCATCAAGGCCAATGACCTTCCAGGTTTTGCAGTTAATCGTATTTTGATGCCAATGATTAATGAGGCCATTTATGCTCTCTATGAAGGAGTTGCCAGCGCTCGTGATATCGATCAAGCGATGAAGCTTGGAACGAATCAACCGATGGGCCCCTTTGAGCTTGCAGATTTCATCGGATTAGATACTTGCTTGGCAATAATGGAAGTTTTGCATGAGGGCCTAGGGGATAGCAAATATCGTCCTTGTCCATTGCTTAAAAAATATGTTTTAGCAGGGAGAATGGGAAAAAAATGCAAACGGGGATTTTACGATTATGCCAGCATTAATTAGTGGAATTGGTATTACTAAATAATTGAAGGAGAAAATATGAATTGGTTTAAAGAATTTAAAGATATTCGCACTATGGCCGCTAAGTTTGCAGATACCACAGTGGCCCCTTTGGCAGCGCAAATTGATCGAGAGGGAAAAATACCTTCGACAATTATTAGCGCTCTTGCTGAAAATGGATTTTTGGGAATTTATGTTCCTGAAGAATAT
This sequence comes from Bdellovibrionales bacterium, assembly GCA_023250815.1. Lineage (GTDB taxonomy): Bacteria > Bdellovibrionota > Bacteriovoracia > Bacteriovoracales > Bacteriovoracaceae > JAHEZZ01. The sequence continues at coordinate 6,383 of JAHEZZ010000106.1, forward strand.
GGAGGAGCAGGTATGGATTATCGCTCTTACTCCATTATTGTTGAAGAAATTTCCCGGGCCTGTGCTTCTACCGGAGTGCTTGTTTCCGCACACTGTTCCCTTGCCACTTGGCCTATTATTAATTTCGGAACAGAAGAACAGAAGAGACAGTATTTACCCAAAATGGCCAGCGGAGAAATGATTGGCTGTTTTTGTTTGAGTGAACCGGGTGCCGGATCAGATGCTGGAGCACTTAGTACTTTTGCCGAGGATAAAGGCGATTATTACGAAATTTCAGGAACAAAAAATTGGATTACCAACGGCAAAGAAGCAGGGGTGGCGATTGTTCTGGCAAAAACCAAAAAAACTCCCGATCATAAAGGTATCAGTGCCTTTATTGTAGAGACTAAAACTCCTGGCTTTAAAATTTCTAAACTAGAAGACAAATTGGGAATTAGAGGGTCGTCCACGGCCCAAATTTTTTTGGATAAAGTTAAAGTGCCCAAAAAAAATCTGTTGGGACAAATGGAAAAAGGTTTTAGAGTTGCCCTTGCGACTCTAGATGGTGGTCGAATCGGTATTGCTGCTCAGGCCCTTGGAATTGGGGAGGCGGCCTTCAGATATGCTAAATCTTATTCAAAGGAGCGAGTGCAGTTTGGCAAACCAATTTGCGAGCTTCAGGCAATTCAATTTATTTTGGCGGACATGAGCACTAAAGTTAACGCCGCTAGATTGCTTATTCTTAACGCAAGTCAAAGAAAAGATGACGGTGAAGATTACGGTAAAGAGGCGGCGACGGCGAAATTATTTGCTTCAGAAGCGGCGATGTGGATTACCACCAAGGCGATTCAGGTTTGTGGCGGCAATGGTTATACAAAAGAGTATCCGGTTGAAAGGTATTTTCGAGATGCTAAAATTACTGAAATTTATGAAGGGACATCAGAAGTTCAGCGTTTAGTTGTCGCTGCGCACGAGCTAAAGAGCTAAATCTTTAGTTTGCGAAGGAAAATGTATTTGTTATGTTATGTTTGAGTTTTCTGGTACGAAAAATTCAGTATTGCGAATGGTATAGAGGAAATTTTACGAGGGTTGGATATGGGTAAAAATAAAAATAGCAAGGGCAAAAATATGGCAAAGACTGCTGTTAAAAATAAGTCTAAGGTTGCCCCCAAAAAAGTTGCTGCTGGCAAAGTTAAACTTGAAACTAAAAAAACTCCAGTTGCCCAGAAGGGGGCCGCTAAAAACAAAGCGACGGCAGCGAGTAAAAGTAGCAAGAAATTTTCCTCTCCTAAAATTGATCATCCTGGTAAAAAAAATAAAATTGATAAAAATTTAAAAAATAAAAATCAGAAAATTGAAAAAAAACCAGCACCCATTGTCATAGCTCAAAAAAGTAAGACACTCACTAAAGAACAATTGCCAGCAGCTCTGGTGACTAAAAAAAATATTGTCGCCTCAAAAAAAAATGCCCATGAAGAAGTTAAAAATACTAAGGGACTAAACGGCAAGAAAAAAAATGAGAAGGATGAAATAAAAGCAAAGGGTGCAAAGGGCAACAAAGGCGATAAGGAAAAATCAGATAGTGATTTTGATGAGGCTTTTGATGATTTTGAAATGATAGGAGATGAGATAATTGACGATTCAGATTTCGATGCGGATCTTTTATTAGAAGAAGAAGCGAAGAAAAATGCTAAAAAAACTAAAAAAATTTTAGATGATGAAATTCGCGAACAACTTGCCGAAGAAATTATCAATTTATCAGAAGAATATGGCCTTATCGATGTTTTAAAAGCAATTAAGAGTTTAGAGTTTTTTAGCTCAGACAGTATTGATTGCACCGAGAAAGCTTGTGATAACCCGGCGACGACCCATGGCCATTGCCGTTACCATTACATAAAAAGATGGAAAGATATCAAAAAAAAGGAACTTATTTTACAAGAAGGGAAATTACAAACCCTTATCGAAGATCTTATTTCAAAACACCCGTTCAAATATATCGAGGCCATTTTAAATGACCTTATGGATGATAAAACTTTTAGTGGTGTCCTTCGTGAGCTTAACATCGATATGACTTCAGAAGAAGGGTTTGACGATGTTTCTGACGACGAGATGGAAGAAGAAGATATTGCTTTTGAAACCAAAGTTACTGCCAAAGTGGCCTTCGACGAAGATTAAAAAGTCGCTAATTGACTTGATCGTAAAATTTGATCAGCGAGCAAGGTTTGTTTAATATTTTCACGATTAGATTTCACTTGAAAGGCAACTTTTCCCACTGCTAATTCTTGCCAAGAATCAAAGTATTCATTCCAATCTGCAGTGGCAAAATAATTATCTAGGCAATGCCCGAGAGCATCTATGCTTTTTTTGAAAAAAGTCAGCATCATTTCTTGTTTGCAGTTAGCTGGAAGATCACATGAGGCAAAAAAGTTGGAGCTTAAAGAATCTCCAGATTTATTTGAGAGAGAAGCAATTAGCAAAAGTTCTTGAGGGTAAGTAAAACCCAAAACTTCAAGTTTTAGTTCTTGAGCTTCTAGCTCTTTTAAAAAAGTTTCATTCAAAACTTGGCAAACTTGGTCTGTTAAAATTTTAGATAATTCAGTACCTGGATTTTCTTGAAGGGATCTGGAGAGTTCACTGTGCATTTATTACCCCGGCGAAAAAA
>JAHEZZ010000107.1 GCA_023250815.1 Bdellovibrionales bacterium
TTTGTCATCTTTTGGGTCGTCCCGATCATCTGGAAATTGATCATTCTCATGATCTTGGGTATTCTGCTCCTCAAAATCTTCAGATAATTGGCCGCTGTTATTCATCATATGTGTCCCAATAAAAAGTGAAAGAGACAAGCGTGCCTAGAAATTCTAGGATTATTAAATAATTCCGCTTTTTCAAAGTCCTTCAATATATTAAGTATATTTTTTTTAAGCTTGATGTCATGGGGCGATGAGGAAGAACTTAATGAAATTGTACGAATGTAATCAATGGTCATTTTTTTGATGCTCTCATCTTTTTCATCAATTTTAGAAAAGGCAGAAAAAAAAGAATTAAAATCTTTCTCATTATTGGCCCAAGATTTGAGGCCCAAGGTGAGCTCATGTGCCTCAGATCCTGAGAGCTGATTATTTTCTTCTAAAAATTTGGCAAAAAATTGATAGAAATTAGAGTAGGAAGCATTCTTCGATTGATCAAAAAAAAGATTAAATTTTAAGGACCTTCCTTCAATTGTGGGTAAAAGTTTTTTAGATCCTTTTAAGATCAAAATAAAAGTGGCCGGAATCGGGGGAGATTCTAAAGTTTTAAGAAGTTTATTGGCCACCTCTTGATGGCCTAAAGCTATCGCTTTGGGAAAAATAATAATTTTTTTGTTTAACGATAAACTTTTAGAATTCAAGAAACTATATAAGATATCCAATTCTTCAACGCTAAAATATTCTTTTTTGGGGCAAAGTAAAAGGATGTCAGGATGAGGTGATGAAGCTCCAGGGTTCATTGTCTCTATATTTTGTCGATTGAGTAAACGTTTAAAAAAAGCATTTAAAAATGTCTCAACCATTACTTTTTCCGACAAATAACTGTGAGTGGTGAGCAACCTTACGATCAGCGAATCTGGAAAACGATCTTTTTCCCAAAGCTTAAAAAGATGTTCAGTGAGGCCATTAATATTCGTCATTTTACTTCTGGATGATAAAAATTAAATTTTGCCTAAACTTGGGTGACTTGCAAAGAAGAAAGGTCGGGGAAGCGCTTATGAATAGCCCCGAGCATCTGCGTTGATACTCCTAGATTATCCATTTCTGCATTAATATAAATAAATGAAGAAAACATATTAAGACAAGCATCATATCCACTGGAAAGTTTTAAATAAAAATCTTTTCCCCGGGATTCAAAATAATCTTTTGGGAGATTGCGATGCTTTTGGCGCAAGAAGGAAGTTTCTACACTTATTTTTAAATAAAAAGTAAGGTGAGGGATAATATTTAAAGGAAAATATTGGTGAAGAGAAATAACTAACTCCGGGCCAAGACCTCTGGCCACACCTTGATAGGCAATTGTAGAAAAAAGATAGCGGTCCATAAGAACGATGGTTCTCGGTTTCTCAAGTTCGGGTAAAACTACTTCATGTAAAAGTTGGGCCCGTGAGGAGGCAAATAAAAAGGCCTCTGATAGGGGATGAATATCAGTATTTGATTGTAAAATGGCCTGGCGAAGTTTTTCACCAAAAATAGTCCCACCTGGTTCTCTCACAATCAGAACGCGGTAATCTAATTTTTCAAAAGAAGATTTTAAAAAATTAATTTGAGTTGTTTTTCCGCTTCCTTCAATTCCTTCAAGTACAAAAAAATAACTTCCTGGAAAGGTCGGCGCTCTGAAGTTTTGCAGTTTAGCATTTAGATCGGCCATGAAAAACGTTAGCATGAATTTTCTTATATGGGCCACAAAATTTTTTAATAAAGGCCATCTGAAGCTAGTCGTCTTGGGGAAGTTCGGGTACAGGCGATTCTTCATCTGGAGGAGTAGGATCAATAGTTTCTTTGCTTAATTTTTCGCGAATTTCATCCTGCTCAACCGGTTCATCTGCCGAGTTATTATTGCCGTTAACTTCAGATGGAGATCTCTCTCCTTCATTTTGTGTCTCTTCATCAGGGGTAACTGATTTAAAAGGGCGAGATCTTTTAAATGATCGCTGTGGTTTTACATCTTCGTATTCTTCACTTTTAGTCATTTCATTTTGAGAGGCAATACTTCGCTGCTTAGACGAGGGCCTTGGAAAATGCCTACTTGGATTATCGGTATCTTCTACGCTTGGAGAGAGGGTGCCCACTTCTTCTTTTCTTCTGTCGTTTTTTTTATTAATTGCAATAAGAAGTAAAAGAATGGCGATAATGGTTGCGGTTATTTTTTTGAGATGTTTTTTAAATACAGGTAGCAGCAAAAAAGGGGCGAAAGAAGAGGAAGAATTATTTAAATTCTCAGTGTTAATTTCAGAGACCAGTATTTTTGTAGAGCTTTGGTTTGCAGATGCTAACTTTACGATGTTTTTTTTATTGTTTTCTCCAATAAAGGCCACTAGAGCGTTCATTTCCTGGTTAGACTGCTCCTCTTCATTTGGTTGAATGCTTCTGGTTGCCTCCGCTTCAGACTTCACTAAATTGGCCCGCTCAATGCCTTTAGCAGGGAGGGGGCGGGTTCTCCGGTCGAGTCCCTGGTACTCATGGACCTTGCACCAATTTTGAGCATTATCAAAAGAAATGAGATCAGTATAAAAAATGTTTTGACGATCAAGTTCAGCTTGTAATTGATCGCTGGCAAATGGCCCATTCTTCTGCCCATCAACTAAGAGCCAATATTGTTCCTCACTGGGACTTTTTTCTTCCTGAACTAATTTTGGACTTCGCCGTTGAAAGTAATTATTTGAGTACAAATCTTCAAATTGAGAGTTAGCAAAAAGTTCAGAATAAGGACGAATTTTGCACATTTTAAAATCTATATCTGGGTAGTGGCCTAAAATGGCCTTAAGTTGCAATTTTGATATTGGGCCCCAAACCTTTTCTTCGGAACTAATTTCAATAAGCATATTGGGATCAACTTTTTGTTTTTGCCAATCGCTCATTTCGAGTGTCAGGGTTTTAAGAATACTGGCGATTTGTTTGTTAAATTCTTCTGCCATAATATACTCATCACTTTTGAGTGTTCTATGCCGGAAAACTCCGTCTTAGAACTGTTCGGTTCATTGATTAGGAAGAGTAAAACAAATTAAGTGGGGAATAAAAAAGAGGTAAGAATTTCCCAAAAATGGCAAAAAAAAGGCCCGGGAATTTTCACCGGGCCTTTTTTGACTATAAAACTTTAGATTTAAAAAACAGTGATATCAAAGTTAACGCCATAAGTAAGTTGCTTTCCCCAACCCTTAGCTTCAGTTCCGTCGGTACGGGAGACTGGAGTTCCAGCGGCAGAAAGGCCGATATAAAAATCATCGGTGAATTGATAGCCGGCCTCAGCAGTTAAATCCAAACTGCCAGTCTCCTGCACTGAGCTCGCAGTATTAGAGTAAAAGAGCTCTTCAGTAAGAGAAGTTTTTAGCTTGTCAGTAAGATTGTAGGATTGAGATAAAGGCATGTACCAATTGCTGGTTGCTCTATTTGGAGCAGAGTCTTTATCTTTGGTTTGATTAAAGGCATAAAAAAGACCAACGTCAGCAGCAAAATTTCCCGAGGAACGAGCAGCAGTTGTTCCTACTCGCACATGAGAATATCTATTTTTTGCATTTCGAGCTACTGAATTTGGCAAATAGCGATACTCCGCAGAAGCAGAAAGATCCACCCCTTGAGCTGCTTGAGTCATTAAACCTTTTCGAGCATATTTTAGAGCGCTACGTTCAACACTATTTACAGTGTCTGTATTATTTAATTTATTATGGGTGGATCTTAAATCAAGACTCATTTTATCATTTGCAGTAAGCTTATAAGAGCTTAGAAGACGGTTTGTTTGGGCAAAACCATCAACTTTATTTTCTGCGTTTCTTTTTGTATCTGTTTCCATGTTCAATGCCATATCAAAAGCAGAATCCTTAATTTGTCGGAATAGACTTTTTTCTGCCACCGTACTTGTTTGAACTGGTGTAGTCATTTTTGGTGCTGATGTTTGCGCCATAACTGCTGGAGACAATGCCGCCAGTGTCATGATCTTTAAAACTTGTCGCTTCATAGTGTTTCTCCCCTTAAGGTTAATAAAATGCCAATCGGCCTTAATTTCTAAAATTTTTTACGCTGTCTTAGACAAGGCCCGGTGAATTTCCTACAATATTGTTAAATGTTCAATGCATTTATTGCTCGTCAAGTAAGTCTTATCTTGAAAAGTAAGTTTTACTGGGTGTTTAAAAATGCAACAGATTGAGAAAACGACAACTTAACGCTTCTTCTTTGGGCCAAGGAACTTTTGTCCCAAAGTTGTTAGCTAAAATGGTGCCAAAAAGAACTTATAGGTGTGGATAATGTTAAGAGTTTTAGAGTTTGTGCTTTTCCTACTTTTTGCCTTTTTTCGCTCCTTCATCACAACTTTTATTATAATGATTTATAAATTATTCGGGAAATTCATCTCCGCTAGAGCAAAATTAGAATGGGAAGAGTGGATGGGCGGGGATCTGAAAGCTGAGCATGGCGATAATCCCAAAATTGCTTTTGAAGTTTCTAGTGAGGGAGAACTAGAGCAGGCACTACCTCTTATGAGGTATTTTAAAAGTTGTCATTTTGAAATTGAGCTTTTGTATGCTTCTTTTAGTGCCAAAATTAAGGCCATAAAAGAAGGAAAAATTTTAGGGGCCAAGACTCTTGTGATGCCGATCCTTACTTATTCTATTTGGCCAAGTTTATGTGGTTTTAATATTTTAAAAATAATCAAGGCCAAAACTTTGGTTTTGTGTCGTTATGATTTTTATCCCGAGTTATTATTTTGGAAAATATTTAGCGCTAAAAAAAGCTTAGTCCTTATATCCGCTTCATTAAAAAACAAAAAAATAGGAAAAGGTTTTTTTCTTCCTTCTCTTTTTTGGCACTGGCTTTATGATCATTTTGATTTAATTATTTGCGCCTCACCACTAGAAAAGGAACGTTTTATTTCCCTCGGTCTATCTAGAGATAAATTACACCTTTTTGATTTTCGTATTCAACAAATATTTAACCGCCAAAAAAATGCTGATCCTTATCTCTTGACAAAATTGCCAGGAGAATATGTCGCTAATCTTAAGGCCTTAACTCCTGATCAAAAAATAATTTTGGGAAATGCCTACAAAGAGGATTTGCAAATTTTAAAAGATAAAAAGATTCAAGAATTAATTTCTTTAGGGAAACTTCATATTTTAATTGCTCCTCACTCTTTGAATAAAGAAAATATTAGGGCCATGTGGCAAGAACTAGAACAGATTGTGAATCCCCTTAAGCTGGTACTTTTAGACAGTAAAAAAAATCGATCTTTTGATCTTTTAGGAGGCGTTTTTTTCTGTGAAATACCCGGTATCTTATGTGAGCTTTATACCCTTTTTTCCTGCGCTTATGTCGCTGGTGGATTTCATCGCTCTGTTCATTCCATTCTAGAGCCTTATTTAGCAGGTAATGTTGTCATTACTGGGCCAAAAATCCATCGTTCTACAGAGTTTGATTTGGCCCAAAATAATTCTCCCCATTTTGTTTTAAGCGTGGAAGAATTAAGCGATGTTGCTCAGGTTATATTAGAAAAATTAAATCTTTTAAAAATTAAAGAGACCAGGGAAATTTACAAAAAAGAAATTGAGCTTTGGTCACAGAATTTTAGAGATGAAAATCTGCAAATTATTTGCCAAAAAATATTAAAGGGCGAAGAGGACAAACTTAAAAATGTTAGAAAAAGAATTTGATACAGCAATTATTGGGACTACGCCGTATTCTTATTTGTTAGGGATAGAACTGCTTTTCTCGGGGCAAAAAGTTGTGCTCATTTCTCCTCCTGAAGATGAAATGAGATCGTTTCATGAAGGCACTGGCCCAGTTACCCAATTAGAAGTTGAATTTATGAAACATTGGGGAAAAATACGCCAAATAGAGTCTCTTAAAAACTTACATGACTATCTTTCACCGCTCGATGTTTTTGTTGGCAGCGGACATAAAACAGTTCGCTTGGGAAGGGGAACAGCTGAGTCATTATTCGAGATTATGCGGAAGTTTCAAAGTTTGTTACAGCTGGAGGAAAAGAAAGAAAAGAATGATAATACTTTTAAACTTTTAAAGAATGATGGGGATGAATCTTTTTTTAGCAAACTTCAATCGTATGAAGAAGAGTTTGATCAGTATTTAAAAAAATTTATAGAAAAAGTTTACAATCTAAAAAATTTTAAAAAATTTAATCTTAATAGCATGCTAACTGACGCCCCAGCTTTTATGAAGGAGTTCTATCAACATTTTAAGCATTTTAGTGCTTGGGATGAATCGACTGTTGATTTTGAAATGAATGGGGAACTAGAGAAGCTTAAAATTTCGCAGAACTTTGGTGCTTTTTGGGAATTTAAAACATTTTTATATTTAGTTCGCACTCTTTTTCATAAAACTTCACAAATAGTTTCTTCTGATTTTGAAATTTTTCATATTTTGATTCAACTTTTTAGTAAGACTTACTGTCTCGACAGTAAAAAAATGATCAGTGATTTAAAGAACGAATATTTTAAGTTAGGAGGAATGTACAAGGAAACGACAATTGGCGATTGGGATTCTTCGGCAATTGGCCCATGGGAATTAGAATTAGGCAGTTTTGACGGAGTTATCAGACCCAAGAAAATTATTTTAATGGGCCATCTTTTACCAGGGAGTGAACTGCTTACTGATGACTCAAAAAGTTTTTACTATCGCTTGCCCTTTGAAGCACATCTTCTTTCTCCTGCAAATAAGGGCCACTATCATGATCTTTTTTCTGAGGGAAATAGTTGGATCTATTGTCTTTCTTCTGCTGAGTTTTTAGGAACCGATTACCCTTATTTTTCTGTTCGATTTGATAAAGAGAACCTTATTTCACAAGGGAAGAAAATTAAAATAAATGGCGAACTCTGGTGGAAATATCAAGAAGGCGCCAAAGCAAATTTTTTTGAAACCAAAATACGGGCCCTTCTACTCGATTTTTTTAAAGAAGGTTCATTTTCCACTTATCAATTGGAAGAATTGACACTAAAAGCACCTCGCAAATGGCCAGTTTGGAAAGAATTTGAAAAAAATAAATTAAATCAATGCCTTGTCTATAACCCGGCCCTTTATAGACTTCCTCAAATAAAAACTTATGATCCTCTAGGCGGAGAAAGTAAGGGCCATTTAATAGGAACAAAAATTAATAAAATCAAATATTTTGGGCCAGACAAAAGGGAAGTTTTGGGCCCATTTTCAACACTCCTTGATATAAAAGGTTATTGTTCTAATTTGGCCAAATAATTTCAGCATATTGAGTGCTGTGATCCTTTTTTCCTGCTATTTTTGACAGCGTTTTATCTCCATTATAAAGTTATGGCCTCTTTTTTTTTCGTAAAATCAAAAAGTTATCTAGATATACGGCCTTTTTTAGAGAAAGGGCAAACGGCAGTGGAGTATCTGCTTTTGTTGGTGGTAGCGATTGGAATGACTATCACTGTAATGAGCAAAGTAAAAAAATGGATGTTGGCAGATAGTGCGACATGTGATGGTAAAAAATTTTCTTTGATTTGCGTTGTAAAAGGAGTTTTTTCGGCAAATAGCACTAATAATTTTCAAACTTTTAGAGTTACGAAATAATTATTATCTTTAAAATCAATAACTTATGTTTTGTAAAAAATATCAATCATTGTTGAAGTTCTATCTTCTAAATAAAAGCATGATACATACGCTGCGTTAGATATAAAGTATGCGCTGTGAAAGATAAGCGTATTTGAAGGAGATCTTATGAAAAAGTCAAAACTGGCCTTGAGCGCACAATTAGCAATTATGGGCCTTTGCCTCATGCTACCAACCGTTTCATTATTGGCCCAGGATGACCTTGTGGATGCCGGAAAAGATGAACAGTTTAATTTAGATGAACTGGATATAAACGGTTCACAAAAAAAGAAAAGCGCTGCTGATCGCTTAGAACAGATGAGAAGAAAATTGGAAGAGCAAAATGAGCAAATGGTGCAAAAGAAAATTGAAGATGCTCGGATTAAGAATGAACAAAAATTAACTGACCAACTTCAAGATGCTTTTAATCAAGGATTGAATGAAGATACTGTGGCCACCTCATCGAGCTCGGTACAAAAAGTTGAAGCGCCTATTCCAGAAGTAAAAGAAGAAAAGAAAATGCGAATTATACCAGGGCTTGGAATTTTAAATATAAAAAATAACGATATCGATTTTGAATCAAAAATTAATGCCAATCTTTCTTTTGAAAGCGATATCAATAAAAGCTTTGCTGCTGGTGCTGGTATTCAGTATGCCAGTATGGATGTTACTGATGTGGGGTCGACCTCTCTCTCTACTAGCTACCCTCAATTTTATACCCCAACCTATTATGGAACCTATGGGCAACAAGGCCGTCAGTTAACTTATAATCATATGGGGCTTAATGTATTTGGTAAGTTTTATATTTTGTCTGAGAGAGTTCGTCCTTACGTTGGACTTGGCCTTGGTTATAATAGAGATAATTTGAAATATGAGAATGCCAACCAATATTCTTACAATGGGATGAATTCTGGAAACGAAGAATTCAGCACAGGTTTTGTATCGGGAACGGCAATGGTTGGTACCACTGTGGCCTTTACTCAAACAGTTGGCGTAAACGCAGAGTTTAACTATAGCAAAGGATTATCTTCGGCCATTAATTCCAATGCCCAAAGTTTTACTTTTATCAATCCTGATCAACAAAAATTAAACAGGATTGGAAATAGTGTAGTCAGTGCTAGCTTTTATTCTGTCAATCTTGGTTTAGTTATAAGTTTTTAATTGATGCCGATCTAGCATCGCTAAATTTTATAAAAAAAGAGAGAGGCCTTGTGCCTCTCTTTTTTTTTTGCTTATTCCTCTCTTTAGTTTGCTTGGCGAGATGGAAATTTAGGTCTATCATTTTTCTAAGAGAAATTTACAAATTTTGGGCCTATTCAAA